>VGBO01000068.1 GCA_016870475.1 Actinomycetota bacterium | reverse complement strand
GCAGGTCGTGGTGATCTACGCCGGGACCCGCGGGCACCTCGACACCGTTCCGGTGGGCGACGTGAAGCGCTTCGAGACCGAACTGCTCGACTGGTTCGCCTCCCGCCACGCGGATGTGATGACCGCAATCCGCACGACAGGGGACATCCCCGACGAGGCGGCGTTCGAGGCCATCATCGCGAGCTTCGGTGCCCAGTTCCGACCGACCGGCGGTGCCGCCGGTTCGGAGCCCGACGCCGAGGCGCAGGGTGCAGCCAACGCTGCGACCGTCGACAGCTCGACGACGCTGCCCGAGCAGGACATCACGCGGGACGCCTAGTCGATGCCCGGAGCACAGGAACGGATCCTCCGCCGACGCATCAACAGCGTGAAGGCGACGAAGAAGATCACCCGGGCGATGGAGCTCATCGCCGCCTCACGGGTGGTCCGTGCGCAGCAACGCGCCAACGCGGCGCGGCCGTACGCGCAGCAGATCACGAAGGTGATCGAGGATCTCGCCGCCGGTGGTGCCGACGTCGACCATCCGATGCTCCGGGTCGTGGAGTCGGTGGAACGCACGGCGCTCATCGTCCTCACCTCCGACCGCGGGCTCGCCGGGGCGTACAGCTCCTCGGTGATCCGTGCTGCGGAACGTGAGATCCACGCCGCCCGGGCGGAGGGTTCGGACTACGAGCTCGTCACCGTCGGTCGCAAGGCGGCGGGGTACTTCCGGTTCCGGAACTATCGGCTCGCAGCGACCTACGACGGGATCAGCGACAAGCCGACCTACGAGGACGCCCGGCGCATCGCGAACACGGTGGCGTCGATGTTCCTCGACGGCAGTGTCGACCGAGTCGTCCTGATCTACACGGAGTTCCGGTCGGTCGCCTCCCAGAGGGTGGTGGTGCGTCGATTCCTCCCGCTCGAGCAGACCTCGACGATCGCCGAGGCCGGATCGGCCACCGCACTCGCCGGGTTCGACTTCGAGCCGAATGCGTCCTCGGTGCTCGCCGACCTGCTGCCCCGCTACATCGAGGCCCGGCTCTTCGCCGCCCTCCTCGACGCAGCGGCGTCCGAGCACGCCAACCGGCAGCGGGCCATGAAGTCGGCGACCGACAACGCCGAAGACATGATCGTCCGCCTCACCCGGCAGATGAACGCCGCCCGTCAGGCGGCGATCACCACCGAGATCATGGAGATCATCGGCGGCGCCGAAGGCCTCCGCGAGGCCGAGGGCGACGGCGAGGACCTGCTCCTCGACCATCTCCACTCGACAACCCTTTTCCGAGAACTCGACCCCACCGACCACGCCCACGCAGCGCCGGGCCACGTCTAAGGAGCCACACGAATGACCGTCACCGACGCAGCACACAAGGACGGCCGCATCGTCGCCATCGCCGGACCGGTGGTCGACGTGGAGTTCCCCGCCGGCTCTCTCCCCGAGATCAACACCGCGCTCGAGTTCACCATCACGTCCGGTGGTGACAACACGGTCGTGCGGGCCGAGGTCGCCCAGCAGATCGGCGACAGCCGGGTGCGGGCCATCGCCCTCAAGCCCACCGACGGCCTCGCCCGCGGCACGGCGGTGCGGAACCTCGGCACGGGCATGACGATGCCGGTCGGCGAGGGCGTGCTCGGCCACGTGTTCAACGTGATCGGTGAGCCGCTCGACGTCTCCCTCGACTCGATCAAGGACAAGATCGAGACCTACTGGGAGATCCACCGTCCGGCGCCGGCGTTCGACACCCTCGAGCCGAAGAAGCTCATGTTCGAGACCGGCATCAAGGTCATCGACCTGCTCACCCCGTATCTCCAGGGCGGCAAGATCGGCCTGTTCGGCGGTGCCGGTGTCGGCAAGACCGTGCTCATCACAGAGATGATCCGCCGTGTGGCACAGAACCACGGCGGTGTGTCGGTGTTCGCCGGCGTCGGTGAGCGTACGCGTGAAGGCACCGACCTCTTCCTCGAGATGGGCGAGTCCGGCGTGTTGGAGAAGGCGTCGCTCATCTTCGGCCAGATGGACGAGCCGCCCGGCGTGCGTCTGCGGGTCGCACTCGCGGCGCTGACCGTCGCGGAGTTCTTCCGCGACGAGAAGGGCATGGACGTGCTCTTGTTCGTCGACAACATCTTCCGGTTCGTCCAGGCCGGTTCCGAGGTGTCGACGCTGCTCGGCCGTATGCCCTCCGCCGTGGGCTACCAGCCCACCCTCGCGGACGAGATGGGTGAGCTGCAGGAGCGGATCACGACGACCCGAGGTCGTTCGATCACCTCGCTGCAGGCCGTGTACGTGCCCGCCGACGACTACACCGACCCGGCGCCGTTCACCTCCTTCACCCACTTCGACGGCACCACCGAGCTGAGCCGAGACATCGCTGCGCTCGGCATCTACCCAGCCGTCGACCCGCTCGCGTCCACCTCGACGATCCTCGCCCCTGAGGTCGTCGGTGACCGGCACTACCGGGTCGCCCGTCGGGTACAGGAGATCCTGCAGCGGTACAAGGAGCTCCAGGACATCATCGCGATCCTCGGTCTCGACGAGCTCTCCGAAGAGGACCGGATCACCGTGTCCCGGGCCCGCAAGGTCCAGCGGTTCCTGTCCCAGCCGATGTACGTCGCCGAGGTGTTCACCGGCCTGCCCGGTGTGACCACGCCGGTGGACGAGACGGTGGAGTCCTTCGAGATGCTCGTGAACGGCGATCTCGACGACCTGCCCGAGCAGGCGTTCCTCAACGTCGGTGGTGCCGAGGCGGCCCGCGAGAAGGCCGAACAGCTCCGCCGCCAGGCCAACTGAGCCGGGAGCCGACGAACATGCCGTTGCAGGTCGAGCTCGTGTCGCCCGAAGGCCCCCTCTACACGGGGGAGGCCGAGATGGTGGTGGCGCGCACGGTGGGCGGTGGCGACATCGCCTTCCTGCCGGGCCACGTCCCCCTCATCGGCTCGCTGGCCGTCCACCCGGTGAAGGTCCTCGAGGCCGGCGGCGGGACGACGTCCATCGCCGTTCACCGAGGGTTCGTGTCGGTCGCCGGCGACCGTGTGACGATCCTCTCCGACGTCGCCGAGGTCGCTGCGTCGATCGACGTTCCCCGCGCCGAGGCCGCGAAGGCCCGCGCCGAGGAGACGCTCCGGTCGGCGTCCGACGACGAAGACGCACGGGCGGCCCTACGGCGTGCCGAGGTCCGGCTCGAGGTCGCGCTCGGACGCTGACGCTCCTGTGCCGAGAAGTGCCGTATAGGCGGCCTCGGTGCGATCCGTGATCCGGTCCCAGGAGTAGTTCTGAACGACGTCCGGTCGCAACGTCGGGTCGTGTTCCTCGCCCGCCTCGATCCCTTCCACGAACCGGACGAGTGCGCGGCGCAGCTCGTCGCGGTCTCCCGCTCGGGTGAGGCGTCGGCCCGGACCGTCGGCACCGAGGACCTCGAGGTGCGCCGGCGAACCGCCGACGACGACGAGTGCGAGGTCCCCGGGGACGTCCCGGTACGCGGCGAGCAGGTCGTCCGCCGCCTTCTCCGGCACGAGTCGGCCGACGTGGAGCAGGAACCGGCCCGGGCGGACCCCGAGCTCGGCGAGCACGTGCCCGTCCCCGTCGCCCTCCGGCGCCGCAGGAGCAGCCACGCCGTTGGGGATCACGACGCCGGCGACCCCGAAGGACGCCCGGAAGTCGTCGGCGAGGGCCTGGGACACCATGATCCTGGCCTGGGGCACGTGCGCCGCGGTCCGGGCCACGAGGCCGAGGCCGGCGCGGGCGATCGGCCGGGAGAGGACGGGGGAGCCGTGCATGCGGCGCCCTCGTACCCGCTCAGGGGCCGGTCCGCACCCGCTCGTAGCGGAGGTCGACGACCGTGCGACCGGCTGCGGCGGCGAGTCGCTCGTAGTGCGTGATCGGCCGGTCGGCACGCTCGGCGACCCCGCCGACGAGGCCCACCGTCGTCCCGAGGACCGCGGCCATGGCGGCGGCATACGACGCGTCGTCGGTTGCGAGCTCCATGACGCCACCGGGGGCGAGGCGGGTCGCGACCGACTGCGCGAACGCGGCGTCGACGAGGCGGCGGCGACGGTGCCGGTGCTTCGGCCACGGATCGGGGAAGAAGGCGCGGACCACCACGACCGTACCGGGAATCGTGTCGAGCACGTCCCGGCCGTCGCCGCGCACGATCGAGAGGTTCGCAAGAGCGTCCCGTCCCGTCGCCTCGGCCCGCAACGCGAAGCTGGCGAGCGTCGCGGCGTGCACCTCTGCGCCGACGACGTGAAGGCCCGGACGGCTGAGCGCCAGCGCGATCGCCGCCTCGCCGCTCCCGGCGCCGATCTCCAGCGCGACGTGGGACGGCGCTCGGAGGGTCGGCGGGGGTCCCCACGTCGCGGCGAGCCGGTCGAGCGCGGCGCGTTTCGTCGGCGTCAGCCGACCGCTGCGGGCGTGCCAGGTCGGCACCCGCCCGGGCGCGGGTCCGTCGACGGTCGTCGGGGTGGGGGTGGGGGTCTCCTCCACGGCGCCGGAACGTTACCGGGTGCCCCCGCCCCACGGGGCGCCCGCCGCCCACAGCCGCTCGAGGACGGCGTGGTCGTGGGCCGTGTCCATGCACTGCCAGAAGCCGTCGTGGCGGTAGGCCATCAGCTCGCCGTCCTCGGCGAGGCGGCGCAACGGCTCCTGTTCGAACATCGTGGTGTCGTCGTCGACGTAGTCGGCGACCTCGGGTTCGACCACGAAGAACGCGCCGTTGACCCACCCCTCACCGTCGGCGGGCTTCTCCTCGAAGCGGGTCACCCGGTCGCCGTCGAGGCTGAGCCGGCCGAACCGTGCGGGTGGTCGCACGGCCGTCATCGTGCAGCGACGACCGTGTGCACGGTGGAAGGCGACCAGGGCGTCGAGGTCGACGTCGGACAGGCCGTCCCCCCAGGTGAGCAGGAACGTGCCGTCGGGGGCGAGGCGCTCGGCGAGTCGGCGTACCCGGCCACCGGTCCCGGTGTGCAGCCCCGTGTCGACGAGGTGCACGGTCCAGTCGGGCGCCACGCCGTTGTGGTGCTCGACGGTGCCGGTCGCGAGATCGACGGTGAGGTCGCCGTCGAGACGGACCCGGTCGGCGAACCGTGTCCCGAACCCGCCGGCAAGGATCCCGACGTTCACCAGCACCGTCACAGTCTCTTCGGTCGGCGCAGGTGATGCCCCTTCGGGGCGGTCGGTCAACCGGCGATCGTGTTCGCCTTCGCCAGTCGGTGCCGCCCCTGCACCAGCCGGACCGTGCCCGAGAGCGAGCGCATCACCAGCGATTCGGTGGTGCAGACGTTCTGGCCGTACTGGACGCCCTGCAGCAACTCACCGTCGGTGATCCCGGTCGCGGCGAAGAAGCAGTTGTCGGAGGCGACGAGATCGTCGGTGGTCAGCACCCGGTCGAGGTCGTAGCCGGCGGCGATCGCCGCCTGCCGCTCCTCGTCGTTGCGGGGCCACAGCCGCCCCTGGAGCTCGCCGCCCATGCACTTGAGCGCCGCGGCGCTGATCACACCTTCGGGGGTGCCGCCGATGCCGAAGAGGATGTCGGCGCCCGACCCTTCCCACGCGGTCGAGATCGCACCGGCGACGTCGCCGTCGGGGATCAGTCGGATGCGGGCGCCGGTCGAGCGGACCTCGGCGATGAGCTCCGCGTGGCGGTCCCGGTCGAGGATGACGGCGGTGAGGTCCTGCACTGCCTTGCCCGTGGCCTTGGCGACGTGGCGGAGGTTGGCGGTCGGGCTCGCGGTGATGTCGATCACCCCGGCGGCGGCCGGGCCCACGGCGATCTTCTCCATGTACACGCAGGGACCCGGATCGAACATCGAGCCCTTGTCGGCCACCGCGATCACCGCAATGGCGTTGCCGCGCCCGAGCGAGGTGAGGGTCGTGCCGTCGATCGGGTCCACGGCGACGTCGACCGGAGCTCCGGAGCCGTCACCGATGCGCTCACCGTTGTAGAGCATCGGCGCCTCGTCCTTCTCGCCCTCGCCGATGACGACGATGCCGTCCATTGCGACGGTCCCGAGCACGAGTCGCATCGCCTCGACGGCAGCACCGTCGGCGCCGATCTTGTCGCCTCGTCCCATCCACCGGGCGGCGGCCATCGCCGCGGCCTCGGTGACCCGGACGAGTTCCATGGCGAGGTTGCGGTCGGGTGCGCCCGAAGCGTTCCGGTGTTCGCTCATGTCGGCGACACTATCCCTCCGGCGCTAGAACGTCCCCCATGGGATCGGCGATCGAGGCGTCCGACGACGGGCCGCTGCAGTCGTGGTGGGTGCCCGACGGCGACGCACGGGTCTTCGAGCTGCCCGGCTGGCCGGACGAACCGCTCGAGGCGCTGCGCGCCCTGCTCGCAGATGAGGACGTCCCCCACCGCTGGGACGACGGCCGCCTCGTCGTCGACGCCGAGCGACGCGACCAGGTGATCGCGATCGTCGCCGCCGTGGTGGAGGCCGCGCTTCCGCGCTTCGACCCGGACCGACCGCACACGGTCTACGAGCTCGCCGACTGGCCCGAGGACGAACTGGAAGCGCTCGAGGCGACCCTCGCCGAGGAGGGCGTCGTGCACGCCTGGACCGACGAGGTCGACCTGCTCGTCTACGACGAGGACGAGGAGTTCGTCGACGAGATCTTCGAACGGCTCGGCCTGCACGGTCCCGAGTCGTCCGACGAGCTGACCGGCGCCGCGCTCACCGACCTGCTCACGGCGCTGTTCGTCGCGTCCGACCGGCTGGCCCGAGCCCCCGGCGACGCCCCCGCCGTGCTCGACGCCCACCGGAGCGCCCGGGCGGTCGCCACGCTGCAACCGCCCTACGGCATCGACCCGGTCGCCTGGGGGGCGATCGTCGACGCGGCGAACGCGATCGTCGAGCTCGTCGAACGCGCCGCCGGCCCCGACGGTGCGGCCGACGACGACGAGGTCGCCGACGCGGCACGACGGCTCCGGGAGCAGCTCCGACCGCTGCTGTGAGCCGTCGGCGGTCACAGCGCCGCCGACCGAGTTCCCCTCCGCCCGGACGGGCTGGCATCGTGGGCGCCGTGACGTCGGCCGACCACGGACTCGCCACGCTCGAGCTGTTCCACTCCCGGCCGATCGCCCCGACCCGTCGGATAGCGATCGGACTGCACTACCTGCCCGTCCACGGCGGTCCGGGGCCGGGGGGCATCCTGCTCGGCGGGATCGTCAGCCGGTTCGCCCGGGAGCTCGACGAGGACGACCTCGACGAGGTCGACGACCTCCTCGACGACCTCGTGGAGCGGCGCCGCGTCGTCCAGCCACGGCTCCGACACCGGTTGCAGGACGACCGCATCGGCCTGCTCAAGTCGGTGCACCGTCTCGACGCCGGGGCGGACGGGCCCACGTTCCGTATCGCCGACGTCGGGTCGCCGCTCGTGAACGTGCTCGGTGCCTGCTACGTGGTGCCGTCGCTCCCCGCCGCCCTGCAGACCGACGTCTGGCCCGCGATCCGGCGGGCGCTGCGCTGGCGGGGCCCGATCGACGGGTCCTTCGTCGCCGCGCTGCACGGCGCCCGCGACGTCGCCGGGTGGATGGCCGCCGCCGAGCCGCTCGCGTGGGCGCTCGGCGTCCTCGGGTTCGACCCGGACGACGACCCGACGAACCGTGAGGTCCGACGCCGGTTCCGTGACGCGCTACGGGTCGCGCACCCCGACCACGGCGGAGCCGACGACGAGGCCGCCGCCCGGATCGCGGACCTCACCGAGGCCCGCAGGATCCTGCTCGGATGACGACCGGTGCGGTCGAAGCGGACGCCGTACTGCTCACCCACGGCGCCGGGACGGACCGCGACCACCACACCCTCGTCGCTCTCGACGTGGCGCTCCAGCCCCGGGTCGTCCTCCGGCACGACCTGCCGTACCGCCGCGCCCGTCGTCACTTCCCCGACCGGATGCCGGTCCTCGTCGCCGACCTCGTCGACGCGGTGCACTCGCTGTGCGCGACCGCCGGGGTCACCCCGGACCGGGTGCTCCTCGGCGGCCGCTCCCTCGGCGGACGTGTCTGCTCGGTCGCCGTGGCCGAAGGCCTCCCCGCCGCCGGGCTGCTGCTGATCTCCTACCCCCTGCACCCGCCGAAGCAGCCGGACCGACGGCGCGACGCCCACCTGCCGGCGATCGCCGTGCCGGTGCTCGCCATCTCCGGGACGCGCGACCCCTTCGGCACCCCCGAGGAGCTCGACGACGCCTTCGCGACCGTCCCCGGCCCACTGACCCGCCACCTCGTCATCGGCGGCCGCCACGAACTCGACCGCCACGACGACGAGATCATCGCGGCGGTGGCGGCGTGGCTCCGTCCGGCGAGTCCGACGGGTTGAGGTCCTCGAGCTCCCGCCCGGCCGTCTCCGGGAACCTGGTCCGCACCAGCAGAGCGACGACGAGCGGGCCGACGGCGACCACCGACACGGCCGGCCCGAACGCCCCCCACCGTGAGGCGAGCGACCCGACGGTGAGCAGGCCGATCGCGCTGCCGAGCACCCCGAACGCGGTGAGGATCCCGTTCGCCCGTCCCCGCAGGCGGGTGGGGAACAGCTCCGGGCCGTAGACGAGCAGTGTCGGCACGACCATGCCGCTCGCTATCGTCCCGACCACGGCGCCGATCCACAGGCCGGCACCGTCGCTCCAGTAGCTGAGCACGATCCCCCCGGTGGCCGCGACGAGGCCGATCGCTCCGACGGTCCGCCGCCCGTGCACGTCGGCGAGCCGGCCGCCGAAGAACACGCCGAGGGACGCCGGTGTCGACGTGAGGAGGGTGAACGCCGCGATCCCCGCCCCGCTGAACGCCCGCTCGGAACGCAGGTACTCGTTCTGCAGCCCGCTCGCCGGGGCGGCGAGCACGGCGGTGAGCAGCGACGCCGCAGCCAACAGCACGAGGCGCTTGCGGTGCGGGCCGAGCCGTGCCGGTGCCATGGCGCGGTGCCGTTCGAAGCGGTGGCTCTCCGGTAGGGGTCGGCCCAGGCGCCACACGATCGGTGCGATCAGCACGGGCACGCAGAACAGCAGCCGCCAGGCCCACGGGGCGAGGTCGGCGAGGGGCAGCAGCCACACGACCATCCCCGAGCCGAGGCCCGCGGCGAGGGCCCCGACGCTGAGCGCATAGGCGCGGGCGCCGGCCGGCATCTCCTCGGCGAGCACGATGGCCCGCACCACGTCGCCGCCGGTGGTCAGGCCGCGGGCGACCATCTGGGTGATAGCGAACGCCGTGAGGGTCGGGGTCGCCGCCGTGGTCGCGTGCATCAGGCACGCACCGATCACCGCGACGAGGAGCGCGCGCCTGCGGCCGACGCGATCGGCGGCGACGGCGGCGACGATCGCCACGAGGATCCCGATCCGCGTCGACGCGAGTGCCGCCCCCTGCGCGGACACGTCGGAACCGAACTCGCCCGCTGCGAACGTCGTCATCTGCGACAGCAGGGTGCCGAGGTAGCCGCTGCACCACGCGACGGCGCTCAACCGTGCGAGGACCTCCACCTGCCGGGCGTCGAGGCGGACGGGCGGCGCCCACCACGGTTGCCCCGACCGGCGTCGCCGGCGACGCAGCGCGTGGCGGAACGCCGGTCGCACGACCACCCCCCAGACCGGGACGGTGAGCTCCCAGGAGGTCCGCTCCACCACGGTGTGGCGCCCGGGCGCGGCCGGGGTGACGTCGAGGTGGCGTTCGTAGACGGTGCAGGGTCCGTGGCGCGCCCGGAAGCGGTTCGGGTCGTCGCCGTCGACCTCCTCGGCGACGAGGTCGTCGAGGGGACGACGGAGGTCGCGGAGGCCGTCGTCGTCGACGTCGACGGTCGAGGTGAGGGTCGGCATCCGGCTCCGGCGGGGTGGACTGGGTCGTCTGGACCATACTTGCAGGGTCATGTCGGACACCCCGCCCTCCACCATCGTGGTGCGTCCCGGCCCGCCGCTGCAGGGTGTCGTCCCGATCGCCGGTGCGAAGAACGCCGTGCTGAAGCTGCTCGCGGCCACGACGCTCGCCGAGGGCCGGTTCGTGCTGCGCAACGTGCCCGACATCGCGGACGTCGCCTGGATGGGCGAGCTGCTCGAGGCGATGGGCATGCGGGTCGACCGTCCGAGGGCCGGCGAGCTCGTGGTCGACCGTCCGGCGGTGATCGTGCCCGAGGCGCCCTACGAGCTCGTGGAGAAGACGCGGGCGTCGATCGTCGTGCTCGGCCCGTTGCTCGCCCGGTGCGGGGTCGCCCGGGTGTCCCTCCCCGGCGGTGACGACTTCGGCCCCCGACCCATCGACATGCACCTGCGCGCCCTCGAGGCCCTCGGTGCCACGATCGACGTCGCCCACGGCATGCTCGAGGCCCGGGCGACGAGGCTGCGCGGGGCGCGGATCGTGCTCGAGTTCCCGAGCGTCGGGGCGACCGAGAACACGCTGATGGCGGCCGTGCTCGCCCGCGGGACCACCACCATCGAGAACGCCGCCCGCGAACCGGAGATCGTCGACCTCGCCGAGTTCCTCGTGCGCATGGGCGCACGGATCCGTGGCGCAGGGACCTCGACGGTGGAGATCGAGGGGGTCGACGAGCTCGTCGCCGCCGACCACACGCTCGTCCCGGACCGCATCGAGGCGGCGACCTACCTCGCCGCGACCGCGGTCGCCGGTGGGGAGGTCGTCCTCGGCGGGGCGCGCGCCGACCACATGGACCTCCTGCTGCGCAAGGTCGAGCAGATGGGGGTGTCGGCGGTCGCCTGCAGCGAGGGGGTCCGGGTCGTCGCACCCGAACGACTGCGGGCGGTCGACGTGTCGACCCTGCCGTACCCGGGCCTCGCCACCGACTACAAGCCGTTGCTGGTCGCCTCCCTCGCGGTGGCGGATGGGGTGGCGATCGTCACCGAGAACATCTTCGCCGGGCGGTTCCGCTACGTCGACGAGCTCGTCCGCATGGGCGCCGACATCCGGACCGAAGGGCACCACGCCGTCGTCCGTGGCCGGGAACGCCTCTCCGGCGCCCGGGTGCGGGCGCACGACATCCGCGCCGGTGCCGCGCTCGTCGTCGCCGGGTTGCGGGCCGAGGGGGAGACCGTCGTCGCCGACGCCCACCACATCGACCGCGGCTACGAGCGCTTCATCGACAAGCTCACGGCGCTGGGGGCGTCGGTGGAGCGTCGCTGAGCGCGTCGCCCGTTGCGGCCTCCCGCCGGGCGAGCTCCGCCTTCGCCCGCCGGTTCGCAAGACCGAGCAACCCGCCCACGACCACGATCGGCCCGGCGACGAGGAGGATCTCGTCCCAGCCGCCCTGGTGGGCGAGGAGCACGCCGATCGACATGGGGCCATTCTTGCCGCGGCGCCGATGATTACCGGTGCCGTGCGACCCGATGCGAGAATGGCAGCCGTTCCACGAGGAGGCGCAACGGCGTGCTGCGGGAGAAGGTCGAGCAGGTCATCGAGGTCGTCCGGCCCATCATCCAGGCCGACAACGGCGACGTCGTGCTGCACGAGGTCGACGAGGCGAGCGGCCTCGTGACCGTCGAGCTCACCGGGGCGTGCGTCACCTGCCCCGCGTCGAACCAGACGCTCAAGGCGGGACTCGAACGGATCCTCCGGGACCGGGTCCCCGGCGTCACGGAGGTCCGCAACATCGGCGACACCGTCGACGCGCTGCCGGAGACCTCGGTCTCGCTGTGATCGAACTGCGTCGCGCCCGCCCCGACGAGCTCCTCACCGCCGCCCGCTCCGGCGACCGGGCCGCGCTCGCGCGCCTGCTGTCCCTCGTGGAACGCGGTGGCCCGCAGGCCCGGGAGGTCGGCAGGGTGACCCACCCCCACACCGGCGGTGCCCACACGGTCGGGCTCACCGGGTCGCCCGGTGCAGGCAAGTCGACCCTCACCGGTGCCCTCCTCGCCGAGGTGCGCCGGGGCGGCAGCGAGGTGGCGGTGCTCGCGATCGACCCGTCGTCGCCGTTCACGGGCGG
>VGBO01000067.1 GCA_016870475.1 Actinomycetota bacterium | reverse complement strand
CATCGGCGGCGGTTCGAACGCCACGGTCATGGCGGGTGCGCTCGAGGTCATCAACAACGACCCGAACGTCCGGTCGATCTTCATCAACATCTTCGGCGGAATCACCAAGGGTGAGGAGGTCGCGAATGGCATCGTGCAGGCGCTGCAGACCGTGCAGATCGACGCGCCGATCGTGATCCGCCTCGACGGCACCAACGCCGAGCAGGGTCGGGAGATCCTGCAGCCGCATCTGTCCGACAAGCTGCAGATGGCGCCCGACATGATCGCGGCCGCCCGTCTCGCCGTCCAGCTCGCGGCACGCTGAGCAGAACGACCTCAGGAACGGAGCAGAACGATGAGCATCTTCGTCGACGAGAACACCAAGGTCGTCTACCAGGGCCTGACCGGTTCGCAGGGCCGCTACTACGGCCTGCTGAACCGTTCGTACGGCACCCAGGTGGTGGCCGGTACCAACCCGAAGAAGGCGGGCGAGGACATCGACGGCATCCCGATCTTCGCGTCGGTCGCCGACGCGGTACGGGAGACCGGCGCGAACGCCTCCTGCATCTTCATCCCCGCACCGGGCGTCCGTGACGCCGTGCTCGAGGCCGCCGAGGGTGGCGTCGAGTTCATCGCGTGCATCACCGAGGGCGTCCCGGCGCACGACGAGGCCTGGTTCTACAACAAGCTGAAGCGGGACTACCCGAACGTCCGCCTGCTCGGTCCGAACTGCCCGGGAATCATCAGCCCCGGGAAGTGCAACATCGGCATCACAGCCGGGCACATCGCCAAGCCGGGTGGTCCGGTGGGCATCGTGTCCCGTTCGGGCACGCTCACCTACCAGGCGCTCTACGAGCTCCAGCAGAAGAGCATCGGTGTCACGACGTGTGTTGGCATCGGCGGTGACCCGGTCCCGGGGACCTCGTTCATCGACTGCCTGCAGGCCTTCGAGGCCGACCCCGAGACCAAGGCCGTGATGATGATCGGTGAGATCGGTGGCACGGCCGAGGAGGAGGCAGCGGCCTTCATCAAGGCGAACATGTCGAAGCCCGTCGCCTGCTACATCGCCGGTGTGACCGCTCCGGCGGGGAAGAAGATGGGCCACGCCGGCGCCATCGTCTCCGGTGGGAAGGGTACGGCTGCGGCGAAGATGGAAGCCCTCCGCGACGCCGGTGCGCTCGTCGGGAACAACCCGACCGAGGCGGGCGACCTGATGGCCGGGATCGTCGCCAAGCTCTGACGGCGGCGTCTGCCGACATCGATGACGGAGGGCGGCCCCTGGGCCGCCCTCCGGCGCATCTCGGGCACTACGGTGCTCCCGTGCCCACTGCCCTCCTCTCCGTGTTCGACAAGACCGGGGTCGTCGAGTTCGGCCGGGAACTGGTGGAACTCGGCTGGCGGCTCGTCTCGAGCGGCGGGACCGCGTCGGCCCTCGCAGGAGCCGGTGTCCCCGTGACCGACGTCGCCGACCTGACCGGCTACCCGGCGATGCTCGGACATCGCGTCGTGACGCTGCACCCGAAGGTGCACGGCGGGATCCTCGCCGACCGGTCCGACCCCGGCCACGTCGCCGACCTGGCGACTTACGGCATCGACGCGATCGACCTGGTCGTGGTGAACCTGTACCCGTTCCGGTCGAACCCGTCGATCGAGCTGATCGACATCGGTGGTCCGGCGATGGTCCGGGGTGCCGCCAAGAACCACGGGTCGGTCGGGGTGCTCACCGACCCGACGCACTACGGGGCGGTCCTCGAGGAGCTCCGGTCGAACGGCGCGCTCTCCGCTGCGACGCGTCGGCGCCTCGCCCGGGCGGCGTTCGCCCACACCGCTGCGTACGACGCGGCGATCGTCGGCTGGTTCGACGAGGTGGACCGGGCCGCCGCCGGTCCGGATGCCGATCCGTTGCCACCCACCCTGCACCTCGCGCTCGAGCGGGCGCAGGACCTCCGCTACGGCGAGAACCCGCACCAGGTCGGAGCCCGCTACCGCACGATGGGCGTGGCCGCACCGAGCTGGTGGGACACGGCCCGCCAGCACGGCGGCAAGGAACTGTCCTATCTCAACCTCTACGACGCCGAGGCGGCGTGGCGTCTGGTGTGGTCGCTCGGCGACCGACCGGCAGCCGTCGTCATCAAGCACGCGAACCCCTGCGGTGCGGCGGTGGGCGACGATGTCACCGCGGCGTACCTCGCTGCACACACCGCCGACCCGGTCTCCGCGTTCGGCGGCATCGTCGCCGTGAACCGTCCGCTCCCCGTGGAGCTCGCGGAGGCGCTCGCACCGGTGTTCACCGAGGTGGTCATCGCCCCGTCGTTCGGACCGGGCGCGCTCGAGGTGCTCACGGCGAAGAAGAACCTGCGGGTGCTCGAGGCTGGGAGGCCGTCGGAGGATGCGCTCACGGTGCGCACGATCGACGGCGGTCTGCTCGTGCAGACGCCGGACCGGGTGAGCTGGGATCGGGACGACTTCCGGTTGGTCACGCGGCGCACCCCGACCGAAGCCGAGTGGCGCGATCTCGAGGTCGCATGGCGCGTCTGCGCGTCGGTCACCTCGAACACGATCGTGCTCGTCAAGGGCGGCTGCGCCGTCGGCATCGGCGCCGGGCAGCAGAACCGGCGGGACGCCGGTCGGATCGCGGCGGAGAAGGCCGCGGGTCGGGCTGCCGGCGGTGCGTGCGCATCGGATGCGTTCTTCCCCTTCCGTGACGGGCTCGACGCAGCGGCCGAGGCCGGTGCCACTGCGGTGATCCAGCCGGGTGGTTCGGTGCGCGACGACGAGGTGATCGCCGCCGCCGACGAGGCGGGCATGGCGATGGTGTTCACCGGTGAACGCCATTTCCGCCACTGAGGGGAGGACGACGACGATGACGGCCCAACTGCTCGACGGTGAGGCGGTCGCCGCCAGGATCCGTGAGGACGTGCGGCACCGGGTCGACGCGCTCCGGGCGAAGGGGATCCGCCCCGGGCTCGGCACGGTGCTGGTCGGCGACGACGGTCCGAGCGCGAACTACGTCGCGATGAAGCACCGCGACTGCGAGGAGGTCGGCATCGCCTCCGTGCACGAGCACCTGCCGGCTTCGGCCACCCAGGCGGACGTCGCCGCGGTGGTCGACACGATGAACGCCGACCCGGCGGTGCACGCCTACCTCATGCAGTACCCGTTCCCCCCGGGACTCGACTTCGCTGCGGCGTTGCTCGCCGTCGACCCGGACAAGGACGTCGACGGGTTGCACCCGACGAACCTCGGACGACTGGTGATGGGGGAGCCGGGGCCGCGTCCGTGCACGCCGGTCGGGATCCAACGGTTGCTCGCGGCGTACGGCATCGAGCTCGCCGGCCGACACGTCGTCATCCTCGGGCGAGGGCTCACGATCGGTCGTCCTCTGGCGAACCTGCTGGCGCTCAAGGAGCCGCAGGCCAACGCGGCGGTGACGGTCGTGCACACGGGCGTGGCGGATCTCGGGCACTACCTGCGGCAGGCTGACGTCGTGATCGCCGCGGCGGGTTCGCCCGGCGTCGTCACGGCCTCGATGATCCGTCCGGGCACGGTGGTCGTGGGGGCCGGCGTGTCCTTCGAGGGCCGCAAGCTCCTCTCCGACGTGGCGGACGACGTCGCGCAGGTCGCGTCGTGGGTCACCCCGCGGATCGGGGGTGTCGGCCCGATGACACGGGCGATGCTCCTGCAGAACTGCGTCGACGCCGCGGAACGGGCAGCCGAGCGGTGACCGTGCACATCCGCGACCGCCTCGGCGGTGCGCCGACGCTCTCCTTCGAGTTCTTCCCACCGAAGACCGACGAGGCGGAGCAGACGCTCCGAGCGACGCTCGAGCGGCTGGGGGCGTTCCACCCGGCGTTCGTGTCGATCACCTACGGGGCCGGCGGCACCGATGCCGTGCGCACCCGGGACCTCGTCGTCGATCTCACCGGTCGGTCGGACGTCCCGACGATGGCGCACCTGACCTGCATGGGGCACACCCGGGCCGAACTCGCCGCTCTGCTCGAGGACTACCGGGCGAACGGGGTGGTGAACATCCTGGCGCTCGGCGGTGACCCGCCGGCCGACGGGAGTCCGCCGACCGGCGACTTCCGGTACGCGGCGGAGCTCGTCGACCTCATCCGGGGCACCGGGGACTTCACCGTCGGAGTCGCGGCGTTCCCCGAACTGCATCCCCGCTCGGAGGCGACCGAGGACGATCGCCGGTACCTCGCCGAGAAGCTGGGCCGAGCCGACTTCGGGATCACCCAGTTCTTCTTCGACCCGGTGCCGTACTTCCGGATGGTCGAGGATCTCGACGCCCTCGGGTGTCGGGTCCCCGTGCTGCCGGGGATCATGCCGGTGACGACGCCGGCGTCGGTCCGCCGGTTCGCCGCCATGAACGGGAGCCGTGTCCCGCCGGCGTTGTTCGAACGGCTCGAGGTGGCGTCGCCCGCCGATCGGCTCGAGATCGCCGTGGAGCAGACCACGGCGCTCGCCCGTCGCCTGCTCGACGGTGGTGCACCGGGGATCCACCTCTACACGTTGAACCGCTCCGAGGCCGCAGCGAGGATCGCCGAGGCGCTCGGGTTCGCCTGACCGACGAGGTCAGCGCACCCGTACCGGGATGTGCTTCGGTGACCGGTCCACGATCGTGGGCCGCCATGCGACGTCGCCGGCGAGCTGGAGGTCGGGGAACCGGTCGAGCAGCATCCGGAGCGCGATCCGCACCTCGAGCCGGGCGAGGGATGCGCCGAGGCAGAAGTGACGCCCGTACCCGAACGTCAGGTGCGGGTTGGGATCACGTTCGAGGTTCAGGTTCTCCGGGTCGGCGAACACCCTCGGGTCGCGGTTCGCGCCGCCGATGCCCATGAAGACCGCCTGGCCGACCTCGAGACGGTGGCCGCCACGCTCGTGCTCCTCGACCACGTTGCGCATCATCACCTTCGCCGGCGGCTCGAACCGGAGCAGCTCCTCCGTGGCGGTATCGGGGAGCGTCGGCCCGGTCTGGTCGCGCAACCACGCGAACTGCTCGGGGCGCCGGAGCAGGGCGAGGGTCGACGACCCGAGCGACGAGGCGGTCGTGTCGTGGCCGGCGAAGAGCAGGATCGAGCAGGCGCCGAGGATCTGGGAGTTCGTGAGCCCGTCGGCGTCGTCACCGCGGGCGAGCAGCGCCGAGATGAGGTTGTCGGTCGGGTGCTCGGCGTAGTGGTCCATGAGATCGCCGATGATCCCGTGGAACTCCTCGGCCGACTCCTTGGCGAGCTGCAGGTAGTCGGGGTGCTTCGTGGCACCGAAGACCACCACCGAGAACTTCTCCGACCACGACGCCAGCCAGCTCCGCAGCTCGTCGGGGACACCGAAGAGGCGGCCGATCACGTTCGCCGGGAGGCGATGCGCGAACGCGTCGACGAGATCGACCGTTCCCTCGCGTTCCATCTCGTCGAGGAGCTCGTCGGTGATGGAGCGGATGTCGTCCTCGAGCGAGCTGACGGCCTTCGGCGTGAAGCGACGTCGCACGGGCTCGCGGAGCTGCTGGTGCACGGGCGCCTCGTTGAACAGCATCCACCCGTCGAGCAGCTCGATCGCCTTCTCGAGCGCGGCGAGCCGTTCGGCCGGCAGACGGTCGCGGAACCCTTGCATCCGTTCCGTCGAGAGTCGGGTGTCCTTGAACGCCTCGTCGAGCTCGGCGTGTCCGGTGATCACCCAGGCGTGGTGCCGGGCGCTCCACATGATCGGATCGCGGTCGCGCATGGCGCGGAACAGCGGGTACGGATCGTCGATGTTCTCGTCGTCGAGCAGGTCGATGTTGAGCTGGTCGGCCATGCGGCCCCCCCGGTCGGTCGATGCGCCGCCGCAGCGTGGCGGCGGACACTCCCCCGAGGTTGGCACCGCCGGAGCGGGAGGACAAATCCCGAGCGCCGGCCGGCTCCGGTCAGTCGGCGGATTCCCGGACGATCCGACGGGTGACCAGGCCCTCCACCCGATCCGGATCGAACCCGGCCTCGGCGAGTACCTGCCGGGTGTGCTGTCCGACCCGGGGCACGCCGTCGCCGAGCCTGGCGGGCGTCCCGGAGAACCGGGTCGGGTGGTTCGGCACGCGCACGGTGCCGACGGGCTCCATGACGGTCTCCACCACGCTGCCGCGGTGGACGACCTGGGCGTCGAGGTGGACTTCGTCGCGGGTGCGCACGGCAGCGGCGGGCACGTCCTCCGCCTGGAAGCGTGCCATCGCCTCGGCCGTGGTCATGGTGGCCATCGCGGCGGCGACGGCGTCGACGAGCTCCCGGAAGTGCCGACGGCGGGTGGGGTAGTCGATGAACCGCGAGTCGTCGATCCACTCCGGATGCCGGCAGGCGCGGCACAGGTTCGGGAAGAACGTCGGGATGATCGGCAGCAGCGCGACCGCGCCGTCGAGCGTCTGATACGCCTCCTGGAACTCGAGGTTGTTCGGCACGGTGTCGACGTCGTCCCGGTCGAGGTAGGTGTGCGACATCATGCCGTCGGGCCAGAAGAAGCCGAGCCCAGCGTCGAGCATCGACACGTCGAGATGCTGTCCGCGCCGCTCCGGATCCCGCTCGCGGGCGAACAGCGCGGCGGTGATTGCCTGGGCTGCGGTGAGGGCGGTCGACTTGTCGACGAGGTAGGTGCGTACGAGCCGTGGCCGACCGGTGTCGAGGTCGCGCTGCAGGTCGGCGACGCCGATCATCGCCTGCACCACGAAGTCGTACATGGGGCGCTCGGCATCGGGCCCGTCGGGGCCGACGCCCGTGATCGACACCGTCACGAGGTGCGGGTTGATCCGAGCCAGCGTCCGATGGTCGATGCCGAGTCGTTCCGCCTTGCCGGGCCGGAAGTTCTCGATGAACACGTCGGCAGACCGGACGAGGTCGTGCACCACGGCGACCCCCTCGGGCTCGGTCAGGTCGACCACGATCGACCGCTTGCCGCGGTTGCAGTTGAAGAAGACCGCACCCATGCCGCCGCGCTGCTCGCCGGAGACCCGAGTCGGATCACCGCCGGGCTGTTCGATCTTGACGACGTCGGCACCCTGCTCGGCGAGCAACACGCCGCACAGCGGACCCGAGATGACCTGGGCCGCCTCGAGCACGCGGATTCCCGAGAGCGGTCCGGCTGAGGTCGGCACGTCCGCTGAGCCCGCCGTTCCGTGCGTTCGTGATCCGATCAGGCGCCCATTGCGACGCGGAGGTTGGCGTCGATCGCGTCGAGGAACTCCTCGGTCGTGAGGTACGGCGCGTCGTTCGCGATGAGGAGGGCGAGGTCCTTCGTCATCTTCCCGGACTCGACCGTCTCCACGCACACCCGCTCGAGCGTCTCGGCGAACCGCACCACGTCCGGCGTGCCGTCCTTCTTCCCGCGGAAGTGGAGGCCCTGCGTCCAGGCGAAGATCGACGCGATCGGGTTCGTGGAGGTCTTCTCGCCCCGCTGGTGCTGGCGGTAGTGCCGGGTCACGGTGCCGTGCGCAGCCTCGGCCTCACACGTCTGGCCGTCCGGGGTGAGCAGCACCGAGGTCATGAGCCCGAGCGAGCCGAAGCCCTGCGCGACGACGTCGGACTGCACGTCGCCGTCGTAGTTCTTGCAGGCCCACACGTAGCCGCCGTCGCCCTTGATCGCCTGCGCGACCATGTCGTCGATGAGGCGGTGCTCGTACCAGATGCCCTTCGCCTCGAAGGCGGCCTTGTACTCGGCCTGGTAGATCTCCTCGAAGATGTCCTTGAAGTCGCCGTCGTAGGCTTTGAGGATCGTGTTCTTCGTCGACATGTACAGCGGGTAGCCGCGGTCGAGCGCGTACCGGAACGAGGCGTGGGCGAAGTCGCGGATCGAGTCGACGTAGTTGTACATGCCCATCGCCACGCCACCCTCGGCGGGGAAGGTCGCGACCTCGCGGACCTCGGGCTCCGAGCCGTCGTCGGGGACGAAGGTCATCGTCACCTTGCCGGGCTTGCGCACCTTGAAGTCGGTGGCGCGGTACTGGTCGCCGTGGGCGTGTCGGCCGATGATGATCGGCTTCGTCCAGCCGGGCACGTAGCGCGGGATGTTCGAGCAGATGATGGGCTCACGGAAGATGACGCCGCCGAGGATGTTGCGGATCGTGCCGTTCGGCGACCGCCACATCTGCTTGAGGCCGAACTCCTCGACGCGCTCCTCGTCGGGGGTGATCGTGGCGCACTTCACCGCCACGCCGTACTCGCGGGTGGCGTGCGCGGCGTCGACGGTCACCTGGTCGTTGGTGGCGTCGCGGTGCTCGATGCCGAGGTCGAAGTACTTCAGGTCGACGTCGAGGTACGGCAGGATCAGTTTCTCCTTGATGAACTGCCAGATGATGCGCGTCATCTCGTCGCCGTCCATCTCGACGATCGGGTTCGCGACCTTGATCTTTGCCATGTTCGTTCCTCGTGGGTCGACTGCGACCGGCAGGCTAGCGGGCCGGTCCGCGCCCCGACACGGTCGTCGGTGACCTAGTGTCCCCCCTACCGAGCACGTCGTCCGGAGATTCCCATGCGCAGTGATCTCTTCTCCAACACCGAGGCCGGCACCGGTCAGCTCGGGTTCACCATGCAGAACGCCAAGATGCTGAAGGCGACGGTGAACAACACCGAGTTCTACGCCCGTCGCGGCGCCATGGTCGGCTATCAGGGCAACATCCGTTTCGAGTATCAGGGGATCACCGGCGGTCCCGGTGCCGGCGGCATGAAGGACAAGCTCATCCGGGCCGCGAAGGCCGCGGTCACCGGCGAAGGCGTGCCGCTCATGAAGGTGGCGGGCCAGGGCGATGTGTTCCTCGCCGATGCCGCCGCCGACGTCTTCCTCATCGACCTCGAGGGCGCCGATGCGCTCTCGATCAACGGGCCGAGCATCCTCGCGTTCGAGTCGACGCTCAACTACGACATCAAGCTCGTCGGCAACGCCGGTGCGTTCGCCGGGGCCGGGTTGTTCAACACGGTGGTCTTCGGCACCGGTCGGGTCGCGGTCGTGTCCCACGGTCACCCCGTCGTCCTCGACTGCTCGCAGCAGCCGACGTACGTCGACCCGAACGCGGCGATCTGCTGGTCGGCGAACCTCAACGTCTCGCTCCAGCGTTCCGAAGGGTTCGGGTCGCTGTTCGGTCGATCGTCCGGCGAGGCGCTGCAGATGATGTTCCACGGCCCCGGCTTCGTCGTCGTGCAGCCCTACGAGTGGGTCGCCGGTGTCGGCCAGACCGGTACCGAGGGCGGCTCGAACTCGCCGGTCGGCGGTGCCGGCGGGGTTCTCGGCGGCATCCTCGGCGGTCGCTAGCCTTGGCGGGGTCGTCCGGCCGACCCGTCTGTGAGGTGTCGAGGCCCGTTGCTCCCCGTCGCATCCACCCCGGTTCCCGCCCGGTCGGCCGTCCCGACTGCACGCATCGAGGCGTTCCTCGCCGAGGAGCGTCGTGAGACGCCGTTCCTCGTGGTCGACTGCGACGTGGTGCTCGACCGGTACGCGGAGCTGCGGGCGGCGGTGCCCTCTGCGGCGATCTTCTACGCGGTGAAGGCGAACCCTGCGCCGGAGCTCCTCGACGCGCTCGTGCACGCCGGGTCGAGCTTCGACGTGGCGAGTCCCGGTGAGATCGACCTCGCGCTTGCGGCGGGGGCCGATCCGGCCAAGCTCTCCTACGGCAACACGATCAAGAAGCGCACCGACATCGCCCGGGCCCACGAGCTCGGCGTGCGGATGTTCGCGTTCGACGCCGCCGACGAGCTCGCCAAGCTCACCGCCGAGGCGCCCGGATCCACCGTGTTCTGCCGGGTGCTCTGCGACGGTGCCGGTTCGGACTGGCCGTTGTCGCGCAAGTTCGGGTGCGACGTCGACCAGGCGGTCGAGCTGTGCCTGCGGGCGATCGACGCCGGGCACCAGGTCGGGGTGTGCTTCCACGTCGGCTCCCAGCAGAAGCAGCCGGACGCGTATCGGGTCGCCATTGAGCTCGTCGCCGAGCAGATCGCTGCACCGCTCGCCGCTGCCGGTGGACGTCTCTCCCACCTGAACGTGGGCGGTGGGTTCCCGGGCACGTACCTCACGACCGGCCCTGCCACGGCGGTGTACGGCGCCGTGATCGAACGGACCGTCGTCCGTTGCTTCGGCGACGACCCGCCGGTACTGATCACCGAGCCCGGCCGTTTCCTCGCGGCCGACGCCGGAGTGATCGAGACCGAGGTCGTGCTCGTAGCTCGGAAGTCGCTCCATGACGAGCACCGCTGGGTCTTCCTCGACATCGGCCTGTTCGGCGGTCTCGCCGAATGCCTCGGCGAGGCGATCAAGTACCCCATCGTGACCGTGGAGGGCGACGATGGCGGCCCGAAGGGCCCGGTCGTGCTCGCGGGCCCCACCTGCGACAGCGCCGACGTGCTCTACGAGGAGTTCCGCTACCGGTTGCCGATGTCGCTCGGGGCAGGCGACCGCCTGCGTCTGCTCGCCACTGGCGCCTACACGACGACGTACGCCGCGGTGGCGTTCAACGGCTTCCCTCCGCTGCGCACCTACCACCTGCCGCCGAGCCGTCGGGCCTGACGGCCGCGTTCAGAGCCGTTCTGCGGCTTCCGACGCGAGGACGAGGCTTCGGTCTCGGCGTTGCAGGAGGCTCTCGAGGTCGACGCCCTCCGTCGACTTCTGGCCGGCCATGTAGCGGGCGTACACCCCCTGGATGATGCACACCGTCTTCCAGTGGTTGAAGCTCACGTAGAAGTCGATGCCGCTGCAGTCACGGCCGGTCCGCTCGGCGTAGCGGGCGAGCAGCTCGTTGCGGTGGGGGAACCCGGGCTCACGGGTCGGTCCGTCTTCCCGCACCGGGTTCGGGTCGTCCGGTGAGCTCCAGCCGTTCAACGCGTAGGCGAGGTCGGCGAGCGGGTCTCCGAGGGTGGAGATCTCCCAGTCGAGCACCGCGGCGATCGTGCCGTTCGCACCGGCGAGGCAGTTGTGGAGCCCGTAGTCGCCGTGCACGACCCGGGCCGGCCCCTGCTCGGGGATCCTGGCGACGAGCAGGTCGTGCAGGTCGGCGACGGTCGTGACGCCGGCGATGTCCGGGGTCTGCGACGCGTTCCACGAGGCGAACCACCGGTTGAGCTGGCGAGCGACGTAGTCCTCGCGTCGACCGAGCCCGCCGAGGCCGATCTGGTCGGGGTCGAGGGCATGGAGGTCGGCGAGGACGTCGATGAAGCTGAACCCCAGCGAGCGACGGAGGTCGTGATCGGGCAGGAACTCGTCGACGTCCTCACGCTCGTACAGCGCCCGTCCGTCGACGGCACCCATGCAGTAGAACCAGGCCCCGGTCACGGCCCGGTCCTCGCAGAAGGCGAGCGGTTCGGCAACCGGCACCGCCGTCGGCCAAAGCGCCGAGATGATCGTCCACTCGCGTCCCATGTCGTGAGCGGAGGGGAGGAGCTCACCGAGCGGTGGGCGTCGCAGCACGAACCTCCGGCCGAAGGCGTCGTCGACGAGGTACGTGAAGTTCGAGTGACCGCCGGCGAGCTTCGTGAAGCGCAGCGGCGGCCGCAGGCCGTCGAGGCGCTCGGCGAGCCAGGCGGTGACGGCAGCGACGTCGAGGCCGTCGGGCTGCTCGGTTGCGACAGGCGTGGCGGACATGGGGGGATCGTACGCCGCGCACCGATGCGCCGGTCGCCGCGCCGGTAGGGTGCGGCGCATGGAACTCCGGGACAGGGTCGCGATCATCACGGGTGCGGGCAGCGGGATCGGCGAGGCGCTCGCCGAACGATTCCTCGCCGAGGGCGCACGGCACGTGGTCGTGTGCGATCTCGACGGTGACCGGGCGCGGACCGTCGCCGACCGTCTCGGCGAGCGGGCGTCGGCGGTCGGTCTCGATGTCGCGGACGAGTCGGCGATCGTCGATCTCGTCGAGTCGACGCTGCGAACCCACGGTCCGATCGACGTGTTCGTCTCGAACGCCGGGTACGGCAAGCGCGGCGGGGTGGA
>VGBO01000066.1 GCA_016870475.1 Actinomycetota bacterium | reverse complement strand
CGGGATGATGCCGTGGATCGGGGCCGGGAAGACCCGCGTCCAGGACGCGTCGGGCGGCCAGGGCTGAGTCGCCCCACCTCCGGTTCGACCCGGACCCCGATTCCTGACTAGGTTGGTCAGGAATCGAGGTCCGGTCGAGTCCGGCCCTCGTCCCCCCGCCTCCGAGGAGCCACGACATGACCGAACCGACCTGGGGTTTCGAGACCCTGCAGATCCACGCCGGCGCCGAGCCGGACCCGGCGACCGGCGCACGCGCCGTGCCGATCTACCAGACGACCGCCTACAGCTTCCGGGACTCCGCCCACGGTGCCCGGCTGTTCGCTCTGGCGGAGCCCGGCAACATCTACACGCGGATCATGAACCCGACCCAGGGGGTCTTCGAGGCCCGCATGGCCGCCCTCGAGGGCGGCATCCCGACCGCAGCGGGCGGCATGGTCCCCGGAGCGCTCGCCGTGGCATCGGGCCAGCAGGCCGAGACCATGGCGATCCTCACCCTCGCCGAGGCCGGCGACCACGTCGTGTCGTCGCCGTCGCTCTACGGCGGCACGTACAACCTGTTCCACTACACGCTGCCCAAGTTCGGCATCGAGGTGTCCTTCGTGGAGGACCCCGACGACCTCGAGCGGTGGCGCGCCGCGATCCGACCGAACACCAAGGCGCTCTACGGCGAGACGATCGCCAACCCGAAGAACGACGTGTTCCCCATCGCCGAGGTCGCTGCGCTCGGCAACGAGGTGGGCGTCCCCCTCATCATCGACAACACCGTGGCGTCGCCGTACCTGTGCAACCCGATCGCCCACGGCGCGCACATTGTGGTGCACTCCGCCACGAAGTTCATCGGCGGCCACGGCACGGCGATGGGCGGGGTGATCGTCGACGCCGGCACCTTCGATTTCGGTGCCCACGCCGACCGGTTCCCGAACTTCAACACCCCCGACCCGAGCTACCACGGTCTGAATTACTGGCCGATGCTCGGCGCGGGAGCGTTCATCGTGAAGGCCCGCATCCAGATGCTCCGCGACCTCGGCGGATCGGTGGCGCCGTTCAACGCCTGGTTGCTGTTGCAGGGGCTCGAGACGTTGTCGCTGCGCATGGAGCGGCACGTCCAGAACGCGCAGCGGGTCGCCGAGTACCTCGCCGCCCGGCCCGAGGTCCGATCGGTCGCCTACGCCGGCCTGTCGTCGTCGCCCTGGTACGAGCGGGCGCAGCGCTACCTCCCGCGTGGCGCCGGGTCGGTGCTCGCGTTCGAGATCGACGGCGGCGCCGAGGCCGGGCAGCGCTTCGCCGACGCCCTGGCGTTGCACTCGAACCTGGCCAACATCGGTGACGTGCGCTCCCTCGTGATCCACCCGGCGTCGACCACCCACAGCCAGCTCACTCCCGAGGAGCAGGCCGCAGCGGGTGTGGCGCCCGGACTCGTGCGCCTCTCCGTCGGTCTCGAGTCGATCGAGGACATCCTCGCCGACCTCGACGCCGGCTTCGCCGCCGCCAAGGGGTGAGTCCGTCGGGCAGGGCCGGGTACGGTGACGGGCCATGACGGTCCCGCCGCTCGAGTACCCGGTCCTGCACAACCGCGTCTACGACGTCGTCGCGTACCGCAAGGCGGAGGACCGGCTTCTGCTGCGGGGCACCGTGATGGACACCAAGCCGGCGGGCGTGTACATCCCCGACGATCCCGAGCCGATGACGATCCACCACATGGTCGTCGACATCGAGATCGGCATCCCCGACCTTGTCATCGTGGACGCGCGGCTCGTCATGGAGGTCCACCCCCACGTCGAGTGTCGACGGATCGAGGATCACTACCAGGAGCTGATCGGGCTGTCGATCACCCGTGGCTACACCCACAAGGTGCGCGAGCTCTTCGGCGGGCCGAGGGGCTGCACGCACACCACGGCGCTGCTGCAGGCGATGGGTCCGGTCGCGTTCCAGTCGATGTGGTCGATGCGCATGGAGGAGTCCTCCGGTGTGAACCTCGACATCACCATCGAGGAGCAGCGCGAGCGCACGAAGCTAAACCTCAACACCTGCCACGTGTGGGCCGAGGACGGGCCGATGCTCGACCGCCTGAACCGTGACGTGATGCTCCCGATGCCGATCTGGGCGGCCGACCGGCTGCGCAAGCTCGGCAAGGTGCCGGAGGGTTGGCGCAACGGCGACGAGTGAACCTCAGCCGAGCGCACCGACCACGTGGTCGATGCACCCGGTGAGCCGGCGAACGTCGTCGGGGTCGATCGCGGGGAACAGGGCGATGCGGAGCTGGTTACGGCCGAGCTTCCGGTAGCTCTCGGTGTCGAGGACCCCGTTCGCCCGGAGCACCGACGACACGGTCCCCGCGTCGACGCCGTCCGCGAGGTCGATGGTGGCGACCACGTGGCTGCGCTGCGCCGGATCGGCGACGAAGGGCACGGCGAACGGCGACGCCTCCGCCCACGAGTAGATGACCTCCGCGGACGCGTCGCTCCGGCCCGCCGCGAAGTCGAGGCCGCCGTTGTCGTTCATCCACTCGACCTGGTGCAGCGCGAGGAACAGCGTCGCGAGCGCCGGGGTGTTGTAGGTCTGGTCCTGCCGGGAGTTGTCGAGCGCCGTGCGCAGGTCGATCGACGGTGGGATCCAGCGGCCGGATCCGGCGATCCGTTCGATCCGCTCCACCGCAGCGGGTGAGCAGCACGCGAGCCACAGGCCGCCGTCGGAGGCGAGGCACTTCTGCGGCGCGAAGTAGTACACGTCGACCTCGGCCGGATCCCACCGGAGGCCCCCTGCGGCGGAGGTGGCGTCGACGACGACGAGCTGGTTCGCGGTCGCGCCGGCGGGACGGCGCAGCGGCATCGCCACACCGGTCGAGGTCTCGTTGTGGGTGAGCGCATACACGTCGACCGACGCGTCGGCGACAGCGTCGGGGTGCGATCCGGGCGGCGACGTGATCACCACCGGATCCTCGAGGAAGGGCGCCGCGGCCGTGCACGCGGCGAACTTCGAGGAGAACTCGCCGAAGCTCAGGTGCTCGCTGCGCCGGTCGACGAGGCCGAAGGTCGCGACGTCCCAGAACACCGTCGACCCGCCGTTGCCGAGCACGACCTCCCAGCCCGCCGGCAGGGAGAAGAGCTCACCGAGCCCCGCACGGAGACGGCCGACGAGCGCCCGCACCGCCGGTTGCCGGTGGGACGTTCCGAGCAGCTCCGGTGCCGCGGCGGCGAGGGCCGCGATGGCGTCGGGGCGGACCTTCGACGGCCCGCAGCCGAAGCGGCCGTCGCGGGGGAGGAGGTCGGTGGGAATGCGGATGTCGGGGGTGCGCACCCGACCAGTCTGCCGGTCAACCGGCCCGAGGCGGTAGAACAGGCGTGTGACTTCCGCCCCACGCTCCCGTGTGTCCCGTCGGGTCGGCGCGATTGCGCCGTCGGCGACGCTCGCCGTCGACGCGAAAGCGAAGGCGCTCAAGGCCGCCGGCAAGCCGGTCATCGGCTTCGGCGCCGGGGAGCCGGACTTCCCGACCCCCGACCACATCGTCGAGGCTGCGGTCGCCGCGTGCCGGAACCCGGCGAACCACCGGTACACCCCTGCGGCCGGGTTGCCCGACCTGCGCGAGGCCGTCGCACGCAAGACGCTGCGCGACAGCGGGGTCGAGGTCGCAGCGTCGCAGGTGCTCATCACCAACGGCGGCAAGCACGCCGTGGCCGCCGGGTTCGAGACCCTCCTCGACCCCGGTGACGAGGTCCTCGTCCCGGCCCCGTACTGGACGACGTACCCCGAGGCGATCGAGCTCGCCGGCGGTGTCCCCGTGATCATCCCCACCGACGTGTCGAGCGGGTTCCGGGTGACGGTCGCCCAGCTCGAGGCGGCGCGAACCCCCCGCACGAAGATGCTGCTGTTCGTCTCGCCGTCGAACCCGACGGGGGCGGTCTACTCGCCCGCCGAGGTCGAGGCCATCGGCCGGTGGGCGGCCGAGCGCGGTCTGTGGGTCATGACGGACGAGATCTACGAGCACCTCACCTACGGCGACCACGAGTTCACCTCGATCGTTCGGCTCGTCCCCGAGCTCGCCGACCGCACGGTGATCGTGAACGGGGTCGCCAAGACCTACGCGATGACCGGGTGGCGCGTCGGGTGGATCATCGGCCCCACCGACGTGATCACCGCGGCGACGAACCTGCAGTCCCACACCACCTCGAACGTGTCGAACGTGGCGCAGGTCGCCGCGCTCGCTGCGGTCGACGGCGACCTCGAGGCGGTCCGTGCGATGCGGGCAGCGTTCGAGCGGCGGGGACGGCGCATGTTCGAGCTGCTGAACACCATCGACGGGGTCACCGCCCTCGAGCCCGAGGGCGCCTTCTACTGCTTCCCGAGTTTCGAGGGGGTGCTCGGACGCACCGTCGGGGGTCGCACCCCGACCACGACGACCGAGCTCGCCGAGGTGATCCTCGAGACGGCCGAGGTCGCTCTCGTGCCCGGGGAGGCGTTCGGTGCCCCCGGCTACATGCGCCTGTCCTTCGCGCTCTCCGACGACGACCTCGTCGAAGGGGTCGGTCGGGTCGCCGACCTCCTCGGCCGTCGCTGAGGTGACCGCCGGCCACACCACGGTCGGCCACGGAGGCTGGCCGTCCCCGCTCACCGCCGACACCGTCGTCGCCGCAGCCGTGGGCTTCGGTGACGTCCGGGTCGGCGCGACCGGGACGTGGTGGTCGGAGGCGCGGCCGTCCGAGGGCGGACGCGTCGTCCCGGTCCGCGACGGGATCGACGTGCTCGGCCCGCCGTGGTCGGCGCGCACCCGGGTGCACGAGTACGGGGGCGGTGCCTGGTGGCTCGGGCCCGACGACACGCTGTTCCTGGCCTCGTGGTCCGACCAGCGGCTGTGGCGGCTCGACCCGGGCGCGTCGGAACCGGTGCCGGTCACCCCCGAGCCCGGGACCACCCACGCCCTCCGGTACGCGGACGGGGTGGTCCACCCGCAGGGGGATCTCCTCGTCGTCGTGTGCGAGGACCACACCGGTGACGGGGAGCCGCGCAACGAGATCGTCGCGATCGAGGCGTCGGGGGCCGGCGAGCCCGTCGTGCTCGTCGCCGACCGCGACTTCGTCGCCGCGCCGCGCCTCGACCCGACCGGCACCGTGTTGTGCTGGCTGGCGTGGGACCACCCGGACCTCCCCTGGGACGGGGCGGAGCTGTGGGTCGGGCGACTCGGCGAGGAGGGCCTCACCGACGTCCGGCACCTCGCCGGCGGGAACGGCGAGTCGGTCGTGCAACCCGAATGGACGGCCGACGGACGTCTGCTGTTCTGCTCGGACCGTACGGATGCCTGGACGCTGCACGAGCTCCTCCCCGGGCCCGACGGCCTGCCCGGTGGGGATGCCGTGCGGCTCCCCGGCCCCGACGCCGAGGTGGCCCTTCCGGCCTGGGTATTCGGACGGAGTCGTTTCGCCGTGCTCGCCGACGGCCGGGTCGCCGCCGCCTACGGTGCCGAGGACGGCGTGCACTTCGCTGTGGTCGCCGCCGACCGATCCGGGTGGCGTGACGTCCCCACCGACCTCGTCACCCTCGAGGCGGTGCGAACCGCCGGCCCCGATGCCGTGGTCGGCGTGGGCGCGGGCGCGCGCCGTGAGTCCGCCGTCGTCCGGCTCGACCTCGGTGGGGGATCGACCGAACTCGTGCGGGCGCCCCGTCCGCTGCCGGTGCCCGAGGCGTTGCTCGCCGCCCCCCGTCGGTTGCGGGTCCCCTCCGCCGCCGGCCGGGTGGCGCACGCATGGTTCTACCCGCCCACCAACCCCGACGTCGCCGCACCGGCGGACGACCTGCCGCCGTTGCTCGTGCTGTCGCACGGCGGACCGACGTCGGCGGCGAACCCGGGGTTGAACCTCGCCGTGCAGTTCTGGACGAGCCGGGGCTTCGCGGTCGTCGACGTCGACTACGGGGGATCGACCGGCTACGGCCGGGCGTACCGGTCGCTGCTCGAGGGTTCCTGGGGCGTAGTCGACGTGGAGGACTGCGTCGCCGTCGCCCGGTACCTCGTCGCCGACGGCGTCGTGGACGGCGCGCGGCTCGCGATCCGCGGCGGATCCGCAGGCGGGTTCACGACGCTCGCCGCGCTCACCTTCACCGACGTCTTCGCCGCCGGCGCCTCGCAGTACGGGGTCGCCGACCTCGCAGCGTTGGCCGCGGACACGCACAAGTTCGAGTCCCGCTACCTCGACCGGCTCGTCGGCCCGCTGCCGGAAGCGGCCGAGCGCTACCGGGAGCGCTCGCCGATCCACCACACCGACCGCCTGTCGTGCCCGATCATCCTGTTCCAGGGGAGCGAGGACGTGATCGTCCCACCGGCGCAGTCCCGGGCGATGGCCGACGCACTCGCCCGCAAGGGCATCCTCCACGCCTACGTGGAGTACCCGGGGGAGCAGCACGGGTTCCGCGACGCCACGAACATCGCCCATGCGCTGCGGGCGGAGCTGTTCTTCTACCGGACGGTGTTCGGCATCACCGCGCCTGCGGGCGAATCCGACCGGGTCGTCGAGCTCGTCGGGGGCACGCCGTGACGGAGTTCCGTCGGTTCGTCTACGCCGACGCCGCCGTGGTCGTGGACTACGAGCGGATCGTCTTCGCCGAGCGCACCGTGCTGCGGTTGCGGCGTGCGGGCGTGGCGGCGGATGTCGTCGACGTCGAGGAGGCCGACTACCTGCTCGGGGCCGATCTCCTCGCACTCGGGCCGGCGGTCGTCGTGGAACGTGCCGACCTCGGGCGGGCCCGCGCGCTGGTGCGGGCGTTCGAGGAGGTCGACCTCGGGGTGTCCGACGCTGCGTCGGTGGCGCCGTTCTGGCAGGCGGACACGGCACGGCGGGCGCTCGCCGCAGGCGTGCTCGCCGCGCTCGTCGCGCTGCCCTTCGGGCTGCTGGCGCTCTCCTTCGCGCTCGGCGCCTAGCCCTCGAGCAGGCTCGCCGCGGCAGCGAGGCCGGACAGGAACGCCCCCTCGACCTTGGCCCCGGCGAACGCGTCGCCGGCGAGCACGAGCCCGTCGTCGACCGTCACCCCGTGCTCGGGCCGCGGGATGACCGGGCCCGCGTAGCGCCAGCGCTTGAGCTGCGCCTCGACGACGCGTGCGCCGCCGATCCAGGGGGCGGCGGCCGCGAGCAGGTCGGCGCGCACGTCGTCGTCGGGGTCGTCCCACCGGTCGGCCGAGGGGCCGTGGGCGACATGGAGGGTGAGGGCCGGCACCGCGGAGACGCCCTTGCGGGCGTTGTCCGCCACGAAGGAGAAGAGACCGTCGCCGAGCTGGCGGGCCCCCGGCTCGCCTACGGCCGGTGCGCCGTCGAGGGTGACGAGGAGTGCGAGGACGCGGTGGAAGGTCACCGCAGCGAGCTCGGGGTCGTAGGCGGTGCCCCCGGCGTCGAGCAGGGCGAGCGCCTGGGGGAGGGGTGCGGTGAGCACCACGGCAGGGGCGTCGAGGGTGCCGGCGCCGGTGGCGATCCGCCAGCCGTCCGGGCCACGGGTGATCGACTGCACGGTCACGTCGCAGCGCACGTCGAGGTCCGCCGCAAGGGTCCGGGCCAGTGCGTTCATGCCGTTCGCCGCCGCGTACCGGGGGTACCCGTCGGTCTCGTTGAATCCTCGACACCACTCCTGCACCGCCCCGGCGGCGACGAGGTCGGCCACCGTGGCCCCGAACGCCTCCGACCGGACGGTGAAGAACTGCGCACCGTGGTCGAGGGTCCCGCCCGCGACCCGGCGGGTGGCGAGTCGGCCACCGGGGACGCGGCCCTTGTCGAGGAGCACCGCGGCTCGCCCGGCCGCCTGCAGGGAGCGGGCGGCGATGATGCCGGACAGTCCGGCTCCGACGACGACGATTGAGTCGGCCATTATCGTGACCCTACGCTCTGCGTCGTCGTAGACGGCCCGCGGCCCCACGGAAGGTCCCATGGCACGCATCCTGGTCACCGAGGAGATCGCCGAACCCGGCCTCGCGCGCATGCGCGCCGCCGGCCATGAGGTCGAGGTCGCGCTCGCGCCGTCGGTCGAGGAGCTGCACCGGCTGATCCGGGGTGCGCACGGGCTCGTCATCCGCTCGGCGACGCAGGTCGACGCGGCGCTACTCGCCGCCGCCGACGAGCTCGTCGTCGTCGGTCGGGCCGGGGTCGGCCTCGACAACGTCGACGTCGACGCAGCCACGCAGCGCGGCGTGATGGTGGTCAACGCCCCCGAGTCGAACATCCTCTCGGCGGCCGAGCACACGATGGCGATGCTCCTGGCCCAGGCCCGCAACATCCCCCAGGCGCACGCCGCGCTCGTCGAGGGTCGCTGGGAGCGGTCCCGCTGGGAGGGCGTCGAGCTCGCCGACAAGACCCTGGGCGTGATCGGGTTCGGCCGAATCGGCCGGCTGGTCGCGCAGCGCGCCGCCGCGTTCGGGATGCGCCTCGTCGCCTACGACCCCTACCTGTCGCCCGACCGGGCCCGGCAGCTCCACGTCGAACTGCTCGATCTCGACGACCTGTTGGCGCAGGCGGACTTCCTCACGATTCACGTCGCCAAGACGAAGGAGACCGTGGGCCTGCTCGACGCCGATCGGCTGCGTCGCTGCAAGCCGGGGGTGCGCATCGTCAACGTCGCACGGGGCGGGATCGTCGACGAGGCGGCACTCGCCGACGCGATCGTCGCCGGCCACGTCGGCGGCGCGGCGCTCGACGTGTTCGACCGGGAACCGACGACGTCCTCACCGCTGTTCGGCCTCCCCGAGGTCGTCGTGACCCCCCACCTCGGTGCGTCGACCCGTGAGGCGCAGGACAAGGCCGGCGAGGCCATCGCCGAGATGGTGGTCCTCGCCCTCAACAACGACTTCGTGCCCTACGCGGTGAACGTGTCCGCCGGCGAGGTGGCGGAGATCGCCAAGCCCTTCCTCGGCCTCGCCGAGCGACTCGGTGCACTGTTCGTCGCCCTCCACGGCACCGTGCCCACGGCACTCGAGGTCGGCTACGACGGCCCCGTCGCCGAGGCCGACACCCGCATCCTCACCCTCGCCGTGCTGAAGGGGCTGTTCCGTCGGTCGACCGCCGAGCCGGTCAGCTACGTGAACGCGCCGCTCATGGCCACCGACAAGGGCGTCGAAGTCCGTGAGACGAAGTCGTCGACCTCGGTCGACTGGGTGAACCGGCTCACCGTGCGCGGCGGCGGGAACAGCGTGTCCGGCACGCTCGTCGGGGTGCGGGGCGAGGAGCGTCTCACCCACATCGACGGCAACGTCGTCGACCTGCCGCCCCGGCCGCACCTGCTCTACGTGAAGAACGAGGACAGCCCGGGCATGATCGGCGCCGTCGGCACGCTCCTCGGGGCGGCGGGGATCAACATCGAGGACATGGACGTCGGACGGGACCCGACGGGTGCGCCGTCGACCATGGTGCTCGCGACCTCCCAGCCGGTTCCCGACACGGTCGTCGCCGAGCTGCGGGCCCGGCCCGGCATCATCAGCGTCCACGCGCTCGAGAGCTGACCATGGACGCCGTCGAGCAGCTCGACGTCGTCCTGCGGCCGTCGCGCACGGTCGGCGGCTGGTCCTCGCCTCGTGGCGTCGACACGTCGTGTCTGCCGTGGCGCCTGTGGGACAAGGCGAAGCGCCTCGCGTGGGATCCCGCCACGATCGACCTCGGCGCGGATGCCGAGCACTGGGCGGCGCTGCCGCTCGCCTACCAGGACGCCATGCTGCACGTGTGCACCGGGTTCCTCGTCGGGGAGGAGGCGGTGACGCTCGACATCGTCCCGCTCGCGCTCGCCGTCGCGGACGAGGGTCGGCTCGAGGAGGCGATGTACCTGACGAGCTTCGCGTTCGAGGAGGCGAAGCACCTCGAGTTCTTCCGGCGGTGGCTCACAGCGGTCGGCGCCGACCTCGACGGCTACTACGAGCGGCTCGCCGCACAGGCCGCCGACCTCGGCCTGCACTACGACCCTGCGCAGTCGGTGGGGATGTGGGAGAGCGCGTTGCCGAGCTCGATGCGGCGGGTGCTGGTCGACCGGTCGCCGGCCGCGATGCTCGACGCGTCGGTGACCTACAACCAGTTCGTCGAGGGATGCCTCGCCATCTCCGGCTACACGCTGTGGGCCGACCTGTTCGCGCTGCTCGACGCGTTCCCCGGCATGCAGCAGGGGATCCGCCACATCCGGGCCGACGAGGGCCGGCACATCACCTACGGCACCTACCTGTGCCAGCGCATCCTCGCCGAGCACCCCGACCTGCTCGAGGGGGCGACGGCCCGGCTGCGGGAGCTGGCGGCGTTCTGGTTCGAGGTGTCGCCGACGATCGACGATCCGAACGACCCGGTCTCCACCCAGCTCTCCCAGGACTTCACCCGACGAGTGCACGACCAGGTCGAACGGCGCATCGCCGTGCTCGGCCGGGCGACGACGATGACGGTGGCCGACCTCGAACGCACCGGTGCCGCGGAGGCGGCGGAACGGGAACTGCTCGGGATCGACTGAGTCGCGGCGACCTCAGGCGCTGACGGAGGGCTTGAACGCGGCGCGGGTGCGTTCGAACGCGTCGATCTCGTCGACGTGCTGCTCGGTGATGCCGATCTCGTCGAGGCCCTGCAGGAACCGGTCCCGAGTCGAGGGGTCCATCGGGAAGGGCGTCTCGATGCCGAGGGCGGGGACGGCGACGACGAGGCGTTCGACGTCGATGGTGATCTCGAGGGTCGAGTCCTTCTCGACGGCGGCCATCAGTCGGTCGACGACGTCGGCGTCGATCTGCGCGGTGACGAGACCGTTCTTGCCGGCGTTGTTCTTGAAGATGTCGCCGAACCGCGGGGAGATCACGGCGGCGAAGCCGTAGTCCATGATCGCCCAGACGGCGTGCTCGCGTGAGGAGCCGGTCCCGAAGTTCGGGCCGGCGAGGAGCACGCTCGCCCCGCTGAACCGCTCGTCGTTGAGGATGAAGGCCCGGTCGTCGCGCCAGGCGGAGAACAGCCCGACGCCGAACCCGGTGCGCTCGACCCGCTTCAGCCACTCGGCGGGGATGATCTGGTCGGTGTCGACGTCGGAGCGGTTCAGCGGAACGGCCCGACCGGTGATGACGCGTACGGCTTGCATGATCGATGGCTCCTGCGGTCAGCCGAGGTCGGCGGGGGTCGAGAACCGTCCGGCGACGGCGGTGGCGGCGGCGACCGCCGGCGACACCAGGTGGGTCCGGGCGCCGGGTCCCTGGCGGCCCTCGAAGTTGCGGTTCGAGGTCGAGGCGGCACGCTTGCCCGGCGGGATCTTGTCGGGGTTCATCGCCAGGCAGGCGGAGCAGCCGGGTTCACGCCACTCGAACCCGGCCTCGCTGAAGATGCGGTCGAGGCCTTCTTCCTCGGCCTGACCCTTCACGGCGAAGCTGCCCGGGACCACCCAGCCGGTCACCCCGGCGGCGACCTTCCGGCCCCGGACGACGTCGGCCGCCGCCCGCAGGTCCTCGATGCGGCTGTTGGTGCACGAACCGATGAACACGTAGTCGACGGGGATGTCCCGGATCGGCGTGCCCGCCTCGAGCCCCATGTACGCGAGCGCACGGGCGCAGGCGTCCTGCTCGGAAGCCGCCGCGAAGTCGGCGGGAGCGGGCACCGCCCGGTCGATGCCGGTGACCTGTGCCGGGTTCGTGCCCCAGGTGACCTGCGGGACGATCGTCGCGGCGTCGAGCACGACCTCGCGGTCGAAGACGGCGTCGGGGTCGGTGTGCAGCGTCCGCCAGTAGGCCACCGCGGCGTCGAAGTCGGCGCCCTTCGGCGCGTGCTCCCGGCCGGCCACGTAGGCGAACGTGGTCTCGTCGGGGGCGATGAGACCGGCCTTCGCCCCGCCCTCGATCGACATGTTGCAGACCGTCATCCGGCCTTCCATGGACAGGGCGCGGATCGCCTCGCCGCGGTACTCGATGACGTAGCCCATGCCGCCGCCCGTGCCGATCTCGCCGATGATCGCGAGCACGATGTCCTTGGCGGTGG
>VGBO01000065.1 GCA_016870475.1 Actinomycetota bacterium | reverse complement strand
CGACTGTCTCGAGGTCCTCTTCCTCCTCCCCGGCGTCCTCGGCCCGGCGGGCCCGCGTGCCCTCCTCGGACTCTGCCTCGAGGTCCTCGCCGGCGAGAGCGTCGTCGGATTCGAGGTCGTCGCCTTCGAGATCGTCCTCGGCCAGTTCGTCATCGAGCTCGAGGTCCTCCTCGTCGAGGTCCTCGGCGTCGAATTCCTCGTCGATTTCCAGGCCGTCGTCGGAGTCGCTCATTGGTGGGCTCGCGTTCGTCGCGGTCGGGCGGGGGGAGAGGTCGGAGTCGGTGGCCACGGACGTTGGGCATACGGACCGACGCGCCGCGCATACTAGGACGGTCGCGCGGACCGTCCGGCGTTCGCCCGCAAGACTTCCCACGGGCGAGGCCGCATGAACCTCAGACGGCTCAGAGATCTCCCGGATGCCTCGGTAGAACGTCGACCGTCCGCTGCAGCAGCCAGTGGTCCGCGAGCACGAGTGCCACCGCCGCCTCGACGAGGGGTACGGCTCTCGGCAGCACACAGGGATCGTGCCGTCCACGAGCGGCGAGTTCCACGGGTGTGCCGGCACGCGTGATCGTCTGCTGCGAGGAGGCGATGGTCGCGGTCGGCTTGAAGGCCGCCCGGAGAACGATCGGTTCGCCGTTGCTGATCCCGCCCTGGACGCCACCCGAGCGGTTCGCCGTGGTGCGCACCTGGCCGGCCACCATGACGTAGGGATCGTTGTGCTCCGACCCGCGCAGGCGGGTGCCTGCGAAACCAGAACCGATCTCGAAGCCCTTCGTCGCCGGAAGCGACATCACTGCGGCGGCGAGCGCCGCCTCGAGCCGGTCGAAGGCGGGGGCGCCGAGGCCCGGCGGGACGTTCCGAGCCACGCAGGTGACCACACCCCCGAGCGAGTCGCCCGCCCGTCGCGCCGCGTCGATCGCATCCTCGATCGCTGCAGCGGTCGCCGGATCGGGACACCGTGTGGGCCCTGCGTCGACGAGGTCGGCGGTGATGGTCGCGAGGTCGGCCTCTGGAGCGTCGATGGTCCCGACAGAGCTCACCCAGGCCACGATCTCGATCTTGGCCGCCTCCGCCAGGAGGGCCCTGGCGATCGCCCCGCCGGCCACGCGTGCGATCGTCTCACGAGCCGACGACCGGCCACCCCCACGATGGTCCCGAAAGCCGTACTTGGCGTCGTAGGTGTAGTCGGCGTGGCTCGGCCGGTAGACGTCCTCGAGATGGTCGTAAGCGCCGGGGTTCTGGTCGGCGTTTCGCACGATCAGCCCGATCGGTGTCCCCGTCGTTCGGCCCTCGTGGACCCCGGAGAGGATCTCGACCGTGTCGGCCTCCTTGCGTTGGGTCGTGAGCCGCGACTGGCCGGGACGTCGGCGGTCGAGGTCACGCTGGATCGCCGCGACGTCGAGGGCCAGCCTCGGCGGGCACCCGTCGACGACGGCGCCAACGGCTGGGCCGTGGGACTCGCCGTAGGAGGTGAGACGGAAGATCGAACCGGTGGTGGAGGACACGAGAGCGGGGGACGGGCTGCGCGGCGCGGACCCGTGGTCGGCAATCTACCGCCGCGACCGGGCGATCAGTCGGTGAAGTACCCGCCGTCGGGGTGGAGGAGCTCACCGGTGAAGTACGACGAGTCGTCCGACGCGAGGAAGGACGCCGTGGCGGCGATCTCCTCCGGACGACCGAGGCGCCCCATGGGGATCTGGCGCATGAAGGCCTCGCGATACTCCTCGGGGTACTCGGCGATCATCGACGTCATGTTCGTCTCCACGTAACCGGGACCGATCGCGTTCACCCTGATGCCGGTCGGAGCGAGTACCCGTGCTGCGACCTTGGTCAGCATCCAGACCCCGGCCTTGGAGACGTTGTAGGGCACGGGGCCCGTGTTGGACCGGGCCATGATCGAGGCGATCGTGATGATCGAACCGCCCCTCCCTGCGGCGATCATCGATCGGGCAGAGGCCTGAACGGCGAGGAGCGTCCCGGTGAGGTTGATGTCGAGGACCTCGTTGAACTCGGCCGGTGTCAGCTCGAGGAACGGCACCCAGGGCGTGGAGAGGTTCGCGATGACGTTCGACGCGTACGCCCGCCCGGACGCCGCGTCGCCGCTCCGGTAGCCGGCACGGCTCACGCCTGCGGCGGTGACCACGACGTCGAGCCCCCCGAAGCTGCTCCACGCCAGCTCGACCGCTGCGGCGTTGTCGGCCTCCGACGTGGCGTCGAGGTGGATCACGTTCGATCGACCCCCTGTGGCGACGATCTCCGCAGCGACGGCGGCCGCCGCGTCCTCCTGCACGTCCGCCACGACGACCGCAGCGCCGTCCTGCGCGAGCCGGCGCGCCGTGGCCGCTCCGAGCCCGTTTCCGCCGCCGGTCACGAGCGCGACCCTCCGGTCGAGTCGTCCCACCATCGCCGTCCCTCCGAACCCTCTGCCGACACTCGACCCTACCGGCACGCGGCGGCCCCGTGTCGGTGGCAGGATGAGGTGCGTCGCCGCCGCGACGCAGCGACGGGAACTGGAGGAGTGGCCATGGCAGCGTCGTTCGAGATCTCCCCGGAGATGCGGGCGTTGATCGGTGTGGAGTCCGAGCCCTGGACCTACGAACTGACCGCCACGTCGGTGCGGGCGTTCGCCCGAGGCGTCGGGTACACGGACCGTACCTACTTCGATCGGGCCGCGGCCCGGGCGGCCGGGTACGCCGACCTCCCAGCTCCACCCTGCTACCTCGGCACGCCCGTGTTCATCCCGGGGGAGTGTTCCGACACGTTCTCCGGGCCGAAGGGCTCCGGTCCGGAACTGAAGCACGGCCTCCCCGGCCTCCTCGACGGCGGGACCGAGACCACCTACGAGCGAGCGCTGGTCGCCGGCGAGACGCTCAGCGCGACGTCGCGTCTCACCGACCTGCAGACGAAGGAGTCCAAGGGGCTCGGCGTGATGCTGATCACCACCCAGGAGACCGTCTGGCGGGATGCCGACGGCGCCGTCGTCGCCACGCAGCGCGCCCAGGCCATCTACTACTGACCCCGAGATCGACGAGAACAGGAACGATGATGCCCACCTTCGCAGACGTCAAGGCCGGCGACGAACTGCCGGCGCTGTACAAGAAGCCCGCTCGGATCAACCTGGTGCAGTACGCGGCAGGATCCGGGGACTTCAACCCGCTGCACTTCGACGCGGATTTCCCCCAGGCGCGCCAGATCGGCGACAACATCGTGCACGGTCGGTTGAAGTACGCGTCGCTCGGCGAGTGCGTCTCCAACTGGCTCGGCCACAGCGGTTGGGTGCGGTCGATCTCCTGTCAGTACCGGGGGATGGACATGCAGGGACAACCGTTTACGGTGCGCGGCGTGGTCACCGGCACGCGGGTCGAGGACGGCAGGAACCTCGTCGACATCGACGTGTGGACCGAGGACGCGCAGGGGAACCGCACAACGCCGGGCACGGCGGTCGTCGTGCTCGACGCCTGATCAGGCAGTCCGCAGACCCGGGGGGAGCCCGAGGCGTTCCGAGGGCACCTGGATGAACAGCGACGTGGCCTCGGACACCTTCACCGGCCCGGCCCAGCACTCGGCCTCGACCAGGAGTTTGCGATCAGCGCGCTCCCGAAGTCGGGCCCGGAACAGCAACTCCCGGCCGATCGGCGTTCCGTCGAGGTACCGGACGACGAGCTCGCCCGTGTAGGCGACCAGACCGAGCATCCCGAGGACGTAGCCGGTCAGGTCGTCGTAGATGGCCGCCACGAACCCGCCGTGACTCCGACCGGGAGCCCCTTCGTGCGCCGGGCCGAGCGTGCAGCGCGTGACCGCCCAGCCGTCCCGGAGCACGACCTCGAGGGGGAGGCCGGACGGGGCGGCCACGCCCGAGAACGGGCGCTCCGGCATGCGGTCGAGACGATCGCCCTCACGGGGGAGGTCCTCGAGGTACCGCTGGGCCATGTTCGCCTCGACCTTCGCCCGCGGCTCGCCCGAATCGAGCCGTCCGACCACCCTGTCGAGTTCGGTTGCGACCGACCGCAGCAGGTCGACGGAATGCGACCTCCCGACCAAGGCGTGCCCCAGCGCCCGAATGGACGCAGCAACCGCGGCCCTCGCCTCGATCTCGTGCGGATCGTTGCTCCCGGGGAACTCCTCGAGCGGAGCGATCCGGTGTTCGGGTGGAGGTGTCGACGTCGGAGCCATCGGCCTCCGACCATAGGTTCGGTCGAGGCGCGGACACACGTCCGCGACCCCTGAACGGTTCCTCAAACGAGCGGCTCCGCCGCTACCTCGCGCACGATGTCCAGCATGCGGCCGAGGGTGTCGATCCGTTCGGCGACGGTCCGCCCATCCGGCTGGAGTCGCAGCGTGCTGATGCCGGCCCTCCGGTACGCCCGCACCCGGGCCCGGACGTCGTCGTCGGAGCCGAGGAACGTGGTGAGTGCCACCATGTCATCGGGGACGCTTCGTACGGCCTCTTCCCGCCGTCCGGCGAGCCACAGCGCCGCGACCTTCTCGCAGGCTTCGCCGAATCCGGCGCGCACGTAGGCGTCGCGGTAGAAGTTCTGCTCCTTCGAGCCCATCGCGCCGACGGGGAAGGCGATCCCCGGTCGAAAGCGGTCGACGAGGGCCTCGCGATCACCGAAGGCAACCGTCCCCCCGACCTGGAGGTCGACCGCATCGACGGGCCTTCCGGCCTCCTCCGCCCCTCGGCGCATCGGCGCGAGAAGGACCTCCGCCGCCTCGGGGATGAAGGAGGTGCCGACCCATCCGTCTGCGGTCGCCCCGGTGTACCGCAGCGCCTGAGGACCGAGGGTCGCGAGGTAGATCGGGATGGAGGTGTTGGCGGGCTGGGCGAGGCGGAGGGCCTTTCCCGCCCCACCCGGGAGCGGCAGACGATGGTGCTCTCCCGAGTACACGATGCGCTCACCGGCGAACGCGAGCCGCACCACGTCGACATGCTCACGGAGTCGGGCGAGCGGTCGGGCGAAGGGGATCCCGTTCAGGCCCTCGACGACCTGCGGCCCGGACACTCCGAGGCCGAGCACGAACCTCCCGCCGCTGACGGTCGCGAGGGTGAGGGCCGTCATCGCCGTCATGGACGGCACGCGGGCCGAGACCTGCATGATCCCGGTGCAGAGCCGGATCCGGTCGGTGACGGCGGCCAGGTAGGCGAGCGGGACGACCGCGTCCTGACCCCAGGCCTCGGCCGACCACACGTCGTCGATCCCGAGGCGATCCGCCTCCCGCACGAAGGCGACCTCGTCGGCCCAGTCGTCCGTCCGACCCGAGGCCGGGCCCCCGATGCTGATCGCCGTACGCACCAGTTCCCTCCAGGTGTTGGTCGGTCCGTCGTGGCCGATCGTATCGACCGCCGGTACCGTGGGGTCTCGTGACGCCGCGGATCGGGACGGCAACCACCGGTTTCCTCGATCGTCCCGACGGCGGTCGGCTCCACTGGCGGCAGGACGGGCCCGTCGGTGCCGGCCCGAAGGTCGTGCTGCTCGGCCCGGAACACCGGACCCTTGCGATCTGGCCGGATGTGTTCGTCACGGACGTGGTGGCGAGTGGCGCGAGTTGTGTGCGACTCGATTGGCGCGAACAGGGTCGCAGCGAGTCGGGCGACAGCGACCCGACCTTGGAGATGCTCTGCGACGACGTGATCGCCGTGCTTCCTGCGGAGGCCGACCCGCTGATCATCGTCGGCGTCGGGCTCGGCGCGACGGTGGCGCGTCACGTCGCCGTGGCGCGGCCGGGCGCCGACGTGATCCTCGTCAACGCGAGCGACGACTATCTCGCTACGACGGTCATGGGGCCCGACGAGGCCGACGTGGTGCGCGTGGTGCTCCGCCCCTCGGGTGGACGTCCGGGTGACGACCACCGGCGGCTCGTACGTGAGGTCCGGGTGCTCGCCGGACCGGCCGACGGTCCGGACGGCGAAGGCGGCCAGGTCGACGCCGTGGTCGAGAGCTGGCTCGCCGCAGGGCAGCGATCGAGCGATCGCCACCGTGCAGTGGTGCTCGCCGGCCGACCTCCGCTCGCAGAGCTGGAGCGGGACTGCGCGGCGTCGGTCGCGGTATTGCACGGCTCGGACAACCGGTTCGTCCCACCGGACCATGGGAGCGGCGTGGCTGCACGCTTCGGCGTTCCGCTCACGGCGATCGCAGGCGCCGGACACCATCTCGGTCCCGCGTTGCGCAGGGGAATCATCGAGGTGCTCGCGGTGCGTGTGGCGGAGCGTCGACGGGGCCCGGGACGGCACTAATCTCGTCAGCCATGTCCGGCACCGGCCTCGAACTGGGCCTCGTCGCCCTGCTGACGCTGCTCAATGCCCTCTTCTCGGGGAGCGAACTCGCGCTGCTCTCCCTACGGGAGTCTCAGGTCGCCCGCCTCGGGCAGCGAGGTCGAGCCGGACGGGCGCTCGTCCGGCTCATCAGCGAGCCCAACCGGTTCCTTGCCACGGTCCAGGTTGGGATCACCCTCGCCGGGTTCCTCGCCTCTGCGACCGCAGCCGTCTCGCTAGCGGAGCCACTCGAGGAGCCGCTTGGCGTCCTCGGGGGAGCGGCGCGACCCGCATCGATCGTCGTCGTGACCATCGTGCTCACCTTCTTCACGCTCGTGGTGGGTGAGCTCGCGCCGAAACGGATCGCGATGCAGCGCAGCGAACGATGGGCGGTGCTCGTGGCGCGGCCGCTGCTCCTGCTCTCCCTCGTCTTCCGTCCGGTGGTCGCCCTGCTCGGGGTGAGCACGGACCTGCTGGTTCGACTCTTCGGCGTCGATCCGTCGAGGTCCAGGGAGTCGGTCAGCGAGGAGGAGATCCGCGAGATCGTCGCGTCGGCGCCCACGATCACCGACGACCAACGCCAGATCCTCGAGGGAGCGTTCGAATTGAAGGACCGGAGCCTCCGTCACGTGCTCCGACCTCGCCGGGACGTGATCTCCGTTCGCTCCGACGCCACCGTCCCGGAAGCGCTCGCCGTGCTCCTCGCGGCCGGCCACTCGAGGGCTCCGGTGATCGTCAACGATCTCGATGACGCCAGCGGGATCGTGCACCTTCGCGACCTGGTCGGGGCGTCGACGCGGGCCGGTGCGCTCGCACGGCCAGCGCTCGCGCTTCCCGAGACGCTCGGGCTGCTCGAGGCGTTGCAGCGGATGCGAACCGACCGGCAGCGGCTCGCGCTTGTCATCGACGAGTACGGCGGGGTCGAGGGGATCGTGTCCCTCGAGGACATCCTCGAGGAGATCGTCGGTGAGATCTACGACGAGACCGACCGGGACCTCCTCGCCGTCGTGCGCCTCCCCGACGGCGCGTTCGAACTGCCGGGGGGCTTCCCGGTGCACGATCTCACCGACCTCGGGATCATGCTCGAGGGCGACGCGGCGACGACCATCGGCGGGCTCGTCACCCACGCGCTCGGGCGTCTGCCCCGTGCCGGCGACGAGGTCGAGCTCGAGGGGTGGACGGTTCGGGTGCTGACCATCGACCGTCGAGCGGTCGGATCGCTGCAGCTCGTCCCGGCGGTGACGGACCACGCCGATTGGGCGCCGGGCCGGGACTGACGCGCGTTCAGCGCCGAGCGATCTCCGTCCAGACCCTCACCACCTCGACCTGTAAGCGAGCGCGGTCACCGGAGTTGTCGATGACCCAGGTAGCGACGGCCCGCCGCTCCTCGTCGCCCACCTGCGAGGCGATCCTGGCACGAGCGTCCTCCGCGGCCATGCCACGTGTGGTGACGAGACGCTCCACCCGGACCGCGAGCGGGGCCTCCACCACGATCACGTCGCCGTACCCGCATTCGGGACCCTCGCCCCAACGACCGAGGATCGGGCTCTCCACGAGCACTGCCTGGTCGAGGATGATCACGGCATCGGCAGCGACGGCGGCGACCGCACGTGCCAGTTCCGTATTGATCGCCGGATGGGTGATCCCGTTGAGGTGGGCCAGCGCTGCGGGGTCCGCGAAGGCCCGGGCCGCCAGCGTCGGTCGGTGGAGTGCTCCGTCGCGGACGATGTCCGCGCCGAAGCGGTGGACCAGGGCATCGTGGGCCGAGCCGCCGACCTCCCCGACGCTCCGACCGATCGCATCGACGTCGACGACGACGGCGCCCAGTTCGCCGAAGAGCGCCGCTGCGGTCGACTTCCCCGCACCGATGCCCCCGGTGAGGCCGAGAATGCGGCGACTCACGCCCCCACCTCGGGGAAGGGGTCGTCGGTGCCGTCGGGACGCGGGATCTCGAAGGTGTTGAGGATGGCGGAGATCATGCAGTAGTAGCCGACCAGGGTGACCACCTCGACCGTTCCCCGTTCACCCAGGCGTTCCACCGCACGTGCGTAGAGAACGTCGTCCACCCGGTGCTTGGGGCCGACCACCGCTTCGGCGAGATCGTGCACGATGGCGTCGTCGCCGTGCAGGTCCGGGCGGCGGCCGAGCCTGATCGCCTCGAGTACCTCGGCGGGGACCCCGGCCTCGGCGGCGAAGCGTGCGTGGGCGAACCACTCGAATCGGGCTCGCCACGTCGCGGCAACGACGCAGACGGCGAGTTCCGCGTGCGCGGTCGAGATGCCGAGCCCGAACCGGGCCACGGCACCGAGCTCCTGGACGCGGGTGCCGAGCTCGGGCGATCGCAGCAGCGGGTCGAACGGGCCGATGAGGCCGCCGTCGGCTCCGACGAGCGGTACCCCCGAGCCGTGGGACTTCGCTCGGGGTCCGCCGACGATCGCGTCCCAGAGCTTCCCCTGGGCGTCGTCACAGTCGGCACGTCCGAGCGGCTCGAGCCGGCGTGGTCGCATGGGTCCTCCCCGACGATCCCGGCGGCGCGTCCGCCGGTCCGCGGATCGTAGAGCGGTCCGCCGCATCCCGTGCAGGGGAGCACCGGAGCGGGCTCCGCAGGGTACGGTTGGGATGCATTCACGGTTCGGGGAGGATCGTCATGGCCCGCATGCGTTTCGGAGTGTTCATCGCGCCGCACCACCCACCGGGTGAGCACCCGACGCTGCAGTTCGAGCGGGACCTCCGCCTGATCGAGCACCTCGACCAGCTCGGCTACGACGAGGTGTGGGTGGGTGAACACCATTCGGGCGGATGGGAGACCATCGGACACCCGGAGATGTTCCTCGCGGCGGCGGCGCAGCGCACGCACCGGATCAAGCTCGCTACCGGCGTGGTCAGCCTCCCGTACCACCATCCCTACAACGTCGCCGGCCGCATCGCGCAACTCGACCACCTCTCCCGCGGACGTGCGATTCTCGGCACCGGCCCGGGTGCCCTTCCCTCCGACGCCCGTACGCTCGGAATCGATCCGGTCGTGCTGCGCGATCGTCAGGACGAGGCGCTTGCGGCGATCACCGCTCTCCTGCGCAACGACGAACCGGTCTCGATGCGTACCGAGTGGTTCGACCTCGTGGAGGGCTACCTGCAGGTCCGCCCGCTGCAGGAGGAGCTCGAGATCGTCGCCGCGGTCTCGCTCAGCCCATCGGGCATGAAGCTCGCCGGGAAGTACGGCCTCAGCGTCATCTCCGTCGCCTCCTACTCCGAGGAGGGGCTGCAGGCGCTTCCCACACAGTGGGGATGGGCGGAGACCTACGCGGAAGAGTTCGGGACCACGGTGCATCGCGACCGCTGGCGCGTGATGATGCCCTTCCACATCGCAGAGACACGGGAGCAGGCGTTCTCGGAGATCTACGACGGGCTCGCCCACTGGCACAACGAGTACAACGTCGACGTCCTGCACCGGCCAGGAGCGGCTCGGACCGAGGACCCGAAGGCGTTCGCTCACACGATGGTGGAGCGGGGTGGCGCCATCGTCGGGACACCCGACGACGCCGTGGAGGCCATCACCCGGTTGGTCGAGCTCGCCGGTGGGTTCGGCACGCTCGTGGGGTTCATGCACGACTGGGCGAACCACGAGGCGACCATGCGCAGCTACGACCTCTTCGCCCGCTATGTGATCCCGAGGGTCCAGGGGCTTATCGCCCCGCTCGAGCGTTCTCGCGACCTGTTGGCCCAGAATGCCGAGGGGCTGATGAAGCAGGCGGGCGAGGGCATCCTCAAGGCCATCCGCGAACACAACGCTGCGCACCCGCGCACCTGAGGTCAGCGCGCCACCACCGTCGATTCCGCGTGGAGCGCGGCGATCTCGCCAGGCGTGGGAAGCCCGACCTCGATGAAGGTCGTCGTATGTGACGTCGCGATGTGGACGAATGCCGCGCGTTCGGCGGGCGTCAGCGCCCACCAAGGCTGCAGCGTCGTTCTGTTGCGGAACCGGCCGTCGAGACGTTCCACGAGTGGGTCGGCGAGCTCGAGACGTCCCGTCACCAGTCCGAGTGCGACGACTTGATGGCAGCCCATACCGATCGCGTCGGCGGTGGCTGCCGCGGGATCGGGCGCGGCCCTGGCCCGACGCGCGGCATCGTGCAACGGGGCGATGACGGGTGCTCGGAGGGCGGAGGGGAGATGCCCGGTGACGGCCGCTATCGCCGTCCCCACGTCCACGACGAGCAGGACGGAGCGCCACGCGACCGCACTCGGGTCCTGCGAGCGGATCGCGCTGTCGTGCCGATAGGCCGCACTCGCGACGGCGTGGTCGAAGGCGAGGAGTGAACGGAGCCAGTCACCCGTTTCGGTGCCCCGCTCGCTCGGTGTGCCGAGCGCGGCGACGGCGCGCCCAGCGAGCAGCTCTGTGAGTGGTGCGAGCAGCACGGTCGAGGTGACCGGATCGAGCAGGGCGCGACCGACGAGGCGGGCCGCTTCCTCGCGGTCGAGGGCGAGGACGCCGTCGACGACCTCGAGTCGACCGATCCGCCGATGCAGCGGGAGGCCGAGCGCATTCGCGAGGTCCTCGAGGTGGTGGTCGGCGACGATGGACGCCGCCGGTTCGAGGACCCCGGGAACGGTGCCGTTCGGATCGAGTGCTCGCTCGAGGAGGAGTGCCGCCGCCGAGTCCGCGACGGCGGGCTCGGCCTTGCGGGCGAGTGCGGCCAGGAAGCGGGCCGCCGCAGCCCCGCCGTCGACGGCGGGAACGGGCAACTCGAGCAGGTCGAGCAGTGGGAGGCCGTCACGGTCGAGGCCGAGCGCGATGCGGAGGTCTGCTGGGAGGTTGTGAGGTGCGGCGACGAGGAGGCTCGGACCGCCCGGTGCCTGCGTCACGAGGTCGAGGAGGCGTTCGGGCACCGCTGCGGAGTCGCTCCGGGGGTCGAAGGCGACCAGACGGTGCGGGACGTCGAGCCCGACGGAAGGATCGGTTGACCGGAGTCGGTCGGTGAGCGCGGTCGGGTACCAGCGACGGAACGCCGACACGGCGGCCTCGGCGGGGAGATGGAGTCCGGCTCCGACGAGCCAGGCGAGCGTGGTCGGGTCACCGATGCTCTCGAGGAGTTCGTCGGTCTCCGCTGGGGTTGCGCCCTCGAAGGCTCCCGAGAGCGCGGATCCGAGCGCTGCGAGCTGACGATCCGGTCGCTCGCGGGCCTGCGGGCCGGGCACCTGCGGGTGTTGCTCCCAAGCAGCGTGGTGAAGGCTCCCCACGAGGGTCCTGAGCGTCACTCCGGTGTCGGTGGTCAGCCAGGCGCGCAGGGCGACCCCCCGCAGGCGGTCGGGCAGTCGTCCGAGTGCGCCGACGACCGCGGCAGCTCCCGCCGTACCCTCGATCCTGGCGAGGATGTCGGCGAGGTGCGTCGACGCGGAGGAGCGAGCGACCTGCGCGCCGTACACGCCGACGCGGAGTGCCCGCACCGCGGCAAGCGTGTCGCGGACGACCCCGTCGTCGACGAGATGGTCGCCGAGGTGTCCGTGCACGTCGGCGAGATGACTCCGGGCCTCGGGCACCGGGACCCCGGCGATTGCCGACTCCGCCGCCTCGAGCGCCTCTCGCAGTCGACGGTCGAATGTCGCCACCGCGTCGAGATAGCGCTCGAGTGCGACGGCATCGACCCGGATCTCCCTCGCGACCCATGGGGCTCCCGATCGAGACGTCGTCACGGTGCGGCCCGACGTGCGAGAGCGTCGGCGTCAGCGTCGAGGAGTGAGGCGAGCGCAGTGGCGTGGACCGAGCGATCGGTGGCGAGGAGCCGGTGCCGCTCGGCGTTCGGCCCTGTCCATGCGGTGTGCATCTCCTCGGCGAGGACCTGTCGTCGGCGGGCGTGCAGCCGGACCCCGTCGGCGAGGTCTCGGCG
>VGBO01000064.1 GCA_016870475.1 Actinomycetota bacterium | reverse complement strand
CCGGAGCAGCGAAGGACGCAACGCCATGGCGGAACGGACCCAGAAGCAGCGAACGACGACGCAACGGACCGACGATGCCCCCGTCGAGACCCCGGGCGTCTCGGAGACCGGCGAGAAGCTGAAGGCCGACCTCGACGACCTGCTCGACGAGATCGACGAGGTGCTCGAGACCAACGCCGAGGAGTTCGTCAAGAGCTACGTGCAGAAGGGCGGCCAGTAGGCCACCGGAGAAGTGTCGGGCGGGCGCTAGGTTCTCGCCGTGCTTCCGTTCTTCAGCCCTGATCGGGACCCCGGCCCGGACTTCGCCGTCCTCGCCCGCAACGCGGGCCTGCTCGCTGCGGCACCCGCCGGGCCGGTGGACCACCTCGGGGTTACCCACGCGACCACGGTGGTGGCGTTCCGCATCGCCGGAGGGGTCGTCATGGCGGGCGACCGACGCGCCACCGCCGGACACCTCATCAGCCATCGGGACATGGAGAAGGTGTATCCGGCCGACCGGTATTCCGGTGTGGCGATCGCCGGGGCGGCGGGGCCCGCGATGGAGATGGTCCGGCTGTTCCAGCTTCAGCTCGAGCACTACGAGAAGGTGGAGGGGCGATCGCTGTCCCTCGAGGGCAAGGCGAACCAGCTCGCCGGGATGGTCCGGGGTCATCTTCCGATGGCGATGCAGGGACTTGCCGTCGTGCCGCTCTTCGCCGGCTACGACCTCGCCCGGGCGCAGGGCCGCCTCTTCCAGTACGACGTGACCGGCGGTCGCTACGAGGAGACGAACTACGCCGCAACCGGATCCGGGTCGATCTTCGCCTCCACCGTCGTCAAGCTCGGCTACCGCGAGGATCTCTCCGCCGACGACGCAGTCGACCTGGCGCTCTCGGCGTTGTTCCAGGCGGCGGACGAGGACTCCGCCACCGGTGGGCCCGATCCCGTGCGGGGGATCTACCCGATCGTCGCCACGATCGATGCGTCGGGCTTCACCCGGGTCGACGACGCCCATGTCGCCGCCCGGTTCGAGGCGATGCTCCCGACCCTGTCGGCAGCGACGGGTGCACCGGCGCCCTCGGTCGGGAAGGGGATCCGCTGATGTCGATGCCGTTCTACGTCGCACCCGAACAGATGATGAAGGACCGCGCCGACTTCGCGCGCAAGGGCATCGCCCGCGGTCGTTCGCTCGTCGCGGTCGTCTGTCCGACCGGGATCCTCATCTGCGCGGAAAACCCGTCGAACACCCTGCACAAGGTGTCGGAGATCTACGACCGCATCGGCTTCGCGGGCGTGGGGAAGTTCAACGAGTTCGACCAGCTCCGGATCGCCGGGATCCGACACGCCGATCTGAAGGGCTTCGCGTACTCGCGTGAGGACGTCGAGGCCCGCAGCCTCGCGAACGCCTATGCCCAGATGCTCGGTCAGATCTTCACGCACGAGATGAAGCCGATGGAGGTCGAGATCCTCGTCGCCGAAGTCGGTCGTGACCGTGAGGGCGACGAGCTCTACCACATCCTGTACGACGGGACTGTCGTCGACGAACGGCGGTTCGTCGTCCTCGGTGGCGAGGCGGAGACCATCAGCGGACGGGTGGCGGAGGGGTACGACTCCGAGCTCACCGTCCCTGCGGCGATCCGGCTCGCCGTCGCCGCGCTCGCGGGTCCGGACCGCATGCTGCGTGGCGATGATCTCGAGGTGGCGCTGCTCGAGCGGGATGCAGCACGCCGGGCGTTCCGTCGGCTCGAGGGGTCCGAGGTCGACGCCGCGCTCGACCGCTAGCGTCCCGGCGATGCAGCGGCGGATCTTCGGTCTCGAGAACGAGTACGGGGTCACCTGCACCTTCCGCGGGCAGCGTCGTCTCAGCCCCGACGAGGTCGCCCGCTACCTGTTCCGGCGGGTCGTGTCGTGGGGGCGCAGCTCCAACGTCTTCCTCGAGAACGGCGCACGGCTCTACCTCGACGTCGGATCCCATCCGGAGTACGCCACGCCGGAATGCGATTCCGTCGCCGACCTCGTCGCACACGACCGGGCGGGGGAGCGCATCCTCTCCCAACTCCTCGTCGCTGCCGAGGCGCGGCTCGCCGAGGAGGGCGTGGTCGGCGACATCTACCTGTTCAAGAACAACACCGACACCGCGGGCAACTCCTACGGCTGCCACGAGAACTACCTGACCACCCGGGAGGCGGACCTCGGCGCGTACGCCGAGGTGCTGATCCCCTTCCTCGTCTCCCGGCAGATCTACGCCGGGGCGGGCAAGGTGCTCCAGACGGCCCGGGGCGCGACGTACTGCATCGCGCAGCGTGCGGAGCACATCTGGGAGGGGCTGTCCTCGGCGACCACCAGGTCGCGCCCGATCATCAACACGCGCGACGAGCCCCACGCCGACGCCGAGCGCTTCCGACGCCTCCACGTGATCGTCGGGGACTCGAACATGAGCGAGTACACGACCTTCCTGAAGGTCGGCGTGGTCGCGTTGATGCTGCGGATACTCGAGGATCCGCACGCGCACCTGAGCGACCTCACCCTCGATAACCCGATCCGGGCGATCCGGGAGATCAGCCACGACACGACGTGTCGACGAAAGGTCCGACTCGCAGACGGTCGTGAGATGTCGGCGCTCGACATCCAGTCGGAGTACCTCGGCGCCGCGTTGCGGTACGCCGCGACGGCCGATCTCGATCCCCTCGAGCGGCAGGCGTTGTCGATGTGGGAGCACTGCGTGTCGACGATCGAACGTGACCCCTTCGCACTCGATCGGGAGGTCGACTGGGTGATCAAGCACCGACTCGTCGAGGCCTACCGGTCCAAGCACGACCTCGGTCTCGGCGACGCCCGGATCCAGCTCCTCGACCTGCAGTACCACGACATCGACACCGAACGCGGCCTGTTCTACAAGCTGCAGCGACGCGGCCTCGTCGAACGCACGATCACCGACGACGCCATCGAGTCGGCACTCGCCAGCGCGCCGACGACCACCCGGGCCCACCTGCGGGGCGCGTTCATCAAGCGGGCCAAGGAACGCAAGCGCGACTACACGGTCGACTGGGTGCACCTGAAGCTCAACGACCAGGCGCAGCGGACCGTGCTGTGCAAGGACCCCTTCCGCGCCGACGACGAGCGGGTCGACAAGTTGATCGCGTCGCTCTGAGGAGACCGATGAGCCGGACAAAGGTCGAACGACTCCTGAACCTGACCGCGGCGTTGCGGTCGACGCGACGACCATTGACGAGGGACGAGATCCTCCAGCGGGTCCCCGGGTACCCCGATGACCCCGAGAGCGCCCGGCGAGCCTTCGAGCGGGACAAGGACGAACTGCGCTCCATGGGCGTCCCCATTCGGGTCGAGGGCCTTGCGGCCACCTCCGCGGAGCAGGTGGCGTACCGGATCGTGCCGGAGGAGTACGTGCTGGCCGACCCGGGGCTCGACGCCGAGGAGCTCACGGCGCTGCAGCTCGCAGCGAACGCGGTCAAGCTCGACGGCGTCGGCGGCCACGAGGCCTTCTGGAAGCTCGGCGTCGAGTCGCCCGGCCCGGATGCGCCGGTCGACCCGGTCGCCCACCTCCGCACGGACCCGCGGCTCGAGCCGCTCTTCGGCGGGATCGCCGAGCACCATTCGGTGACCTTCCGGTACGGCGACGTCGACCGGACGCTCGAACCGCACCGCATCGACTTCCGCAACGGCCACTGGTACGTCTCCGGCCACGACGTGGGGCGCGGGGAGGGCCGGGTGTTCCGGGTGGACCGGATCGACGGCGACGTGCGCGTCGAGCGCGACCGGGCGTTCGAGCCGCCGGTGGCGCCGCATCCGGGCCTCGTCGACCCACCGTGGCGGTTCGGGGGTGACGCGGCGGTCACCGTCGACCTCGTCGTCGACGCGGATCGTGCTGCATGGGCGGAACGGCACTTCGGTGGCGATGCGGTGCGTGCCCGGACCCCCGAGGGCACGCAGTTCGCCGTGGAGGTGTCGAACCTCGCTGCGTTCCGCTCCTTCGTGCTCATGTTCCTCGATCGCGCAGAGATCGTCGCCCCACCGGCCGTCCGTGACGATCTCGTCGCCTGGCTCCGGGCGAGCCTCGACGGGAGCTGGTCGTGACGGGCCGACGGACGACCGCCAACGAACGGGTGCGCCGCCTGTTGTCGGTCGTGCCGTGGATCGTGGCCCGGGACGGACCGCGCGTGGACGAGGTCTGCGAACGGTTCGGCATGACCCGGGCCCAGCTGCTCGACGACCTCCAGATCGTCTTCCTGGTCGGCCTGTTCCCCTTCACCCCCGACCAACTGATCGACGTGGTCATCGAGGACGACCGGGTGTGGATCCGTCTCGCCGACTACTTCGCCGAGCCGATGCGGCTGACGCCGGACCAGGGATTCCAGATCGTGGCCGCCGGGGCCGGGCTCCTCTCGGTGCCCGGATCCGATCCGGACGGCCCCCTCGCTCGGGCGATCGCCAAGCTCGCCGCGGTCCTCGGCGTCGACGCCGACGACGTGCAGATCGACCTCGGTGAAGCGGAACCCCTGGTCCTCGGATCGCTGCGAACGGCGGTCGCCGACCGCCGGCCGGTGCAGCTCGATTACCACACGTTCGGCCGCGACGTCCGCGGGGTGCGGGTCGTCGAACCGCATCGACTCTCGGCACGCGACGGCGCGTGGTACCTCGAGGGGTTCTGTCGCAGTGCCGGTGCACCCCGGGTGTTCCGCATCGACCGGATCGATTCCGTCGAGGTCCTCGACGAGGTACTCGAGACGCCGATTCACGCCCGATCGACCGATCCGGGCGCGCCGTACGTCCCCGCAGCGGACGAGCCACGCATCCTGCTCGAGCTCGACGCAGAGGCCGCATGGGTCGTCGAGCAGTACCCGGTCGATGCGGTCGAGGACCTCGGCAACGGGCGCCGCACGGTCCGGCTCGGTGTGAGCGGCGAGGCATGGCTCGAACGCCTGCTGCTCCGTCTCGGTCCACACGGCCGGCTGGTCGAGGTCGAGGCGCCACTCGATCCGATGGTGGCGTCACGCGCGGCGGAACGGATCCTGCGGCGCTACGAGACCTCGTCGTCGGGCGACTAAGGTCGGCCTCGGCCGGGTCCTGGGCCAAGGGCCTCCACGAGCCGGTCGACGTGGTCGCTGTAGACCGCGTCGATGCCGATGTCGAGGAGTTCGGCGATGACCCGGGGCACTTGGGCGTCCCACGCGAATGCGAGCCGTTCGAATCGGTGGACGAGAGCGATCAGTCCGCCGTTCCAATCCGTGTGGTGCAGGTTCAGGGCATCGACGCCCTCGCTGCGCAGTCGGGCGGCACGACGCTCCACACCCTCCTCGATGAACCGGAGGCGGGTCGAGTCGACGAGTCGCACCTCGTCGGAGAGCCCTCGCCAGGAGGCGACGACCTCGACGTCGTGGTGGCAGAGCCAGAGCCGCCGGACCGATGCACCGCCGCACGCAGCCGCCACCTCGAGGACCCGGGCGGCGGCCGTCGGGTCCTTCACGTCGAGGGAGACGTCCACGGTGTCGCCGCAGAGCGCGTAGAACTCCTCGAGGGTCGGGATGTGCGAGGGGAGCTCGGCCGCAGCGACCTGTGCGATGGGGCGTCGCCGTGCCGACCGGCGGACCACACCGTCGTGGTCGAGCACGACCACCCCGTCCCTCGTGATCCACGCGTCGCTCTCGAGGCCGGTGGCGCCGAGTCGGAGTGCGAGGTTGAAGGCTTCGAGGGTGTTCTCGCGGGCGTGGGCGCGCGCGCCGCGGTGCGCGAAGGCGATCGGAGGTCGACGGATCGACGGCAACCGGGGCATGCGCGCAGCCTTGTCCCGCACCGCGACGGCGCGCCAGCCGGGCGGCGGGTTGGATCTCGCGATCTCGCCGATAGCCTGCCGCCGCGGTGTCCGCCGGGGGTCGGTGGACGAAGATCCGTCAGGAGTTCCGCCGGTGGCGACGATTCGGGCGACGTGCAGCAACTGTGGCGACGTCCATCTCCGGACGGATCAGGTGACCGTGCGCGTCTGCCGCCGCGACGCGAAGGGCGCCTACACCTTTCACTGTCCCGATTGCGGGCGCATGATCGTCCGCACTGCGGACCGAGAGACGCTCGACCTCCTCGTTGCCTCCGGGGTGCCGGTCGACGTGTGGGACCTTCCGGAAGATCTCATCGAGCACGCAGACGGGGAACCCATCCACCATGGCGACCTCGCAGCGTTCCTCCGCGTGCTGCACGACGACGGTGCCTTCGAGCTCGCGGTCGCGGGTCTGGCCGGTGACGGGCCGGACGGCGTTTCCGCGCACTGACGGGACCCTTCTCCCGTGACCGCTCCCGTCGTCGTGACGAGCGCGATCGCCATCGCCCTGCTCGTCGTCGTCTCGGCGCTCGTTCTCCTCGTGCGGATCCGAGCCGGTGTCGACTCGGTCGACGACCAGCTACGCGCCCGAGATCCGGAGATCGACGACGCCCTCGGCCGGTGGCGGGGTGCTGCTGCCCAGGCGGGGGAGGTACGGCGTCGGCTCGATGCTCGTGACGGCGTCGCCACCGACACGGGCGCAGCCGACGACGGGCCGTAAGCTCGGCCCATGTTCAACGTGACCGGGGGCGAGGTCCTTCTCGTCGGTCTCGTGGCGTTGCTCGTCCTCGGCCCGAAGCGGCTCCCCGATGCGGCCCGGTCGGCGGGGCGCGTCATCGGGCAGATCCGTTCGATCTCCGAGGGCTTCCAGCGGGAGGTCCGGGATGCGCTCGACATCGATGCCCCCGCTGCCACGCAGGGTCCCGTGACGAGGTCGGTCTCGGAGGTGCCACCGCGGCCGAACCTCGACGTCGACGCCCCCGAGGACCTGGACACGACCGCCGAGGGACCGGACGCGGGGTGAACGTGCTGCGTCCCCGACGCCGGTCGAAGGGGGAGGAGCGGTCGGAGGAGCTCGGGGCGATGACCCTCGTCGAGCACCTTGCGGAACTCCGTTCCCGTCTGTTGCGCAGCATCGCCGCCGTGGCGGTCGGGGCGGTCGTCGTCTGGTTCGCGTACCCGTTGTTCATCGGGGAGCTCCGGGACCTGCTGCTGCAGAGCTGCCCCGACGACGTGCAGTGCTCGGTCATCCAGCAGTCGCCGATCCAGGGGTTGTCGACCCGGCTCACGGTGTCGGGGTACGGAGGGCTCGCGGTGGCGCTGCCCGTCCTGCTGTGGCAGGTGTGGCGGTTCGTCACGCCGGGCCTGTACCGCCGGGAGCGTCGCCTTGCCGCCCCCTTCGTGCTGGCGTCGTACGTGCTGTTCCTCTCCGGCGCGGCTCTGGCCTGGTTGGTGCTCCCGAAGGGTCTCGCGTTCCTCGCCGGATTCGGGGCCGGCACCGACCAGCTCTACTCGGTGAACGAGTACACGGGCTTCGTCGTCAAGACGGCGATCGGCTTCGGTATCGGGTTCGAGTTCCCGGTCCTCCTCGTGTTCCTCCAACTCGTCGGCGTCGTCGACCATCGTCGCCTCGGTGGGTGGCGACACTATGCGGTGGTGCTCATCGTCCTCCTAGCTGCGGTGATCACCCCCGGAGGCGACGTGTTCAGCCTGCTCGCGCTGTCGATCCCGATGTACGTGCTCTACGAGGTCTCGCTCCTGATCGGCTGGGCGATGGCCCGTCGTCGACACCGTCGCGCCCTCGACGGATCCTGACGATGGGTGGGGCGTTCCGACTCGACGCCTTCCAACGGGCGGCGATCGCTGCACTCGATCTCGGTCGGAACGTCCTCGTGGCGGCGCCCACCGGTTCGGGGAAGACGGTCGTCGCCGAGCATGCGGTCGCAGCGGCGCTCGCGGCCGGACGGCGCGCGTTCTACACCACGCCGATCAAGGCGCTCTCGAACCAGAAGTTCGCCGACCTCATCGGCATCCACGGTGCGGAGCACGTCGGGTTGCTGACCGGTGACGCGTCGATCCGGCCGGGCGCCCAGGTCGTGGTGATGACCACCGAAGTGGTCCGCAACATGCTCTACACGGGGACGTCCCTCGACGATGTCGACGTCATCGTCCTCGACGAGGTCCATTTCCTGCAGGACGCGTACCGCGGTCCGGTGTGGGAGGAGGTGCTGCTCCACGCGCCGCCGCACGTCCGGTTCGTGTGCCTGTCGGCCACCGTGTCGAACGCCGACGAGCTCGGCGCGTGGCTCGAGCTCGTCCGTGGGCCCACGGAGGTCGTCGTGGAGACCGAGCGGCCCGTGCAGCTCGAGCACCACGTCCTCGCCCGTGACCGGGCGACGGCCCGGCTCGTCATGATGCCGACGCTGGTCGGTGGGCGCCCGAACCCCGACGGTGCCCGGCTCGATGCCGCTGCGGGGCCCCCCCGACGGCGCGGGTCCGCAGGCGGACGGCCCAGGATGCGCTTCGGTACCCCGCGCCGGGACGAGGTCGTCGACCTGTTGGCGAGCAACGACCTGCTCCCGGCACTGTGGTTCGTGTTCAGCCGTGCGGGCTGTGACGACGCCGCGCGTTCGTGCGCCGATGCCGGCATCCGCCTCACGACCCCCGACGAACGGCGGAGGATCGCCGCGCTCCTCGAGGAGCATCTCGGTGGCCTCGCCGACGCCGATCTCGAGGCGCTCGACCACCGCCGGTTCGTGGAGGTCCTCGAGTGCGGGATCGCCGCGCACCACGCCGGCATGGTGCCGCCCTTCAAGGAGCTCGTGGAGGCGTGCTTCATCCAGGGGCTCGTCAAGCTCGTGTTCGCCACCGAGACCCTCGCCCTCGGCCTGAACATGCCGGCGCGCTGCACTGTGCTCGAACGACTGAGCAAGTTCACCGGCGAGCGTCACAGCGTCCTCAGCCCGGCCGAGTACACCCAGCTCGCCGGGCGAGCCGGCCGTCGCGGGATCGACGAGAGCGGGACTGCCGTGGTCTTGTGGTCGCCGTTCCTGGTCTTCGACGAGGTCGCGTCGCTCGTGTCGAGCCGTTCGTTCAACCTCCGGTCGGCCTTTCGTCCGACGTACAACATGGCGGTGAACCTGATCGGCCGCTATGCGGAGGACCAGGCCGACCGCACGCTCAACCGGAGCTTCGCCCAGTATCAGGCGGACCGGTCGGTCGTCCGGCTCGAGCGGCGGGTCGACCGTCGGGTCGAGGAGGTCGAGCGGCTGCGTGCCGAGCTCGGCGAGGAGCGGGACGCTGTCGACAGCTACCGACTGCTCCTCCGGGCGGCTCGAGGTGAGGAGGGATCCGGTCGGCGTCGGGACGCGGCAGTCGACGAGGCGCTCGGCCGCTGTCGTCCGGGGGACGTGCTGCAGCTCGACCGGCTCACCGTCGCCGTGCTGGCGGCGACCCGGCGGAAGGGCGGGGCGATGCTCCGGGTCGTCGATGCCCGAGCGCGGACCCGTACGGCGCACGCTGCAGAGTTCTCCCGAGCCCCAGAGGTGATCGGGCGCATCGATGTGCCGACGCCCTACGCGCCTCGGCAACGGAACTTCCAGGAGGAGGTCGCCCGGCGGCTCGCGCGAGCCGTCCGCGACGGACGCCTCGTCGCGTCGGGGGAGGAGTCCGACCCGCCCGAGGGGGTCGCCGACGCACCCGATCGACATGAGGCGGCACGGCTCGTGGAGAGCCACCCGCTGCACCGGAGCACCGGTCGCGACGCACTCGTTCGCCTCGCCCGCCGGCTGGAACACGCCGAGGCCGACGTGGCGGCGATGCGCCTCCGGGTCGAGTCGGTCGGGGACACCCTCGGGCGACAGTTCCGGCGAGTCGTGGATCTGCTCCGACGTCGTGGCTACGTGACGGGGTGGTCCCTCACCGATCACGGCGCCGTGCTCGCCCGGATCTATCACGAGTCCGATCTCCTCGTCGCCGAGGCGCTCAACGCCGGACTTCTCGACGACCTCGAACCTCCGGCGCTCGCGGCAGTTGCGTCGTGTCTCACCTACGAGCACCGAAGCCGCGACCTGCCTCCTCCGCCGAGCCTTCCCGGCGCCGTAGCGGCAGAGCGCTGGCGGGCGTTGCGCGCGCTCGCCGACGACCTGGTGCTCGACGAGGAGCGGCACCGTCTCCCTCCGACCCGTCGTCCCGACCCGACCTTCGCCGGTGCGGCCGCTGCGTGGTGCCGTGGGGCGTCGCTCGAGGACGTCCTGCTGCTCGCCGACCTCTCCGGCGGTGACGTCGTGCGGAACATGAAGCAGCTCATCGACCTGCTCCGTCAGGTGGGACAGATCGCACCGAATTCCGAGACCGCCGCATCGGCCCGACGGACCGTCGCGCGGCTCGACCGTGGGGTGGTCGCACTCGCCTCCGCGAATCGGGGAGCGTCGTGACCATCCGGCGGGGCGAGGCATGGGGGTCGCCCGGGAGGCTGCGTGAGGGGGCACCGGTAGTGCACGACGACGCCGAGCTGCACGGCATCGTGTGCCGGGCTCGTGCGGAGGGCCGAACGCTCGGCGAGGTCGGCCTGCTCGGTGGGGATCTCTGTCGTGCGCTCGGGGGGCCGGGTGATGCCGACCGCCTACGGTCGGAGGACGCCGTGCGCCTTCCGGTCGACGTCGTGCGCGTTGACCTCGACGAGGGGACCACGTGGTTCGTCGCCCACCTCCTCGCCGGCTGGGGCCGTGCATTCGGGTCGGGTGCCGTCGCGATGAACGGCGACTGGCTGGGAAACGCCAAGCTCGGACCCCGCGCGCACCCGAACGACGGGGTGGTCGACGTGACGGTCGGAAGGCTGCCGCTCCGACAGCGCGGCGCGGCTCGCCGGCGCGCCCGCTCCGGCACCCACCTCCCGCACCCGGCCCTCGAGGTCCGCCGGGCGGCGGTCGTCGAGGTCGACCTCGGGCGCAGCGCACGGGTGGTCGCCGATGGCGTCCGGGTTGGTCGCAGCCGTCGACTGCGGCTGGCCGTCGAGCCGGATGCCATCGTCGTGGTGGTCTGAGCCGCCCTCCTCGGGGATCCGCCGCCCGGCTCGGGCCCCCTCCTATCCTCTCCCCGGTGACCTTCTATGTCGCCGAGGAGTTCACGCCGGAAGAGCGTGACGTGCTCCGGCGCTACTTCACGGATCTCGACGGTCCGGTGTTCGCCCTCGTCAACCTCCCCGAGGTCGTCAAGGGAGCGCTGTTCGCCCGGTACTCTCGATCGCCCAAGAGCCTTCGCCGTCTGTTCCTCGACGAGTTCGTCGGTGAGCTCGACATCACCGACGACGACGGTCTCGACGCAACGGTCGGGCTCCGTCGGGCGGAGGAGCTCTACGACCGGGTCTTCTTCGAATACGGCGACGACTCCGTCGCCCAACTCGGCGGCGTGCACCTCGCCTGTGAGCAGGCGTCGAATCTCCTGACGAAGGTGCTCGAGTGGGGACGGCTGATGTCCTACCTCGAGCAGTCGACCCGCTACGTGAACTACGACGAGCGGCTCGGTGGCCGCTACCGCTATCTGCGGGATCCCGAGATCCTGGCGTCGCCGCTCGCCGCCCGCTACGTGGGCACGATGGATCGACTCTTCGACGCCTATACCGAGCTGTCGACGACGATGGTCGAGTTCTACCGCTCGGCGATCCCGAAGTCCGCCGGCGACTCGGACTTCGTGTACCGCCAGGCGATCAAGGCGAAGGCCCTCGATGCCGTGCGTGGCGTGCTTCCGGCGGCGTCGTTGTCGAACGTCGGTCTCTACGGGAGCGGCCAGGCCTACGAGGCCCTGCTCCTGCGGATGCGTTCGCACCCGCTCCCCGAGGCGCGGACGTACGCGTCGATGATGCTTGCGGAGCTCCGGAAGGTCGTTCCGTCGTTCGTGCGGCGAGTCGACGTCGCAGACCGTGGCATCGCGTGGTCCGACTACCTCGAGGACACGAGGGTCACCACCGAGGCGATCGCCGACCACTTCTTCCATGACGACGATTCCGGTTCCGGGCCGAGTCGTCCGGAGGATCCGGTCGTCGACCTCGTGGACTTCGATCCCGACGGCGAGGTCAAGGTCCTCGTTGCGATGCTCTATCCGCACGTCGACGCGCCGACCTGGAGCATCCGTGCTCGGGTCGAGGCCATGAGCGCGACGGACCGGGTGGATCTGGTGCGTGCGTACGTGGGGGATCGGTCGAACCGGCGCCACAAGCCGGGTCGGGCCCTCGAGGCGACGGACTACCGCTTCGACGTGCTCGCCGACTACGGCGCCTTCCGCGACCTGCAACGGCACCGCCTCCTCACGGTCGAATGGCAGCCGCTCTCCCCGCGTCACGGCTACACCCGCCCGCCCGTGCTCGACGACGCAGGCATCGGCGACGAGTACGACCTGGCGATGGAGCGGTCGTCGCAGCTCTACGACGACCTCTCCGGCCTGCTGCCCAACCAGGCCGCCTACGCAGTTTCCCTCGCCTATCGGGTCCGGTTCGTGATGCAGATGAACGCCCGCTCGGCGATGCACGTCATCGAGTTGCGCAGTCAGCCGCAGGGACATGTGAACTACCGGCGGATCGCCCAGCAGATGCACGACCTGATCGCCACACGGGCCGGCCACACCGCGATCGCCGAGATGATGAAGTTCGTCGACCACAGCGACGGCGAGCGACTCGAGCGGCTCGACGGCGAGCGGCGGGCCGAGGCCAAGCGAACCCGTTGAACCGTTCCGGTT
>VGBO01000063.1 GCA_016870475.1 Actinomycetota bacterium | reverse complement strand
CGGCGAGGTCTCGGAGCGCTGCGGCAGCCTGGCGGTTCGCATCGAACGGTTGGAAGAGTTCGGACATGCACGAAAGAGTATTGACATGTATGGAGGAACCATGAGGGGGAAAGGCGAGTCCCGTCCGATTACGCTCCACCCATGCGCAAGATCTGTTCCGGCCTGCAGTTCCCCGAGGGTCCGATCGCCCTCGCGAACGGCGACGTCCTCGTCGTCGAGATCGCACGCGGGACGCTCACGCGCTGCGCCCCGGACGGGACGACGAGCGTGGTCGCCGATCTCGGAGGGGGTCCGAACGGCGCCGCACTCGGACCCGACGGCAAGGTGTACGTCTGCAACAACGGTGGGTTCTCCTGGCACACCGCGAACGGACTGCTCCTCCCCGGACACCGTCCCGAGAACTACGTCGGTGGCTCCATCCAACGGGTCGAACTCCGAACGGGAGCGGTCGAGACCCTCCACACCGAGTGCGACGGCCGTCCGCTGCGTGGCCCGAACGACATCGTCTTCGACCGTCACGGCGGCTACTACTTCACCGACCTCGGCAAGTCGACCGAGGATGCCCGGGACTTCGGGGCGATCCACTACGTGGACGCGGCCGGCGTGATCCGTACGGTCGCCCGGCCGATCATGACCCCGAACGGCATCGGCCTGTCACCCGAGGAGGATCGCCTCTACTACGCCGACACCGTCGCCGGTCGGGTGCTGTACTGGGACATCGCCGAGCCCGGTGTGGTGCGGTCCCCGACGGCTGCGGTCTACCCGGCGACGACGATCGCAGCGGGCCTCCTCGCCAACGTCGGCGGCGCCGCCCGACTCGACTCCCTCGCGGTCGACTCCGAGGGAAACGTCTGCGTCGCGACGCTCGTCGTCGGAGCGATCACCGCGATCGCCCCGGACGGGCACATCCGTGCCGTCGTTCCCGTGCCGGGAGGCGATCCGATGGTGACGAACGTGTGCTTCGGCGGTCCCGACCTGACCACGGCGTTCATCACCGCGTCCGGTAAGGGCGACCTGTACGCCCACGAGTGGCACTGCCCCGGCCTACCGCTCAACTTCGGCGAGGTCTGAGCCGGTCGCAGCGCGTGGGCGGCGGGTCCGGCAGACTTGGTGCATGTCGAACGTCCTGATCTCCCGGCCGGCACCGCAGGTCGCCCAGCTCACCCTCAACCGACCCGAGCGTCTGAACGCTCTGACCTACGACCTCGTCACCGAACTGCACGAGGCCCTCGACGCCGTCGACCGCGACCACGACTGCAGGGTCGTCATCCTCACCGGCGCAGGCCGAGGGTTCTGCGCCGGCCTCGACCTGAACGGGTTCGGCGTCGTGCCGGGGACCGAATCCTTCGGCCGACCGCAGCAGGGCCTCGCCGTGCAGCAGCACATCGCCACGCTCGTCCCGCACTTGCGCGAGATCCGTCAGCCGGTCATCGCTGCGGTGAACGGCGCATGCGCTGGTGGCGGGTTCGCCCTGGCGCTGGCCTCCGACATCCGGGTCTGTTCGGAGAGCGCCAAGTTCGGGTCCGCCTTCGTGCGTCTCGGCATCTCCGGCTGCGACATCGGGGTCTCTTGGATGCTGCCGCGACTGATCGGCGCTTCGCGCGCGTGGGAGCTGCTGCTCACCGGGCGGGTCTTCGATTCCACCGAGGCCGACCGCCTCGGTCTCGTCACCGAGCGCGTCGCCGATGATGCCGTGCTCGCCACGGCGCTCGAGATCGCGGAGCGGATCACGGCGAACTCGCCGTTCGGCGTGTGGATGACCAAGGAGGTCATGTGGTCGAACCTCGAGGTCGGCTCGCTCGCCGCCGGCATCGATCTCGAGAACCGCACGCAGATCCTCGCGTCGCTGACGGAGGATTCCCACGACGCGATGGGTGGGTTCCTCTCACGGCGACAGGTCGAGTGGCGGAACCGCTGAACCGGGCGGGCCGATGACCTCCTCGGAGGGTCGCCTGCTCCGGTCCGGTGCGATCGTCGGAGCGGGCGTCGTCGCGTCGCGTCTGACCGGCCTGCTCCGCACCCTCGCCGTCACGGCGGTGCTCGGAACCTCGGCGTTCGCCGACTCCTACAACTTCGCGAACAACGTCCCCAACATCCTCTACGAGCTCGTCGCCGGGGGCGTGCTGTCCGCCGCGTTGCTCCCCGTGGTCGTCGATCTCGTCCGGCGGGACGACGTCGACGCCCTGCGGGCCGTGCTCACCCGGACCCTCGGCGCCATCGCCGCATTGACGGTCGTCGCCGTGCTGGCGGCTCCGTTGCTCGGCGCGCTCGTCGCCGGTCTCGGTGGGGGTGGCGCACCCCCACCCGACCAGCGCGAGGCGGCCACGCTGCTGTTGCGGTGGTTCCTTCCCCAGATCGCCTTCTACGGGATCATGACGGTCGTCACGGCGACCCTGCATGCACGCGGTCGCTTCGGCCTCGCCGCCTTCGCGCCAATGGCGAACAACCTCGTGACCATCGTCGCCTTCGTCGGCGCGTCGATCACCACCACGAGTGACCTGACAACCTTGGAGCTCCGCGCGACACTCGACGAGCGATGGGTGGTGACGGTGGTCGCCGCCGGGACGACGCTCGGCGTGGTGGTGAACGCGGGACTGCTCCTGCTCGGCCTGCGGGGGAGCGGCGTTCTCCGACCGACCCGTCGATCGACCCCGTCCCTCAGCAGACTGCGTCGTGCGGCCGTCGGTGCCGTGGGGGTCGTCGCGGTGACGCAACTCTCCGTCGTGGTGACCGCTGCGCTCGCCAAGCGCTACGGGGGCCTCGGGGACTACTCCGCATACACCTATGCCAACCTGCTCTTCTTCGTCGTCTACGGCGTTGTCGCCGTGTCGATCTCGACCGCCGTCGCTCCGGAACTGTCGCGCGCCGCGGGGGACGACGAGGCCTTTCGCGCCGAGGTCCGCCGAGGGGTACGTCTCCTCCTGCTCCCCGTGCTGCCGGCCGCCCTCGGGCTGGCGGCGTTGGCGGGACCCGTCGCCGACTCCTTGCCGCTGCGCGCCGACGCTGCAGCGCGGACCGCCGAGGTGCTCGTCTGGTTCGCGCTCGGCCTCGCTCCCTACGCGTTCGTGCAACTCGTGCTCCGCGCGTGTTGGGCGCTCGAGGACCGTCGCACTCCGGTGGTCCTCGTCGCCGTCCAACAGGGGGCGTTGGTACTCCCGGCGCTCGTACTGAGCCCGCTCGTCGGCATTCGCGGTCTCGCTGCGTCCTTCGCCATCGGCTACGCGATCGGCGCCGTGGTCGCTCTCCGTCACCTCGTCGTCGACCGACGGGCACTCGGGCGCGCCGACCTCACCGGGATCGGACAACTGCTGGTCGCTGCGGCGACGATGGCGATTCTCGTGGGCCTGCTCGACCGGTTCGTCCTCGCCGGGTCCTTTCTCGGTGCCGAGGCTCGGGTCGTCGTCGGCGCAGTGGTCGGCGCGACGATCTACGCGGCGGCGCTCGTCGCTCGCGGGGGAGGGGAGGACCTGCGGATCATCCGGAACCTCCTTCCCGGCGGTCGCGGTCGACCCTGAGCGTCAGCGGGAGTGGAACACCGGCGCACGCTTCTCGAGGAAGGCCCGCGGGCCCTCTCGGGCGTCGTCGGTCTTGAAGACCGGACCGCCGTGCGTCAACTCGCGTGCCATCGCCTCGACCTCGGGACGGCCGAGGCAGTCACGGACGGAACGCTTGACGGCGCGGACGGCGAGCGGGCCGTTGGCGGCGATGCGCTCGGCGAGAGCGAGTGATTCGGCGAGCACCTCCGATGCAGGGACCACCCGGTTCACGAACCCGTACGCGAGGGCCTGCTGCGCGTCGATCAGGTCGCCGGTGAGCAGGAGCTCCATGGCCACGGCGTGGGGGAGCTGCGCCGGGAGTCGCACCGTGGAACCGCCCATCGGGAACAGGGCCCACTTCACCTCCTGGACCCCGAACCGCGCACCCTCCGCAGCGATCCGGAGATCGGTGCCCTGCACGATCTCCATGCCGCCAGCGATCGCCGAACCGTTGATGGCCGCAATGATGGGCTTGTCGAGGTCGCTGACCCGCAAGGACGCCCGGTCCATGAGCGACCCGTCGGCGAGCAGCCGGCGATCGAACTCGTCGTCCGCCTCGCGTGCACCGGACATGAGCGGGACGAGGCGCGCGAGGTCGGCCCCGGCGCAGAACGCCTTGTCACCCGTCCCGGTCAGCACGGCCACACGGACACCGTCGTCGGCGGCGACCTCCCGCCATGCGTCGTCGAGACGGACGAGGACCTCCGGGCTCAAGGAATTTCGCGCCTCGGGTCGGTTGAGGGTGATGACGGCGACGTTGCCGACACGTTCGTAGAGCACGACGGACATGTCGGGACCCTAGACCCCACCGGGCGCGGGCGTGCGCCCGACTGTGGGGTGGTGGGTGCGGAGGAAGGCCACGACGCGCTCCCAGGCGAGCGCCGCGGCATCCGGGTCGTAGGCCGGTGCACGGTCCTCCTCGAAGAACCAGTGCGAGGTTCCTTCGTAGTGCCAAAGCTCCGCGTCGCGACCTCCGGCCAGGAGCCGCATCTCGAAGTCGATGATCTGCTCGGCGCTCGCGAACTCGTCGAATTCGGCGAAGTGTGCCTGAACGACCGCCTGCGCCGCCGAGAGGTCGCCGGACTGCATGCCGTAGAAGCCGACGACTGCGGCGACCTCCTGCGCGGATCGGGTGGCGAGCCAGTACGCCCACGACGCTCCCATCGAGAACCCGACCACGGCGATCGGCGCCCGGTCGTCCGTCGTGAGGGCCCGGAGCGACCGGGCGCTCGAGAGCACGAGACCTGCGGTGTTGTTGATGTCCGCCCCCTGCAGCACCGCCTGGGCCTCGTCCGGCGTGGTGGGGCGGGCCCCGTCGAGCAGATCGGGGGCGAGTGCCACATAGCCGAGATCGCTGAGCCGGTCGCACACCGACCGCATGAACGGTGTGAGGCCCCACCACGAGTGCAGGACGAGCACGCCGGCGGGGGAGCCCGCCGGCGGCCTGACGAGGTAAGCGGATCCCGCCGGGGTCACCATCGCCGTCGTTCCCTGCGTGCTCCGCGGTCCGCGTCCTGCAGCATCTGGCTATCGTGCCACCGACGGTCCGCACCACATCGGACCGGAGGAGGGACCGACATGGGCGTGCAGCTCGCGAAGCAGGCGATCGACCTCGGCATCGTGATCCGGGACAGTGAGGCGTCGCTCCGGTTCTACCGGGACACCCTCGGCTTCGACCACGTCGCCGACATCCCGATGCCCCTCGGCGGAGGTGGCACGATGCACCGTCTGCAGTGCGGTGAGACACTCGTGAAGCTCGTCAAGTTCGACGAGGTTCCCCCTGCCGCCAACCCGCCGGGCGGCTTGTCTACGGCGACCGGCTTCCGGTACTTCACCATGATCGTGACCAACCTCGCGGAGATGATGCAGGCCTGCGAGGCGGCCGGCTACAAGGTTGTCGTATCGACCCGCGAGGCGCGGCCCGGTGTGACCATCGGGATGGTCGAGGACCCGGACGGCAACTGGGTCGAGTTCGTGCAGAACGGCTGACCGATGCGGCCGCCGATGCCTCCGTTCCACGTGATGGAGGTCATGCGAGCCGCCGAGGAACGGGCGCAGGCAGGTGGTGAGGTCCTGCACCTCGAGGTCGGGCAGCCATCGACGCCCGCTCCGACGGCGGTGCGGGAGGCTGCGGCCATCGCTCTGCGTGAACAGACCCTCGGATACACGACCGCGCTCGGCCTGCCGGAGCTGCGCGAGCGAATCGCCGCCTGGCACCGCTCGACCCAGGGAGTGGTCGTGGACCCCGCTCGTGTCGTGGTGACCGCCGGTGCATCCGGTGGGTTCGTGCTCGCCTTCCTTACCGCCTTCGCGCCGGGCGACCGGGTTGCGGTCACCGCACCCGGCTACCCGTGCTACCGCAACACCCTCGAGGCCCTCGGGATCGAGCCGGTCGTCGTCGAACTCGATCCGGCGGAGTCCTATGCGCTGACCCCGGATCTGCTCGAGCGTCACGGTGATCTCGACGGGTTGGTCCTCGCCAGCCCGGCGAACCCGACGGGTACGATGCTCGACGAGACCTCCCTCGATGCGATCGCCGCATGGTGCGAGCACCGAGGGGTGCTCCTCGTGGCGGACGAGATCTACCACGGCATCACCTACGACCGCCCCGCCGCGCCGGCGCTCGGACGATGCGATCGGACCGTCGTCCTCAACAGCTTCTCGAAGTACTTCTCCATGACCGGATGGCGCATCGGGTGGATGGTCGTCCCGGATGAGCTCGCACAGTCGGTGGAGCGTGCGGCGCAGAACCTCTACATCTGCGCCCCGGTCCTGTCGCAGTTCGCGGCCTGCGCGGCGTTCGTCGCCACCGAGGAGCTCGACGGTCACGTGCACCGGTACGCGCGGAACCGATCGATCTTGCTCGATGGCCTGCATGCGGCCGGGCTCCTCCGTCACGCCCCGGCTGACGGAGCCTTCTACGTGTACGCCGACGTCAGCCACCTCGGCCTACCGGCGAGCGAGCTCGGTCGGCGCTGGCTCGACGAGCTCGGCGTCGCGGTGACGCCGGGGATCGACTTCGACGCTCGCCGTGGCGAGGATTCCGTGCGGTTCTCGTTCGCCGGTGCCACGGCGGAGATCGCCGAGGCGGTCGATCGCATCGGTGCGTGGGTGGTGGAGCATGGCCGTCCGGCAGGACGATAGGTTGACGGCCCATGGCGGCACTCGATGGCCTGCGGATCCTCGACCTCACCCAGTACGAGGCCGGCCCCTCGGCGACCCAGGCGCTCGCCTGGCTCGGCGCGGACGTGGTGAAGGTCGAGCGACCGGGCGTCGGTGACCCCGGGCGGGGTGGCGGGTTCGTCGACGCCGCCTACTTCCACCAGTGGAACGCCAACAAGAGGTCGATCGCCCTCGACCTCCGCGATCCCGTCGGACGGTCGTTGCTCCTCGACCTCGTGCCGCGCTTCGACGTCTTCGTCGAGAATTTCGGACCGGGAGCGATCGATCGCCTCGGTCTCGACTACGCCGCGGTGCGCGAGCGGAATCCCGGGGTGATCTATGCAACGGTGAAGGGGTTCGGGGCATTCGGGCCATACGCCGACTACAACTGCTTCGACTCGGTCGCCCAGGCAATGAGCGGGGCGTTCTCGGTCACCGGCCACGACGACGGCCCGCCGCTCCCGCCCGGCACGACAACCGGCGACTCCGGGACCGGCATGCAGCTCGCCGTCGGCCTGCTCGCCGCGTACGTGCAGAAGCTCCGGACGGGCGAGGGGCAGTACCTCGAGCTCTCCATGCAGGAGGCGATGACGTACTACATGCGCACACGGATCGCGCAGGGCACCGACTGGGGCAACCGTCCGGCCGCCCGCGCCGACACCGGTCGTGGAGCGCTGGTCAACCTGTACGCATGCGCACCCGGTGGTCCGAACGACCACGTCTACATCATGGCGATCACCAACACGTTTTGGCGTGCGCTCGCGGATGTCGTCGGCGGCGACGAGCTGGCGGACGACCCCCGCTTCGCCGACGGCGCCTCGCGTTCCGCCAACGCCGAGGCGCTCCGCGCGACGATCGACGCGTGGTGTGCCTCGCGCACCAAGGCGGAGGCGATGGCCGAACTCGCCGGTGTCGGCGTGCCCTGCGGGATGGTGCTCGACACGGCGGAGCTCTTCGATGACCCGCACCTTCGGGCGCGTGGCTTCGTGCACGAGGTCGAGGTCGAGGGACGCGGTCCGGTCCGCATGCTGGGCTTCGCCCCGCGGCTGTCAGCGTCTCCGGTGGTGCTTCGCCCGGCTCCAGGCCTCGGTGCGCACACCGAGGAGGTTCTGCGAGCGGAGCTCGACCTCGACGAGGGTCGCATCGCGGCGCTCCGCGCAACAGGGATCCTCGGGTGAGCCGTCGACGTCTGCGGGTCCTGCACGCGTCCGATGTACACATCGGCGGCACCTACCATCGACCCGGCCACGGCGACCATGGTGACCTCTGCCTGTGTCCGCTGCTCGCCGTGCTCGGCGCCGTGCAGGAGTGCCGTCCCGACGTCCTCGTGATCGCCGGTGACCTGTTCGACCATGCGCGTCTCGGACCCGGTGAGGTCGGCAGCACCCTCGACCTGCTCGCCGGTCTTTCCGTGCCGACGGTGCTGATCCCCGGAAACCACGACGTCCACGACGACACCTCCCCGTACGGGCGGCACGAGGACGTCGTCCGGCGGAGTGGCGTCCGCTTCCTCGACACCCACGATGGCGATCACGTGACCCTCTTCGACGGCGACCTGCACATCTGGGGCCGCGCGATGCCCGAGCACACTCCCGCCTACCGCCCGCTGCACGGGGTACCGCACCGACCGTCCGAGGGCTGGTTCGTCGTCGCGGGCCACGGCCACCACGTCGGTGACGAAGAGCCCGGACCGATGTCGCGCTCCTCGCCGATCACGAATTCCGACATCGCAGGCACCCGCGCCGACTACGTGGCACTCGGCCACTGGCACGTGCCGACCGACGTCAGCGCCGGCGGGGTCACCGCCTGGTACTGCGGGTCACCTCTCGACATCAACCGCACCGGACACGTGATGCTCGTCGACCTCGTCCCGGGCCACGGCGCGACGACGACCTCGCTCGGGGTCGCCGCGCCGGAGCCCGGTTGCGCCGTCGTCGTGCCGCGCTGAGCGCAGTCCTCAGAGGGAGCCCTGCGCCGCCCCGACGTCGACCGCGGAGACGATGGCCCGCAGCGACGCCGTGACGATGGACCGATCGATCCCGCATCCCCACCAGCGCACCTCGTCCCCGAACTCGAGCTCGATGTACGCAGCCGCAGCCGAGGCCGCGGACGCTTCGATCGCATGCTCGCTGTAGGCGGTGAGGGCGACGTCGATCCCGAGATCGCCACGGAGCGCTGCGATGAACGCGTCGATGGGCCCGTTCCCCGACCCCGAGATCGTCCGTTCCTGCCCGTAGTGGCGCAGCACGGCGGTGAGCTGGGTCTGCTCGCCGGACGCCGTGTCGGTGGCGTAGCGGTGGCTGATCAGTTCGAGGGGTGCGATCGGGTGCAGGTAGCGGTCCTCGAACTCACGATGGATCTCATAGGAGGTGATCTCCTCCGACGTCGCATCGGTGATCCCCTGGATGATGTTCGTGAACTCGACCTGCATCGCCCGCGGCAGGTCGAGGTGGTACTCGTTGAGCAGCACCCAGCTCACCCCACCCTTGCCCGATTGCGAGTTGACCCGGATCACCGCCTCGTAGGCCCGGCCGACGTGCTTCGGGTCGATCGGCAGGTACGGCACCTCCCACTGCTCGTAGTCGTTGCGCAGCTCGGCACCCTCGACATCGCCGTAGAGCGCGAGCATCCCCTTCTTGATGGCGTCCTGATGGCTCCCGGAGAACGCCGTGTACACGAGGTCACCCGCATAGGGGTGCCGCGGGTGGACGGGGAGCTGGTTGCAGTACTCCACCAACCGCTTCTTGTCGTCGATCGCCGTGAGGTCGAGCTTCGGATCGACCCCCTGGCTGAAGAGGTTCAGTGCCAGGGTGACGATGTCGACGTTGCCGGTGCGCTCACCGTTGCCGAACAGCGTGCCCTCGACCCGGTCCGCTCCGGCCATCTGGGCGAGCTCCGTTGCGGCGATGGCGCAACCCCGGTCGTTGTGGGGGTGGACGGAGAGGACGATGGCGTCGCGGTTCTTGATCGTGCGGTGGAACCACTCGATCTGATCAGCGTAGATGTTCGGCGTGGAGTGCTCGACCGTCGCTGGGAGGTTGATGATCATCGGCCGCTCCGGCGTGGGCTCGTAGACGTCCATCACCGCCTCGCAGATCTCCACCGCGAAGTCGAGCTCGGTCCCCGTGAAGGACTCGGGCGAGTACTCGTAGACGATCTCCGTCTCCGGGAGCATCGCGGCGTGCTTTTGCACGAGCTGCGCACCGTTCGTTGCGATCTCCACGATCCCGGCACGATCGAGACCGAAGACGACCCGGCGCTGGAGCTCCGAGGTGGAGTTGTAGAGGTGCACGATGACCCGATGCGCCCCGGCGATGGATTCGAACGTGCGCTCGATGAGCTCCGGCCGGGCCTGGGTGAGGACCTGGATCGTGACGTCGTCGGGGATCAGATCCTCCTCGATGAGCTCACGCACGAAGTCGAAGTCGGTCTGGCTCGCCGAGGGGAAACCGACCTCGATCTCCTTGAACCCCATGCCCACGAGGAGGTCGAACATCCGACGCTTGCGCTCACCGTTCATCGGGTTGATGAGCGCCTGGTTGCCGTCCCGCAGGTCGACCGAGCACCAGATCGGGGCAGCCGTGATGATCTGGTCCGGCCATGTGCGGTTGGTGAGCCCGACCCGCGGGTAGGGGTGGTACTTGTCGACGGGCATCGCCGTTGGGTGGATCGGATTCGGTGCCATGACGGTGGAGCTCCTGCTGACGGATGGGTGGGGACGGAACGGTGCCCGAAAAGCGAAGCGACCTCCTCGCCCGGAGGCGCAGGAGGTCGTGGCGAGCACCTGGGTGGTGCTCGCCTACACGAGAAGGAGGCCGAGGGTCGCGGGCGCGGGTTCCGCCGTTCGTGTGAACATCAACGGAAGACTATGCACGACGGCGACGGAGCGTCAAGGAAGGGCAGACGGTGATGGAGGCGAAGCGCCGCGAGCGGGCCGCGGCACGGGAGCGGATCCGCCTCGCCGGCCCCGCGGCCGGTCACGACCGTGTCCGTAGCGCTCTCGACGCGTGGCTCGCCCTCCGTCGGCCCTGCATCGTCGTGGGATACGTGGCACTCCCCGCAGAGGTCGACCTCGGCTCGATCATCGGTCGGCACGGCCACCGCTGGGGGCTGGTCCGACTCCTCGATCCGGCAGGGCTCGATGCTGCGGCGTGGGACGCACCGAGGGGGCGCAGCCGCTACGGCACCGCGGAGCCCGCTCCGGGCGCGGCGCCGCTCGACCTCGGTCCGGGCGACGTCGTGCTCGTCCCGGCGCTCGCCTTCGACCGGTCCGGCTTCCGCCTCGGCCACGGTGGTGGGCACTACGACCGCTACCTCGCGTCCTTGCCGACCGGTGTCGTGACCGTCGGCATCACCACCGACGACAGCATCGTTCCGCAGCTCCCCGTCGAACCCCACGACCGCCGCGTCGACTTTCTCTGCACCGAGTCGGGTATCCGTACGACACCCACGGACGAACCCGGCCCTTCAGCGCTCCTCGACCGCATCGAGCACCAGGACGGCGGTCCCGCTCGCCCGTGAGGCGTCGACGTCGACGTGGCCCCGCAGGCACCACGCCCCGCTCTCGTCCGGATCGAGCAAGATCTGGAGGACCGCGCCGGTCGACTCGTCGAAATCGAACCAGGCGGGCCCACGTGCGCCGGGGTCCGTCGGCGGCGGACCGAACTCCGCGAGGTAGGGCGCCGCTGCGTCGAAGGCCCACGCCGGGAGACGCTCCCGGTCACCACGGGTGAGCGCGATCACCCATCCGAACGCTGCGCTGCGGACGAGCGCGCGGAAGCCGCGCCGATCGGCCACCACGTCGACCGGACCGGAGCGCTCCGCCGTGGCGGTGTCCGCCGCCCGACGACCTTCCCCACCGAGCAGGCGCTCCCACTCGTCGAGGAGTGAGGAGTCGACCCCGCGGACCAGCGCACCGAGCCAGTCGGTGAGGTCGTCGAGCTCCTCGGTCCGGAAGTTGTCCGGGACCGTCTGCACGAGCGCGCGGTAGACCTCCGTGAGATAGCGGAGGAGAACCCCCTCCGAACGGCGCAGACCCAGGTCGACGACGAAGTCGCCGAAGGTGAGCGAACGCTCACGGAGGGCCCGTGCGACCGATTTCGGTCGCACCGTGTCGCCGGCCACCCACGGGTGGCGTCGCCGGAACGCTCCGAAACGGTCGTACAGGAGCCCTTCGAGCGGCTTGGGCCAGGTGACCTCGGCGAGGAGCCGTTGACGTTCCTCGTACTCGACTCCCTCCGCCCGCAGCCGGCCGTAGAGCTCGTCACGGGCCCGCTGCTGCTGGGCTCGGAGTACGACCTGCGGGTTGTCGATGGAGCTCTCCACCACGGAGAGGACGTCGAGCGCGTACTCCGGCGTCTCGGGATCGAGCGACTCGATCATCGACACGACGAAGGGGGAGAGGGGCTGGTTCAGCCGGAACTCGGCCTGCAGGTCGGTGTTGACCCGCACCCGTCGGCCGAGATCGTCCTCGTGGTCGAGGATCTCGATGATCGACTCGTCCCGCAGCGACCGGAAGATCGCGATTGCGCGCCGCGCGTGGAGCCGCTGACGGTCCCGGGGCTCATGGTTGTCTCGCAGCAGAGCGCGGAGCGCCGCGCAGCCGTCGCCCGGACGGTCGAGCACCTCGAGGACCATGGTCGGCGTGACCTCGAAACGGGAGCGGAGCGGCTCGGGACGGCCCACGAGGAGGCGCTGCATCGTGTCCTCGTTCCACGGCGCGTAGCCGTGTTCGGGCGCCTTGCGCCGGACCAGCTTTCGTCGGCGTGAGGGATCGGTTGCGGCTCGTTCCTCGAGGCGGCGGTTCTCGACGACGTGTTCCGGCGCCTGGACCCACACCGAGCCCTCGGTGTCGAAGCCTTTCCGACCGGCGCGTCCGGCGATCTGGTGGAACTCTCGCACGTCGAGGACCCGGGTCGTGGACCCGTCGTACTTGCAGAGCCGGGCGAAGAGCACGGTGCGAATCGGGATGTTGACCCCGACCCCGAGCGTGTCGGTGCCGCAGATCACCCGGAGGAGCCCGGCCTGGGCGAGTCGTTCGA
>VGBO01000062.1 GCA_016870475.1 Actinomycetota bacterium | reverse complement strand
CCTCAAGCCGTTGCCGATCAAGAAGTACGGCGACGAGATCCGGGCGATCCGCGGCCTGCTCGCCGGCGAAGAGGTCGAGTACACGTTCCGTGGGGTGACGGCGCCGATCCGGCTCCTCATGGCCGATCGCGGGTTCGTGAACATCGAGCAGCCGATCCCGATCATCGTGTCCGGCTTCGGGCCGAAGGCCCAGGCGCTCGCCGGCACCTACGGCGACGGACTGTTCGTCTCGATGCCGCTCGAGGAGCGGTCGATCGCCCGCTCGAAGGAGACCGTGCGCCGCGCCGCCACCGACGCCGGCCGCAACGACGTCGACGTCGACGCGCCGTCGTTCCCGGTCGTGAACCTGCTGAACGTCGTGATGCTCGACAAGGGCGAGGACGTGCTGTCGGACCGGGTCATCGCCGAGCACGGCCCGTTCATCGTCTCCTCGATGCACTACCTGTTCGACACGGTCCGCCAGTACGACCGCGAACCGCCGCGGCACCTCCTCGACGTGTGGGACGAGTACACGGCGATGATCGAGCGCACGCCCGAGCACATCCGCCACATCCGTATCCACGAGGGGCACTGCACCTACCTCCTCGACGAGGAGCGGTCGCTGCTGACGGAGAACCTCGTCCGGGCGACGACGATCATCGGTCGGCCGGAGGAGTGCGTCGAACAGCTCCACCGGATGCACGCCGCGGGCATCGACCAGATCGTCGTGCTGCCTGCGATCGACCACGCGGACGCGTACGCCGAGCGGCTCGCCCGCGAGGTCATCCACAAGATGTGATGCTCCGCTAGGGTCCGGCGCATGCCGATCGACGGGGAATACGAGCCGAGCACCTGGGGATGGGTGCGCGAGCAGGTTGAGGAGTACGAGTCGTCCGGGGGGACGCGAGGCAACACGCTGCGCGACTCGGGGATGCCGATCATCGTGATGACGACCGTCGGGCACCGCTCCGGCAAGGTCCGCAAGGTGCCGCTGATGCGGGTCGAGCAAGATGGCGAGTACGCCGTGATCGCCTCGAAGGGCGGTGCCCCGGAGCACCCGGCCTGGTACCACAACCTCGTCGCCGACCCTCGGGTGATGATCCAGGACGGGCCCGCACCCTTCGACGCCGAGGTTCGCGTCGTGACCGGCGCGGAGCGGGCTGCCTGGTGGGAGCGTGCGGTTCGGGACTACCCGCCGTACGCGGAGTACCAGGAGAAGACCGACCGGGAGATCCCGGTCTTCATCGCTCGCAGGGTCTGACCGATCAGGCCCCTGCGGGCTCCACGAGGTACTTCGCCCCCGTGCTGCGACGCCGGTAACCGTCGATCGCAGCGGGGTCGAGCATCCCGGCGAGCGTGACGGTCGCCAGGTAGTCGCTCCGGAACGTCGTCGTGAGTTCGGCGACGACGCGAGCCCGCATCGCTGCGGCAACCGTCGGGCCGACGCGGTCGAGGAACGGCATGAGCAACCAGCCGCCCATTCCCCACGCCATGCCGAAGCTCCGTGGCACCTCCGTCGGCGCCGGGTCGAGGTTGCCGTAGAGGTACACCTGCTTGTGCACGGTCGACCCGTACCGTTCGAAGGCGCCGTCCCCTCGGGCGAGCACCGCCGCCTCCATGCAGCCGAGGATCCGTGCCGCACCGCGACCGCCACCGATCGCGTCGAACGCGATCGTCGCGCCGGTCTCGACGAGCGCTGACGTGAGGTCCTCGACGTAGGTCGGTGCCGAGGTGTCGCACACGTGCGTCGCGCCGATCGCTCGGAGCTCGGCGACCTGGTCCGCCGACCGGACCACGTTGACGAGGGGGACCCTGTCCGCAGCGCAGATGCGGACGAGCATCCGCCCCAGGTTCGACGCGGCCGCCGTGTGCACGAGGCCGGTGCGGCCCTCGAGTCGCATGGTCTCGACCATGCCGAGTGCCGTCAGCGGGTTCACGAAGCACGACGCCCCGTCGCGTGCCGGTGTGCCCGTGGGCAGTTCGAGGCAGGCGTCGACGGGAACGCAGCGGTACTCGGCGTACATGCCGCCGCCGAACGCGGCGACCGTGCGACCGAGCAGCGCCTGGGCCTTGGCGGACGAGCCGGCTGCGACCACCGTGCCCGCGCCTTCGTTGCCGACCACGAGGGCCGAGCCGACGCGCTGCGCCATCGCCGTCATCCCCGCCGGCGTGACCGGCGCGCTCACCGCATCGGGACCGTCGACCCGCAGGTCGTCGAGATCGGCGGCGCCGAACAAGGTGCCGAGATCGGAGGGGTTGATCGGAGTCGCCTCGACCCGGAACAGCACCTCGTCCGGGCCCGGGACCGGCACGGGGACCTCCACGAGACGGACCTCGATCCGGCCCTCCGGGGTCACGAGCGAGCGGAGTTGACGCATGGTGGCGGGAACGGACATGCGGCGCACGCTACCGGCGTGTCCATCCCGGCATGCGCAGCCCCGGACCAGTACGCTTCACCACGAAACGCGTATGTCCCAGCGACGCAGGACCCTTCGAGCGATCTCGGCGGCGCTCACCCTCATCGGGTCCCTGGTCGCAGTTCCACCGGGTGCGGTCGGAGCGCTCACGGTCGGGACCACCGAGTCCTTCACCGTCGGCGGCGTCGGCCACGACGGGAACACGGTCAGCGTCAGCTGCGTGCCCGCCGTCGGGGCGGCCCCTGCAGGTTGCGTGGCGGTCGGGACGAACGAAGGGACCCAGCGGCCGCTCGTCATCACCGGCGACGGGACCACCCACGTGGCGTCGTACGCCGACGCGTTCGGTGGTCGGCACAACCTGAACGACGTCTTCTGCTCGACATCGGTGCGGTGCATCGCCGTGGGATGGGGAGAACCGTCGAGCACCTCTGGCCTCCCCTACCTCCTCGAGCTGGAGAACGGGACCTGGAGCCCGGTCTCGTTGACCCCTCCCGACATCAAGACCAGTGTCGGCGACGCACGATTGCTCGACATCTCGTGCTTCGACATCGACAGCTGCCTCGCGGTCGGCAGCTACCGGCGGTTGAGCGACGACCGCTTCGTCCCTTTCGTCGTCACCAAGGTCGCAGGAACGTGGTCGACGCAGCAGGTCGTCCCACCTGCATCGACGAGCAGCAACGGCCTCTGGTTCACCGGCGATCGGCTGGAGACGCTGGCGTGCCCGTCGACGACCACCTGCATCGCCGTCGGGGTCGCCTACAGCGGGAGCCTCCGCTATCCGATCATCTCCATGGGAACACTGTCGTCGGGCACGTGGACGTGGACCACCGCCGCCGCGCCGCTCCCGGACCTGACCGATGGGCGATCGATCGTCGTCAACTGCACGGTCGACGGCTACTGCCTCGCAGCCGGGTCCTACACGGCATCTTCTGCGCCGACGTCCCGCAGCTTCGCGCTCGAGTACGCAGACGGCGCCTGGAGCGGTTCGCCGATCTCCTTCGACGACGCCGGTGCGGCGATCGGCATCGCCGACGTGAGCTGCCCCGTCGCGGGGATCTGCTACTTGGCGGGCTGGACCGGTTCGTTCGCCCACGCCGTCGTCGTGGAGTTCGTCGACGGCACGTCACGTTTGGGTTTGGAAACCCACTGGCGCTAGAGCTCAATTTCCAGCTGCTTGGCAATCTTCCTGCAGCGGTTTGACACCGACTTCGCACCACGGGCGTTCAACTTCCGCAATCTCGGAATCAAGTCCTCAATCAATGCATCGTCCACTTCTGCGAAGTTCGCTGCCGCCTGTAACCCGTAGTACGCCACAATCTTGCTTGCATCAGTCTCCGACCACTCCATGACAGCGTCATATGCCTTGCGTCTTTCAGCTGGCGTGAGTTTCATGTGAACCAACAACTGCGGTTCATGCCACCGAACCTCTTGTTGCGTGTAGTTGGAGAGGTTCTTGAGAATCAACTTCTTGAACTCGTCTGTCGTGGCAGGCTCAGAATGCGCCACCTTCATGGCCACATAACTCGCCCTCATTGCGACTACAGGGTCATCGTCTAGGAACAGTTCGTAGATCTCTCTTCTCACCGAAACCGAGGTGAGAGCCTTCCTCACGACATGGTCATCTTGGCTGACGGACGTTCTTGTTCCACCCGATAACCAATCTCTGATCGACTTCGCCACGATGAAATCGGAGGATGTCAGAAACGACAACCATCGAAATCAGGCGCGTTTTGAGTCGGTGACAACGCCACCGGCGACGCGCACGATGTCAGCTGGTGCCGCACCGAAGTTGTCATTCCGCGTTCCCGCGGCGGCCCATACTTCGTCGTACTGCAACAAGTCCGGATCCGCGAATACCCGTAGTTGAGTGCTGTGGCCGAACGACGGCACCCCGACGGTGGCGAACCTCGACAAGGGAGCGAACGGCAACTACCTGACCGAGATCGAGTGCCCGACGATGAACAGCTGTGCGGTGGCGGGCGTCGCCGACGACGCCGCAGGCGGCATCGCGGCCAACATGTACCTCGCCACACGTGAGAACGGCACGTGGACCATCTCCCCGTCCTACGTCCTCGTCGACGCGCCGAACGCGTTCGACTCTCGACCCGCCGCCCTCTCGTGCCGCTCCGACGGCTTCTGCATGGCCGGGGACCAGCACCGGCAGACGAACGTGTGGTGGCGGGCGTCGGTGACCCCGTTCTCGTTCCCGATCGACCCCTCGACCCGGAGCTCGGGCGGCGGAGACGGTGGCGGCGGCGGCGGGTCGACCGTGATCCCGCCCGCGTACACCGGCTGACCGGCGCGGCGGTGGACAGGGCCGCGCTCGGCGCGGCAGGCTCGCTCCGCCGGTAGGCGAACCGTCCCGGCACGAGGGGGTCGTGATGTCCGTGCACCGCCGTGTGCTGATCGCCAACCGTGGCGAGATCGCCGTCCGCATCGCCGAGGCGGCCGCCGCGCTCGGCATGGAGTCGATCGGCGTGTACGCACCGGTCGACTCCCGGTCGCTCCACACGCGAGCCGTCACCCGCGCGGTCGCACTACCGGCGAGCGCCGACCCGGTCGCGGCGTACCTCGACATCGACACGATCGTGCGTGTCGCCTGCGACGAGGGCTGCGACGCCGTGCACCCGGGCTACGGCTTCCTCGCGGAGAACGCTGCATTCGCTCGCGCCTGCGCCGCGGCGGGGATCACCTTCGTCGGGCCGTCGCCGGAAGCCCTCGAACTCTTCGGCGACAAGGTCGCCGCACGGGCACTCGCCTCGTCGCTCGGCATCCCCGTCCTCGACGGCTCCGACGCACCGGTTGCCGACGTCACCGAAGCGGAGCGGGTCGCTGCGAGCATCGGCTACCCGGTGATGCTCAAGGCCGCCGCCGGCGGTGGCGGGCGAGGGATGCGGGCGGTCCGCGCAGCAGACGATCTGCCCGAGGCGTTCGAGCGATGCCGCAGCGAGGCGGAGGCGGCGTTCGGCAACGGCGCGGTGTTCATCGAGCGTCTCCTCGACCGACCCCGACACATCGAGGTCCAGGTCCTCGCCGACGCCACCGGCGCGGTCACCCACCTCCACGAGCGTGACTGCTCCGTCCAGCAGCGCAACCAGAAGGTCGTCGAGATCGCACCGGCACCGAACCTGCCGGGCGTGTTGCGCGACCGACTCCACGCCGACGCCGTGGTGCTCGTCCGTGCCGCCGATTACCGCAACGCGGGAACGGTCGAGTTCCTCGTCGTTCCCGAGACCGGCGACCACGTGTTCATCGAGTGCAACCCACGCATCCAGGTGGAGCACACCATCACCGAGGTCGTCACCGGCCTCGACCTCGTGGAGCTCCAGTTCCTCGTCGCCGGCGGTGCCACGCTCGACGACCTCGGGCTCGGTGACGGTCCGCCGCCTGCGCCGAACCGGTTCGCCGTCCAGGCCCGGGTCGTCGCCCGCGGTGCGGGAATGATCACCGCGTACAAGGAGCCGTCCGGACCCGCGGTGCGGGTCGACGGAAGCGGGTACGCCGGATACGCCCCGCCGCCGCAGTTCGACCCGCTGCTCGCGAAGGTGGTCACGGCGAGCGGCTCCGAAGGGTCCCTCGCGTCGGCGCTCGCCCGCGCCGACCGGGCGCTCGCAGACTTCCAGATCGCCGGCCTGCCGACGAACCTCGGGCAACTCCGTGCGCTCGTGACTGCCCCGACCGTCGTCGCCGGCGACGCCAGGACGACCTTGCTCGACGAAGACCCCACGCTCGCGGACCCGATCGGCGGCTCGACCGCCAGCCCGCTCCGTTCCCTGCTCGACGAGGCCGCCGGACCGGCCGGAGCCTCCGCGCCGTCCCCCTCCGCGCCCGTTCCGGCGCTCGACGTCCCCGAGGGCTGCACCGGGGTGACCGTGCCGCTCGACGCCACCGTCGTCGAGGTCCGAGTGGCCGTCGGCGATGCGGTGGCCGCCGGCCAGGCCGTGCTCGTCGTCAACGCCATGAAGATGGAGACCCACGTGACCGCGCCGGTCGCTGGCGTCGTCCGGGCGCTCGCCGACCTCGCCCCGGGTGACCCCGTCCGGACCGGCCAGGTCGTCGTCGGCATCGACCCTTCCGCAGCCGGTGCGATCGGCACCGCGGCGACCAGCGACGACGGTTGGGCCCCGATGCTCAAGGAGGTGCGCACCCTGCAGTCGATGGCCGCGGCGCGCTTCGCAGCCGACTCCACCGATCCGGGCGTGGTGCGCCAGCGCAGCCGGGGCAAGCTCACCTGCCGGGAGCGCATCGCGCTGCTCCTCGACGACGGCAGCTTCAACGAGGTCGGCAGCCTCGCCGGGTTCGCGTCCTACGACGACGAGGGCCGGATCGCGGCGTTCACCCCGGCGAACCACGTCGGCGGCTGGGGCGCGATCGACGGGCGGACCGCAGTGGTGTGCGCCGACGACTTCACCTCCCGCGGCGGGCACGCCGACGGCGCGATCGGCGCGAAGAGCCTGCACCTCGACCGCCTGTCGCTCGAGCTGAAGGTCCCGTCGGTCCGTCTCCTCGACGGGTCCTCGGGTGGCGGCAGCGTGGCGGCCATGGTCCCCGAGCAGCGGACGGCGGCGGAGTCGACGGCGAAGGAGAGCTCGGGGGCGATCACGGCAGGACGACCGAGGGTCTCCGGCGGCGGTGGTTCCTTCCTCCCCGCGCACCTCGGCAGCACGCCGTACGCCGAACAGCTCGCCAACGTCCCCGTCGTGAACCTGCTCCTCGGGTCGGTGGTCGGCATCGGCGCGGCCAAGGCCGTCCTCGGCCACTTCTCGGTGATGGTGCGAGACATCGCCCAGCTCTTCGTGGCCGGGCCGCCGGTCGTCGCGCACGCCGTCGGCTACGAGGTCACGAAGGAGGACCTCGGCGGTTGGCAGATCCACTGCCGGAACGGCTCGGTCGACAACCTCGCCGAATCCGAGGAGGAGGCGGTAGAGATGACCCGCCGGTTCCTCTCCTACCTTCCCTCGAGCGTGTACGAAGCGCCGCCGGTCCTGCCGTCGCAGCCTGACGACGGTCCGGACCGCCGGGAGGAGGAGCTGTTCGGCATCATCCCCCGCAAGCGGACGACGACGTTCGACATCCGTCGGCTGATCACCCTGCTCGCCGATCGGGACTCGTTCTTCGAGATCGGTCCGCACTGGGGAACCGATCAGGTCACCGGGTTCGCCCGGTTCGACGGCCACCCGGTCGGGGTCATCGCCTCGGACAGCCGCCACGTCAACGGTGGGGCGCTCACCGCGGATGGCTGCGACAAGCTCCGCCGGATGCTCGACCTGTGCGACCTGTTCCACGTGCCCGTGCTGAACCTCGTCGACAACCCCGGCTTCGCCGTCGGCATCGAACACGAGGAGGCGGGAACGATCCGCAAGGGCGGTGAGTGGATGATCGCGTTCGCCCAGATCAAGGTGCCGATCTTCACCGCGATCCTGCGCCGCTCCTTCGGTGTGGCGGGGAACAACTACGCGTCACCGCAGGCCGCGCCACAGGTGCGGGTGTGCTGGCCCTCCGCGGATGTCGGCGGGATCCCGCCGGAGGGCGGCATCGAGGCCGCGTACAAGCGCCAACTCGCCGAGTCCGCCGATCCGGTGGCGCTCCGCGCCGAGATCGAGGCGCGCATCGAGAGCGCCCGTGGTCCGATCGGCCCGCTGAACCGGTTCCAGATGGAGGAGATGATCGATCCTCGGGACACGCGGCCGATGGTCTGCGAGTGGGTGCGGACCGCCTACCGGGTCGTCAGCCAGCCCGCCCGCCTCCACCCGCGGGCGCTCGGGTTCCGCCCCTGAACCGTGCCCGGACGCGCCGGAGGGGCGGCACCGCAGCGCCGCCCCTCCGATTCCGGTCCGTGTGGACCTACGGGTCAGAGCCCGTGGACGTTCAACGCCTCCGGACCCTTCCGGCCCGGTCCGACCTCGAACTCGACCTTCTGGCCGTCGGTGAGGGACCGGTACCCGGACCCGACGATGTTCGAGAAGTGGACGAACACATCCTGTCCGCCACCGTCGACGTTGATGAAGCCGAAGCCCTTTTCGGCATTGAAGAACTTCACGGTTCCCGTGGGCATCTTGCTGCTTTCCTCGTTTCACTGGTGTTGCCCGCCATGAGCAAGACCGTACGCACCACCCGATAACGAGACCGCAACCTGGAACGTGACCGAATGAGCACTTACCAGAATAGCGGGCGGAGGGCCCGGTCCGGCGGTCGAGTGCGGGTTCGGGTCCGCGAGGGCCCCGCCCGGTAGGGTTCGCCGGGTGCCACGGCGGTGTGGCGCGAGGCCCCGGGGGGAACACGCATGCAGATCGAGGACCTTTTCAGCGTCGCCGGCAAGGTGGCCGTCGTCACCGGCGGCAGCCGGGGAATCGGGTACATGATCGCCGAAGGGCTCGTGGCCAACGGGGTACGGACCTACATCACCTCCCGGAAGGCATCGGACTGCGACGCCGCCGCCGAGCGCCTCGCCACCCTGGGCGAATGCATCTCCCTCCCCCACGATCTCGCCGACGACGCAGGACTCGCCGGCTTCGTCGCTGCGCTCGGGGAGCGTGAGGACCACGTCGACATCCTCGTGAACAACGCCGGCGCAGCCTGGGGTGCACCCCTCGGGGAGTTCCCCGCAGCGGGGTTCGACAAGGTGATGAACATCAACGTGCGCGCGCCGTTCCTGCTGACCCAGGCGCTGCTCCCGCTCCTGAAGGCACGAGCGACCGCCGAGGACCCGGCTCGGGTGATCATGATCGGCTCGATCGACGGGATCATGGTCCCCATCGGCGACAACTTCTCGTACTCGGCGTCCAAGGCCGGCATCCACATGCTGGCCCGCCACCTCGCCCACAACGTGGTCGGCGACCACATCACGGTGAACTCGATCGCCCCCGGGCCGTTCCGTTCCAAGATGATGGGCTACCTGCTCGACGACCCTGCGAGCCGGGAACGGATCGCGTCGAAGGTGCCCCGCAAGCGGATCGGCGAACCCGAGGACGTCGCCGGCGCGGTGATCTTCCTCGCGAGCCGAGCGGGCGCCTGGCTGACCGGCATCACGATTCCCGTCGACGGCGGCCTGTCGACCCACGGGTGAGGCGACCATGAGCGCGCCGGTTCTCGTCCGCCAGGAACGCCAGCCCGCCATGCCGGGAGCGCGCGAGGTCGCTCCCGACGTGCTGCGGATCCAGCTCCCCCTCGATCTCCCCGGCCTCGGCCACATCAACTGCTACGTGATCCCCGACCGCGCCGGGTTCGCCCTCGTCGACCCCGGCATGCCGTCGACGAGTTCGTGGCGGGTGCTCGTGCGAAGCCTCGCCGAGGCCGGGCTGCCCGTCCGGCGCTGCCACACCGTGCTCGTCACGCACTCCCACCCCGACCACTACGGGGCAGCGGCGCGACTCCGGCAGGTCAGCGGGGCCGAGCTCGTCACCCACGAGCACTTCAAGACCTACTGGGACCCCCACGAGGAGGACGACTTCGTGCGCGAGGTCGCGGTCCCCGGTGACTACTCGGCCCAGATGGGTGCCATCGAGAACGCGATGCTCCGGCTCACCGGGCGCGAGCGGCACTCCCCGTGGGACCGCCCGCTCCCCTGGGGCGGACCGCCACCGGACAACGAGTGGCGGGAACGGGTGCGCTGGCGCATCGTGCCGCTGCTGCGCAGCCGCACCTGGCAGCCGCCCCGTCCGTCGTCACGGGTGCGGGATGGCCAGGTCATCCGGCTCGCGGACCGCGACTGGCAGGCCGTGCACACGCCTGGGCACACCGACGACCACCTGTGCCTGCTCGACCCGACGGAAGGGACGTTCGTGTCGGGCGATCACCTGCTCCCGACGATCACCCCGCACATCTCCGGGCTGACCACGCAGCGCCACCCCCTCCGTGACTTCTTCGCCTCACTCGAGAAGATGTTCGAGTTCAGTGAGGTCCGGACGGTGCTCCCGGCGCACGGACTCGTCTTCGGCGACCTGATCGGCCGTTCGAAGGAGATCATCGAACACCACCACGAGCGGATCGCGACGATCACGAACGCGGCGCTGCACGCTCCCGGGAACGAGCTGACCGTGGCCGAGTACTCCAAGGTCCTCTTCAAGCCGCACTCGTGGGGCGTGATGGCGGACAGCGAGACCTTCGCCCACCTCGAGTACCTCCGCCAGACCGGACGGGCCGAGGCCCGAGCGGTCGACGGCCACCTCCGCTACCGCATCCTCGACTGAGCATCGAGCCGATCGACCCAGAGGAACGCGAACTCCTCACCACGGGGCTCGGGGGTCACGACCACCTCGAGACCGAGTTCGACCTCCTCGAGCGGCACACCTCGCAACGCACCGACGACGCGCGGCCCCTCGACGAGCTCCACGACGGCGGTCACGAAGGGCACTTCGGGGAGCCATGCCGCGTCGACGGTGAAGTGGTTCACCGCCATCGAGTAGAGGGTCCCGCGACCGGACACCGGTTCGAACGCGAAGTCCGGTGCGTGACATGCCGGACAGTAGGTACGTGGCGGGTGCCGCCACACGCCGCACGCACGGCAACGCTGCACGTGCAGCAGGCCGGTGCGCACGGCGGCGAGGTGGAACTCGAGGTTGTGGCCCTCGGGACGGGGCACGTACTTCTTCGCCGCCCGAGGCGTCGCGTCGGATCCGATTCCGCTCATGCCCTCATCCCCTCGCCAGCACGGCGACGCTGCCGTCGCCGAGGTCGCCGTATCCGGTGACGAGGCCCAGCTCGCAGCCTTCGACCTGCGCTGCGCCGGCCTCGTGGCGGAGCTGGCGTGTCGCCTCCACGATGTGGTTCATCCCCCAGCAGTGGCCCTGGGACAGCAACCCGCCGTGGGTGTTCATCGGGTACCGACTTCCGAGTCGGATCGTCCCGTCCTTGACGAAGTCGGCCGCGCCGCCCTCCTCGCACAGCCCGAGCGCCTCGAGCTCCATGAGGACGACATAGGTGAAGCAGTCGTAGATCTCGAGCACGTCCATGTCGTGTGGACGTACGCCGGCCATGGCGAACGCCCGGGGCGCTGCGCTGTGGAGGCCGAGTCGCAGGATGTCGGGCCGGTTCGTCACCTCGTCCGCCGGATACGGGTGCCCCTCCGCACCGCCGAGCCACACGACCGGCGTGTGCCGGAGGTCGCGTGCCCGTTCGGTCGAGGTGAGGATCACCGCTGCTGCGCAGTCGGTCTCGAGACAGCAGTCGAGCTTGCGCATCGGCTCGGTGATGAACGGCGAGTCGAGGTAGTCCTGCATCGTCATCGGTCGGCCGCGCATTAGCGCCTTGTCGTTGAGGTGCGCATGCTCCCGGCACGTGAGTGCGATCTCCGCTGCCGCCTCGGGGCCGATGCCGTACCGCCGCACGTAGCGGGATAGGTACATCGAGTACCACTGCACGGCCGAGCGCACGCCGTACGGCGCGTAGAAGTTCCGGCTCACGTCGATGAAGGGTCCCGGGTCGAGCTGGCGCTTCGACGGCCGGACCCCGGGCCGCGGGCGGAACGCGGAGTACCCGTTCCACCCGACGGTCACGAGGACCGTCGTCGCGATGCCCGACGCGATCGCCATGACCGCCGACTGCAGCGCGGCCACCGGACTCGCGCCGCCCATGTGCACCGTCACGGCGTACCGCAGGTCGGGAATCGCGAGGTTCGCGGCGATCTCCTCGCTCGAGATGATCCCGGGCGGCGGGAGGATGCCGTCGACCGTGCTCGGGTCGATGCCCGCGTCCGCGCAGGCGTCCATGCACGCCTGGAGCACCAGATCGGGGATCGGGACGTCCGAGCCCCGCACGTAGTCCGTCTCTGCGACCCCCACGATCGCTGCGACACCCGAGATGTCCACTGCCCCACCTTCACCGAAGACACCGACCGTAGCGGGGTGACCGAGCACCGACGAGGATCGATCACGGCGACTAGCGTTCGATGCGTCCGCCGGGCGGACGTTCCGGGAGGGGACGATGACCGACACGACCAACGCCGCCGGCCTCGAGATCAACCGGCTCTCGCGGAGCGAACTGGTCCCGATGCCGTGGACCGACCTCGACCACGACGAGATCAACCTCGCCGACTTCCACACCTGGGGTCGTCACGACATCCACGGCATCCTCGCCAAGCGGCGCGAGGAGCGGCCGATCGCGATCGACGAGCACCAGGCCACGGGACGGCCGTTCTGGTCGGTGACCCGGTGGGACCACGTGGCGGCGATCAGCGCCGACCATCAGCGGTTCACCTCCACCATGGGGGTCTCTGCGGTCGGCGACCCGGGCGAGCCGAACGTCGTCGCGGACACGATGATCGTGCAGGACCCGCCGGAGCACACGCTCACCCGCAAGCTCGTGAACAAGGGCTTCACCCCCAAGCAGGTCCGGGCACTCGCACCGGCGGTCGAACGGCGGGTGCTCGCCATCGTCGACCGCCTCCGCGCCGAGCCGGTCGGCCCCGACGGGAAGGCCCACGTCGAGTTCGTCGCCGCGGTCGCCCAGGAGCTCCCCGCTGCCGTCATCTGCGACATGATGGGCATCCCGGAGGAGGACCAGCAGCGCATGGTCGACCTCACCAACCGGATGCTCTCACCGCACGAGTACGGCGTGGACCGGCACTCGATCGAGGAGATCAAGGCGGAGACCGACGCCTACGGCCTCGCTCTCGCCGAGGAGCGGCTGCGGAACCCGACCGACGACCTCACCTCCATGCTCGTGACCGGTC
>VGBO01000061.1 GCA_016870475.1 Actinomycetota bacterium | reverse complement strand
GTCGCCGACGAGACCCAGCGGACAGCGCGCGACGGGGTCTTCACGCCCCCCGCAGTCGACGACGGATTCGCGCGCTGCCAGTTGCGCGTCAACCTTCGCAACACGAAGGGCATCGCGCAGTTGCTGAGCAACACATACGCCCATCGAGCCGGTCGGCCTCGCCCGGGTGCCCTGGCTTCGCTCGCAATCGAGCACCGCCGGGTAGCGGACCGCATCGAAGCGGCGGAGGTCGCCCGAGCCGAGCTCGCCGCGCTCGACGAGGCCGGTGTCGCTGCGAGCCAGACCGCGGTCCTGACGACGAGTGCGAGCTGGCGTGACCATCTGCACGAGACGATCCGCCTGCGACGCTGGGAGACCCCCGGAACCGGCGTGCTCTGTGAGAGCGTGCACCGGGTCAAGGGACTGGAGTTCGACACGGTCGTGCTGGTAGCCGACGGGACCATGAGTACCGAGAGCCTCGAACCGCTGCTGCTGATCGGCGTGAGCCGTGCGGTGTCCCGCCTGATCGTCGTCAGCGACGATCGCGTGGCGTCGATGCTCGGCCTTCTCGACGAGAACTGAGTCGCAACTGTGGCATCGACGATCGGGTGGCTCGCCCGCACGTCGCTCAGCCGACGAACCGGTTCGACTTGCCGAGGTTGCAGTCCCGACAGAGGGCCTGCAGGTTCGACATGTCGTTGGTGCCGCCACGGGAGACCGGCACGATGTGGTCGACGTGGAGCTCCACCACCGCGGAGGTGCGCCCGCACATGCGGCATCGCCGACCGTCACGGTTGAGCACGTCGACCCGTGTCGAGGCGCTCAACTGCTCCCGTTGCTGCTGCGCCTGCAGCCGGGTGAGGTCGACGTGTTCGAGCTCGACCATGGCCTGCGCGATCTCGGCGAGGCCGAAGGCAGCGCTCCGCTTGTAGAAGTTCCGTCCCTTCGGGCTCCGGTAGGTGACCGTGCACCGGATGTCGATGACGACGTTCGGGCGGTCGAGTTTGCGCCGGTCGAACAGCCGCTGCTCGATCCGGCGGAACTTCTCGGCAGGGAGGTCGGGCGCCGTGGAACCGCCGAGCGAGGTTGAGGCGATCGACTGCACCTCCCGCAGGTAGTCGGTGAAGGCGGTCTCGAGTCGTGTCCGTTCGGCGAGCCGGCCGTTGATCTCCACCCGGTGCGAAGCGAGGCAACGGAACAGGAACGCCCGCAGGTCATGGCGATCGAACGCCTGCTTCGACCGGAGGGCGTCCTCGAAATGGCGCACGAGCTTCGGGGGCGCGGCCAGCCTCGATGCGAGCGCCGCATTCAGCTCCCCGAGGCGCCGCAACGCCTCGCTGTGGCGCTCGACCAGTGTCGATGCACGCCACCGTCGGTACAGGAGCGATCCCCCGACGGCGACGGCGACACCGATGGCGACCATCCACCCCACCGCCGTTGCCGACATGGCCGAAACGATAGTGACGGTAGGTGATCGTGACGATTGGACGTGGCGCCCCGTAGCGATCGACCTCGCCTCGTGGAGGGCGCGTACCGTGCATCCCATGCACCTCGGACTCATGACGTCCCACCACGCCGTCCGCACCCCGTCCGCGGTCGCGGTGGAGGAGGGCGGACGGACGCTCACCTACGCGGAGCTCGACGCCCGGGCGAACCGGCTCGCAGCGCTCCTCGACGGTCGAGGTGTCGGCCGGGGCGACCGGGTCGCGCTCCTCGTCCACAACCGGATCGACGTGATCGAGGTGCTCGTCGCCACCTGGAAGCTCGGCGCAATCGCAGCGTCGCTGAACTTCCGGCTGTCGTCGGCCGACCTGCAGGCGATCATCGACAACGCCGAGCCGGCCGTCGTGGTGAGCGAGGTGGAGTTCGCGCCGATGCTCGACCCCTTCGTCGCCGCTGGGCTCATCGCCCCACCGGTGTGGCTCGACGACCCTGCAGACCCCTATGAGGCGCAGCTCGCCGCGCACCCGGCTGCACCACCGCCGCACCTCCTCGACGTCGCGTGGTCCGACGACGCGGCGATCATCTACACCTCGGGCACGACCGGTCGGCCGAAGGGCGCCACGTTCACCCACGCGGCGATGCTGCACCACGCGGCGAACGTGCTCACCGAGTACGACGTCGACGCCGCCACCCGGTACCTGGTGTCGATCCCCCACAACTCCTCGGTCAACATCAGCTTCGTCCCCGTCCTCTACGCCGGCGGGACGATCGTGTTCACCGAGGTGCGTTCCTTCGACGGAGCCGACTTCCTCGACACGATGAACCGGCTCGCCACCACCCACACCCAGCTCGTCCCGACGATGCTCTACCGGGTGCTCGAAGCACACCGGGCGTCGCCGGTTCCGCTCCCCGCCGTGCGGACCATCGGCTACGGGTCGGCGCCGATCCCACCGGAACGCGTCGCGGAGATGATCGAGACGTTCGGTCCGGTGTTCGTGCAGCTCTACGGCATGACGGAGACCGCAGCGATGGGCACGATGCTCCGAAAGCACGAACACGTCGACGCACTCGCCGGCGACCAGGCGGTGCTCGCCTCCGCCGGACAGGCCTCCTACGGGATCCACGTTCGACTCGTCGACGACGACGGCAACGACGTCGCCGACGGCGAACGTGGCGAGGTGATCTTCAAGGGTTCCTACGTGATGCGCGGCTACTGGCGCGACCCCGCACGCACCGATGAGGTACTGCGCGACGGGTGGATGCACTCCGGGGACGTCGGCGTGTTCCGGAACGGGTACCTGCACATCGTCGACCGGAAGAAGGACCTCATCATCCGTGGGGGGCAGAACCTGGCGTCGAAGGAGATCGAGGAGGCGATCTACGCGCACCCTGCGGTGCTCGAGGTCGCGGTCGTCGGCGTTCCCGAACCCGAATGGGGCGAGGAGGTGGTCGCCGTCGTCGTGCTGCGGTCGGGCGCAGCGGCCACCGAAGAGGAGATCCGGACGACTTGTGTCGACGGAGGCCTCGCCCGGTTCAAGATCCCGTCCCGGGTCGCGTTCGTCGACGACCTGCCCCGGAACTCCATCGGGAAAATCCAGAAGGGTGTGTTGCGGGAACAGCACGCGCGCCCTGCCGGCGCGTGAGCGAGGGCGGCTGGCATCCCCCAGTTGTGCGCACCGGCGCGGGAGAATGTGCGACAGGCTTTTTCGAGCCCGGAGACCTGAGGAGGGCCACATGGCCAACGTGAAGAAGCGGGAACTGACCAACTTCGTGGCGGAGAAGGCGGGCGTCGACGCCCGCACCGCCGGGGCGATCATCGACGCCATCGGCGACGTCATCCTCGAGCGTGTCGTCGCCGGCGACAAGGTGACGCTGCCCGGCATCGCGTCGTTCGAGCGTCGCACCCGCGCCGCCCGCACCGGCCGCAACCCCGCCACCGGCGAGAGCATCCAGATCCCCGAGAAGACCGTGGCGAAGGTGACCGCGCTCAAGGGCTTCAAGGACGCCGCACTCGGCTCCTGACGCCGACCATCCGAACCCGAAATTCCGTGCGAGGGGTCGGCCGTTGGTCGGCCCCTCGACGCGGCGGCGCCCGACCCAGTGGAGGGACCGGGCCGAGCGACCAATCGACAGGGCAGCAATTGTCCTTATCGCCACTAGCGGCAGAGGTGTCGAAACGGACTGTTCAGGTCGGATTTCGGGCGGCGTAGCCGCCGGCGAGCGACGTCGCGATGCACAGCCACAGGAGGTACGGCACCAGAACGATGCCTGCCCACGGACGCGTCCGCCACGCCACGACGAGCATCGGCACGGTCGCCAGCGCGGCAACGGCCAGCGATCCCGCCGCCGGCCACAGTGCGTGCGACACGTAGAACAGGCGGGCCCAGCCGAGCGCTGCGACGACGCTCAGGGTGAACGCGGCGAGCCACACGGCCCGACCGCGCCCGTCGGCCGATGACGCCACGACCACGCCGACGACCGCCAGCATGGTGAAGTTGTACGGCCACGCGAGGCCGAAGACCACGTCGGGCGGTTGCCACGGCGGGCGTTCCAGCGACCGGTACCACCGGTCACCCTGCGAGACCCACCGCCCCGAGCCTCCCGCGTACACGACGACCAGCGCGATCGACACCGCCGCAGCGGCGACACGCCCGGTCGTCACGCCACTCACCGGTCGCTGCGGTGCAGCACGCCACGGGCCTCGAGCGCAGCAACCTCCGCGGCGTCGATGTCGAGCAGTTCGCCGAGCAGTTCGGCGTTGTGCTCACCGAGGAGCGGGGCGACGATGTCGGGCAGCTCCGGTTGTGCCGAGAACTTGAACGGGAACCCGGCGATCAGCACGTCACCGACGACGGGGTCCGGCACCCGGCGCACCATGTCGCGCGCCACGTACTGCGGGTGGGTGATCGTCTCGACCGGATCCATCACCGGAGCGATCGGGATGCGCGCCACGCGACACGCCTCGAACACCGCATCGTTGTCGGGGAAGGTCAGCAACCACTCCTGGATCTGCGGGATGAGCTCCGCCTGGTTCTCGGCACGCACCGTCGAGGGGTTGAACCGGGGATCCGTCGCCAGGTCCGGTCGCCCCATCGCCTTGGTCAGGTATGGCCACTGCCGGTCGAGGCACATCAGCAGCGCCCACCCCTCCGGCACCCGGTACACCCCGACCGGGCAGACGAGCGGATGGTGTTGGCCGATCCGGTTCGGCCGGTAGCTCCCGCCCGAGAGGTCGTACTGCGACAACACCTCGGACAGGTGGAACATGGCGTCCACCATCGCGATGTCGATGTGCTGGCCCTCACCGGTGCGTTCCCGGTGCAGCAGCGCGTAGCCGAGCGCTGCGAACCCGTGCACCGCAGCGGTCGAATCGGCGATCGCGAACCCCGCCGCAGCAGGTGGGCCGTCCGGGTCGCCGGTCATGTGCATCATCCCCGAGAACGCCTGGGCGATCCCGTCGAACCCGGGCCGATCGGCCCACGGGCCCGTCCGACCGAACGCGCTCACCGACAACATCACGAGCCTCGGGTTCTCGGCCCGCAACGACTCGTAGTCGAGGCCACGACGCTCGAGCACCCCGAGCGCGAAGTTCTCCACGAGGATGTCGCAGCGGCGAGCCAATCGGTGCACGAGGGCGAGACCTTCCTCGGAGTCCCAGTTGATGCAGACGCTCCGCTTCCCCCGGTTCATCTGCACGAAGAAGCTCGACCGCCCCTCCTTCACGAACGGAAGGAGTCGGGCCGGGTCGCCGTCGGGGGCGATCTCGACCTTCACGATGTCGGCCCCGAGCTCGGCCATCATCCTGGTCACCCCGGCACCCGCCAGGTACTGCGACAGGTCGAGGACCCGGTACCCCGCCAACATCCCCGTCATCGGAACCCCCCATGTGACGCGGCGACAACCGCAGCAGTCTGGCACCGATGACCCCGGCCGTGAGCGGGAGCGGGATCGCGACCGCAGACGACCGGCGTCGAAAAAGTTGTGACCGCCCGCCGGTGCCGTGGATCTCCCCGGCAGAACCGCACGGACAGCGGTGGACACGGGAGCAACAACATGGCAAGCACCACTCGCACGAACCTGATCATCGGCACGATCGCCGCCCTCGGCACGATTGCCGTCGGCATCGGCGCCGTCGCCGTCGCCGTCGGCAGCACGTTCGCGTCGGCTGACGTGGCCGTCGCCGCATGGGAGGACACCAACGGCACCGTGCCCGACCGGGACGTCAACGACGCCGTCGCCGCCGACGGCACCGCCGAACCGACTGCGCAGCGCGGCATCGGCGCCGACGCCGGAGCCGGGGCATCCGGCGACGATGCGCCGACGAGCCCGTCGAGCCCGGCGAGCGATCCCCCCGCCACCGGCTCGGCACCCGCCGCAGCTGCCCCCACCGTCGACGGTTCCGGTGTGCGCACCAGCCCGACCCTGCCCCGCACCGCTCCGATCATCGGCGAGAACGACGGGCCCACCGCGCAGGTCGTCTCGATCGCCTGCGACGCATCGATCGTGCTGGTGTTCGGACTCGCCAGCCCCGACGGGGTCCGCAAGGTCACGGCGTCCTACGACGACTGGACGGGTCGCCACACCGTCAACCTCACCGACGTCGGCGGGTCGAAGTACCGCTTCAAGGTCGCCGACACGAAGGGTTCGGGGTTCCGGAACCTGACCGTGAGCGCCAAGGACTCCCTCGGTAACCTCGGCACCACGTTCATCGGCAACGTCTGCACCGGCGGCCCCGGATCGCTCACTGACCTCTGACCGGTCGCGCTACCGTCCCCGGATCGGCGACCCCCCGAGGGGAGGGTCCCGGTCCGGGGAGGTTGCGCGTCATGGCAGGACCGTTGCAGGGGTTCACCGTCGTCGAACTGCAGGGCATCGGGCCCGGCCCGTTCTGCGGCATGGTGCTGTCCGACCTCGGTGCCGAGGTGATTCGCGTCGACCGGGCCGAACGGGCACCCGCCGAAGCCCCGACCCGGCCGCCGCTCGACGTGCTCGGTCGCGGTCGACGTTCCGTGTCGGTCGACCTGAAGGACCCCGCCGGCGTCGAGGTCGTCCTCCGCCTCGTCGAAGGCGCCGACGCCCTCATCGAAGGGTTCCGCCCGGGCGTCATGGAACGCCTCGGCCTCGGACCCGACGTGTGCCTCGCCCGGAACCAGCGCCTCGTCTACGGCCGGATGACCGGGTGGGGGCAGGACGGCCCCTACGCCCAGACTGCCGGCCACGACCTCAACTACATCGCGCTCGCCGGCGCGCTCGCCCACATGGGCCGGGCCGGCGAACCCCCCACCCCGCCGATCAACCTCGTCGGAGACTTCGGTGGTGGCGGGATGCTGCTCGCGGTCGGCATCCTCGCCGCCCTGCTCGAAGCGCAACGCTCCGGCAACGGTCAGGTCGTCGACACGGCGATGGTCGACGGCGCGGCGTTGCTCATGGCGCCGTTCCACGGGCTCAGCCACATCGGCCGGCTCGCACCCCGGGGCAACAACACCACCGACACCGGCGCTCCGTTCTACGACGCCTACGAATGCGCCGACGGCGAATACGTGTCGATCGGGTCGATCGAACCGCAGTTCTACGCCGAACTCCGACGGCTCATGGATCTCGCCGGCCCCGAATGGGACGATCAGATGGACCGCAGCCGCTGGCCGGAACTGAAGGAACGCATGCGCGCGCTGTTCCGCACCCGCACCCGGGCCGAGTGGTGCGAACTGCTCGAATCGAGTCCGGACGTGTGCTTCGCCCCCGTGCTCACCATCCCCGAGGCGTACGAGCACCCCCACAACATCGCCCGCGGCACCTTCGTCGACGTCGCCGGCATCCCCCAACCGCGCCCCGCCCCCCGGTTCTCCCGCACCGACGGCGCCGTCGCAGGCCCACCCGCATGGGTGGGTCAGCACACGGACGACGTCCTGCGCGCCGCAGGGTTCACCGACGACGAGATCGCCGAACTCCACGGCGCCGGCACGGTGCGATGACGGACGGCCCGTGGCGGTTCGTGCACGAGCCGCTGCTCGGCACGGTCGTCGTCGTCGACGTCCACGGGCCCGACGACAGCGTTGCCGCAGCCGCCGATCGAGCTGTCGTCGAGGAGATCCGGCGCCTGCAGGCGGTCTTCGACATCTTCAACGCAGCGAGCGAGCTCAGCCGTTGGAAACGGGGTGAGGTCGCCCGACCGTCGGACGAACTGCGCGCCGTGCTCGGCGCCGCGCGCGACCACCAGGTGGCGTCCGGTGGTCGCTTCAACCCGTCGGTCGGTGTGCTCGTCAGCCTGTGGCGCACCGCCGAACACACCGGGATCGAACCCGATGACGCGCTGCTGCGCGCAACCGCCGCCGGAATCGCCGACCCGCCCTACCGGGTGGTCGACGGCGATGTCGTCGTCGACGGTGCCATCAGCGGCATCGACCTGAACGCATTCGCCAAGGGCTGGATCGTCGACCGGGCCGTGGAGGCGGCGCTCGCCACGGTGGGCGACCTCGCCGGCGTCGTCGTGAATGCAGGGGGCGATCTGCGGCACCACGGCGGGGCGCCGCTCGTCGTCGGCGTCGAGAACCCGCTGCGCCCCTACGACAACGAACCGCCGATCGACGCGGTCCGGGTGCAGGACGGCGGACTCGCCACATCGGGTCGGGCCCGACGCGGCCACCAGGTCGGCGAACGGTGGCGGGCCCACGTCATCGACCCGCGCACTGGGCGACCGGTGGACGACGTCGCGTCGATCACCGTCGTCGCCGCCGACACCGCGACCGCGGACGTGACCGCAACAATCCTCGGCGTGATCCCGCCGCTCGAAGCCGTGCGTGAAGCCGACGCGGCGGGCATTGCGTGCCTTGTGGTCGGTGCGGACGGTTCCGTACGCTCGAGCCGGGCGTGGCAGGAACTCCGCTGCTGATCGTCGCTCAGATCGATGCGGTCACGACGTACCCGCCAGCGACCCGCCCGGTTCCGAGCGCACGTCGATGCCCATGGCGGCCGCTCGCACGACCAGTTCGTCGTCGCGGCGACGTAGATCCACTTCTGGCCGTCGACCCACCCGACGAATCGGGTTGCCGTGGACGACCTCGAACGGCCGAACGCGCCTGTTGACGAGGCTCAGCGCCCCGACCGCCGACGCGAAACCCAGATGTCGACCGTCGAGAACGACGGAGCTACTGCCGACAGCGGCATGGGGTCCGAGGACGATTCGGCCGACGCTGGTCTCTCTGAGGTCGGCGGGCACCGACGGGTTCGTCAGTCGCCCGGTCGTGTAGTCCTCGACCGCTGAGTAGAGGGCAGCGAACGGCGCTATCCCACTGCCGTACCCGAGCGTGATGCCGCCCTGGGCACCCGAGAGGTAGGTGTGCGCAGCGATGTGGGTGAACGAACCGATCTCGACCGACGCGGGACCCGCCGTGATGACAGCGAAAGAGTCGATCCGGACATGCGATCCGAGGTGGATGTGCTCATGACCGAAGATCGTGGCGCGCCGGTCGATACGGACGTTCTCTCCGAGCGACGCGAAGCCGAGCTCCCGGAGTTCGCTGTCACCGAGGATCATCGCGTCGATTCAGCGTCGAGGAATTCGAGGATCGCCCCGACCGACGTCAGCGTCTCGACCACGTCGAGTGGGATCTGCACGACGAATCGAGACTCGAGTGCCATGCAAACACGGAGGTGGCCGAGCGAGTCCCAGAACTCGACGTCCTCAGCGCTGCTCGAGACGGACAACTCACCCTCGTCGAGATCGAGCTCTTGCCTCAGTACCCCGAGGACGTCCTCGACAGTCGGCCTCATCGGATTCCCTTCGTCCCGGTCCAACCCTCGCTGGCGACAGTCTGCCGGTAGCCCGCCGCTGGAAGGAAGCTTGCTGCGACCCCGTTCCGATCGGACGGGACGAACGACGCTGTCAGTTCGCCCAGGCCGGACTCGTGAGCGAGTCGTTCGACCTCGGCGATGAGCGCGAACTCGACGCGACGCCCGAGTACGCGGCAGCTCAGGAGCAGATTCGACATTCGCGCCGATCCGACATCGAGGAATGCTGCCCCGATGATCCCCTCGTCCCCGAAACGATCGCTGTACCGACACGCAACGACCCTGTGGTCCGCAGCCTCCATGAGCTGTGTCACCTCGGCTGGTGAACGTCGGTCGGTGGTCAGGTTGAACTGGTTCGTCTTCTGCGAGAGCTGGCTGATCCGCTGCGCGAGGCTCAGGTCGTCGACGTAGTAGGTGAGCTCGATCTGCAATGCCTCGATGAAGCCGTCCAGATCTGTGGCAGCAGCCGCAGCTGCCGTCTTCCGCTCGGACCGCGCTCGGTAGTTCCCAGTCTTGGCGCTGTCCTCCTCGAGGACCCGGACTCGCGGGAAGTGCGTCGGCACGACCTCGTCGGTCAGCCAGCTCGACAGGTGCTCGTTGCGCGTCGGGAACTCGGGGACGGCGACATCGGAGAGCGTCCTCCGAACGAGATCGCGCTCCGCAGGGTTGTCGTCGATGAAGACGACCGAGTCGAGTCCGAGGTCGAGATCGGCTGTAAGTGCGACGATCCGGTCCGCCTTGTTGGTCCAGTCGGCGCTGAAGGCTACGAAGTCAGGACGTCGGAGCACCATCATCGGATGGTTCTCGATGGTCTCCTCCGCCAGAGCGTGGTCGTTCTTCGAGACGACGGCGAGGAGCACACCGCACGCCTGCAACGCCCGGAGATGCACCTGGAAGTCCCGGAAGCACTTTCCGACGCCGTCCTCGCCGAGCTTCAGACCCTCGATCCCGTCCTCTCCGACGACGCCTCCCCAGAGTGTGTTGTCCAGATCGAGGACCAGGAGTTTGCGGGAACGCGAAAGCAGACCCGCGAGCATTCGTTCCACTTCGAGGGCGACGAGGTCGAACCCTGCCGTGCTGAGACGGATGCGACCCAGGTACCAGTAGGCGTCGTTCGTCAGTGGTTCGGTCGCCGTCTGGGAGAGCCCTGCGAGATCGAGCACACCGACGTTCGGAAGCCCGAGCGCAAGCTCAGACAGCCGGCGGTCCCAGTTGACGCGCGCGGCGAATCGACCCCCGGGGAGCGCGACGTCGGCGAAAGAGGACGGCACCCTGGATCCCGCGAGGAGTGTGGAGACGGCGACGAACTTGGACGGGTGACGAACCGCGAATGCCTCGACCAGTCCGGCGAGTTCGTCCACCAGTTCGGCGGATCCGAACGGAGGCAGGATCGACTCACCGTCCGGGCAGATCACCACGACGTCCGTGGAGCTGTCTGCAGCGGGGGACGTCGGATCGACGAGTGCCTGCAGCAGGCTCCCCGCGCCGGTGGTCACCACATCGTGCCCCGACAGCTTGCCGGCGAGCGGCTCCATCGTCATGTTGGAAACTATTGCGATCCGCACCGTTGCTCCAGGAGCTCGGTCAAGCCTGTCGGACCGAGAACGAATGCCACGCGTCGACCGTCGAAGAGCACAGCGGGTTTCGGTGGGGACACGATCCTGCACGCATCACCGACGAGCTCGGCGAGCGTGATCTCGAGTTCGGGGACCTCGTAGCACACGTGGTAGAGCAGTTGGCCTCGCCGCAGCAGCCCTGCGACGACGGGTCCAGCCACGAGCTCCAGTGCGATCCCGCCGACCTCGAGCAGACAAAGGTTGGCCTGCTGGAGTTCGTCCCAGATGACACCGCTCTCTCGCTGGACATCGTGCGACCTGATCACCCAGTCGCGTGTCGCAACGATGTCCTCACACGCGATTCCCACGTGATGGACTCGACCGAGCAGAACCACGGTCGAAGACTAGAGACTCGTGACCGTGCGAGGCGAAGCTGCCACGGTCAGATGAGGCCGTAACGATCGAACGAACCGCCGAGCACGTCGTCGGTCGGACCACCGAGCCAGTCGAGTGCGACCGCGTACAGCGACCGGGTGTCGATCCCGATCGGGAGGTCGCCGTCGACGAGGGCACCGAGCCCTGCGTCTCCGACGACACGACCGCCGCGTACCCCCGCGCCCATCACGAACTGCGCACCGGCGAAGCCGTGGTCGGTGCCCTCCGACGCGTTCTCCGCGACCCGACGACCGAACTCGCTCGTCGTCACGAGTAGGACGTTGTCGGCGAGACCTGCCGCCTCGAGTCGGTCGAAGAACGCCGTGATCCCCGCTGCCACGTCACGCAACAGCTCGTCGTGGACGATGAGCTGGTTCGAATGCGTGTCGAACCCGTTGACCCCGACGAGCAGCACCTGGGTGCCGACGCCGAGCTCGATGATGCCCGCCGCGGTCTGCAGCAACGCCGACGCCGTGTTCTCGTTCACCCGACCCGTCACGAGGTCGACGTCGGGATCGTCGACACGGGCACGGTCGACGAGGTCGATCGCCTCGATGGTCGTGGGAATCGCAGCGCGTGCGGCGTCGAGCCACACGTCGCCGCCGGCCCCACCCGGCGCCGACGTCGCAAGGAACGCCGCCGTGATCGCCGCCGCATCGGTACGCGCCGGGGCAGCGAGAGCGAACCGACTGGGGGAGAGGACGACCGTCGGCAGCGACCGGGAACCGACGAGCGCGGGTGCCCCCGTGCCGAGCGAGATCGAACGGAGCGGGTTCGGTGACGACCCCTCGGTGGCATCGAGCCACCGGCCGAGCCAACCCGTCGTCGACGCGGACCCGTCGGTGCCCGCCCACCAGACGTCCATCGCCTTGAAGTGCGACCGCGACTGGTTCCGCTGCCCGATGCCCTCGAACGCTGCGATGCGACCGGCATCCCACCGCGCGGCGAGTGGGGTGAGACCGGGGTGGAGCGCGAAACCGTCGGCACGCACCCGGACGAGGTCGGCCTCGGGGAGAGCGAGCTTCGGCCGTGCGTCCCGGTAGCGGCCGTCGGACGGTACGAGGGTGTTCAGCCCGTCGTTGCCGCCGTCGAGCTGGAGCACGACGAGCACCCGACCCGAGACCGAACCGCCGCCGACCGCGACGGCCGCAGCGTCCTCGACCCGTTCGCGCAGCAACCCCGCCCATGCACCCGCTCCGACCGCCGACGTCGCCGCCGCGCCGCCGACGAGGGAGAGGAACGCTCGACGATTCAGCACGACGACCTCCCGGACATCACGCCACCACCAGTTCCGGGGAAGCCAGCGCGACCGCCAGCACGGCAGCACCGGGGCGTCCACCCGGCGAGGAGCCGTGCAGGTCGCGCAGTGCGGCGGTGGTGCCCGTTCCGAAACCGTCCGGCAACCCGAGCAGCCCGGCGAGCGAGGCGAGATCGGGGCGAGCAGCGGCAGCCAGGAGTGGCGACGACGCGGGGAGGAGGTCGACGACCGTCGACGCGAGCGCAAGCCTCGCTGCGGTCGGGGACGCGCCGAGCCACGCCGACGGACCGGGCCAACCGCCGACGTTCGGGGGGCGGAACGGGTCCTGCCCGGCGCCGCTCAGCGCCCGGAAGTAGGCCTGCGGTCGCGGGCGGACACCGGCGACCTTGCACACGCCCGCGAACCACGGGAACGGCGAGACCACCGTCGACGAACCGGCACCGTCAAGCCGCGCGAGCAGCACCGCTCGGACGAGCGGCGCGATCTGCAGGTCGTTGTCGCGGAACACTCGGGCGAAACCGTCGACCGTCGCCGCATCGACGTCATCCCCGAGGAACCACGCAGCAACCTTCGCAGCGACGAATCGGGCGCACGCCGGGTGGTCGAGCACGGCGTCGACCACACCTGCGGCGTCGCGCACTGTGCGCCCGAGGAACTGCTGCGGCCTCGCGTCGTGACGGCGTAGCACGAACTGCACGGCGAAATCGGAACGTGGCTGCACCACCCAGCCGGTGAGCGCTGCCGCAGCGGCGCGGACGTCGGCTTCGGTGAACTCGTCGAGACCGAGGCCGTACAACTCGAGCAGTTCGCGCCCGTAGT
>VGBO01000060.1 GCA_016870475.1 Actinomycetota bacterium | reverse complement strand
GGGCGGTGCGGCCGGCGGGGCAGGAGGCGCCGGCGGCGGAGGTGGCGCCTGCGGTGGTGCAACGGGCGGTGCCGACCATGCCGGGGGTGCGGCCTGCGGCGGTACCGGGGGCGCGGGCGGTGCCTGGGGCGGCGGGGTCGCTGCCCACGGCGGCGCGGCGGGCCCACCGGCGGGCGGGAACCCGCCCGGGGTAGTGAAGCCGGGCGGCGCCTGGGGCGTCGAGCCGCCGCGGTTGCGTCCCCGGGTGAGCAGGAGGACCAACCCGATGACGACCAGCAGGCCGGCGCCGCCAAGGAGTCCGTAGAGCACGAGGTTCGACCCGCCCCCACCGTTCCACTCGGCGGTGAGCGTGTAGTCCGATGCGAGGTCCTGCCCGGTCAGCTCCCAGGTGGCGGTCGACCCGTCGGTGCTGGTCGCGTTGTTGTCGCCGAGGTCCCCCGGTGCCGTGAAGCGGAAGATCAACGTCACGGCGGACAGGAGTGCCTCGCCACCCTCGGCCCCGGCGTCGCCGGTGTCGGGGCGGACCGACGCGTTGAGCACCGTCGAGTCGCCGTCCTGGACGATCGACCAGTCGTTCTCGCCGTCGGTTCCGTTCAGGTAGTCGGTGAACTCCCGGAGCGTGAGGTCCTCCGCGATGCAGCGGAACCCCGTCCAGTCGCCTTCCTGGTACGGCTCCTCGCGGACGGTGAAGGACCCGGCCTCCGACACGCCGTTGCACCCCTCGCCGAGGGTGTCGCCCAGCAGGTCGCCGGCGATGGACTGTTGCGCGGCGATGAGCACCTCGAGGTCGACGGTTCCGGCATCGTCGATCCTGGCGTCGAACTCGTAGCGGAGACACCCCGAGAGGACCAGTACTGCCGCGCCGACGAGGGCGAGGGGCCGCACCGTGCGGCGGAACGTCGCGGGAAGAGACATGGGGCACCTCGCTGGTCCGGCCGGCGGTGCGGCGCAGACGTCATCATCCTGCCACAGGTCGCGCGTCCGGTCCGGTCGGCCCGGCCCGCCGCTAGCGTTCCGCCGGTGACGAACCCTTGGATCCTCGGCGCCCGCCCGCGAACGCTTCCCGCTGCGGTGGTGCCGGTCGCGGTCGGTGCCGCTGCGGCGGTCGGGACCGGTGCGGCGGTCAGCGTGTGGCGCGGGGTGGTGGCCCTGCTGGTCAGCCTGGCGTTGCAGGTCGGGGTCAACTTCGCGAACGACTACAGCGACGGTGTCCGGGGCACCGACGACGTGCGCGTCGGTCCGCAACGACTCGTCGCCTCGGGGCTGCGGAGCCCGGCGTCGGTGCGGAACGCGGCGTTCCTGGCATTCGGGGTCGCCGGGGTCGGCGGACTCGCCCTCGCCGCCTCCACGACGTGGTGGCTCCTCGCGGTTGGGGTCGCCTGCTTCGCAGCGGGCTGGGGTTACACGGGCGGGCCGGCGCCGTACGGGTACCTCGGCCTCGGCGAACTGTTCGTGTTCGCGTTCTTCGGGCTCGTCGCAACGGCCGGGACGACCTTCGTGATGATTGAACGCCTCACCCCGCTCGCAGTCGGCGCGGCGGTTCCGGTCGGACTGCTCGCCACGGCGTTGCTGGTCGTGAACAACCTGCGGGACATCCCCACCGACACCGTGGCGGGTAAGCGCACCCTCGCTGTCCGCCTCGGGGATCGTCGGACCCGCTGGCTGTACGTGGTGCTCGTGGCTGGAGCGTTCGTGTCCGTGCCCCTGGTCGCGGGTCTCGGCCTCCGCCCGGTCGCGGCGGTGGCGTTGCTCGGGGTCCTGCCGGCGCGGCGACCTGCGACGGTGGTGCTCGGCGGGGCGACGGGCCCCGCACTCATCCCGGTGCTCGGAGCGACGGGCAGGGTGCAACTGCTCTTCGGTGCGTTGTTCGCGGCCGGGATCGCCGTGTCAACGTTGGTCGTCGACGGCCTCTGATCGCAGGCTGGTCGGCGGTCCGCCCTCGAGGCGGCGGCGCCCGATCTCGATGATCGCCGCCGCGGCGATGGCGACGCCGACGAAGGCCGCCCACGCCCGGCCGTACCCACCCTGCACGACGAGGTAGCCGAACACGAGGGGGCCCGCGGCGCCACCGGCGTAGGTGCCCGTCTGGGTGACCCCGGTGGCGGCAGCGGGTGCCTCCCGGTTGTGGTGCACCACGGCGAGGTTGAAGATGCCCGGCCACGACCACCCCGCCGCGAAGGCGACGACGGTGCCGGCGAGCACGGAGACCGGCGAGCCGACGGCGAGCGCGCCGAACCCGAGCGAACCGAGGACGAGCATCACGGTCACGACGCGGAAGAGGCTCCCCGTCATGGTGTCGGCGCGCCAGCCGAGGACGAGTCGTGTGCACAGGCCCACGGCGCTCCCGACCGACAGCATGGCGCCGGCGAGCCCCGGTCCGATGCCGGCGTCGACGGCCGTCGAGGTGAGGAACGACCCGAGGGCGTTCGCGGAGGCGGCACCGAACCCGGCCCCTGCGCCGAGCACACCGAGGGTCACGAGGGACACCTGCGGGCGTCGGCGCTCGCGCGTCGGCCCGCCCGTCGGGGGGGTGCCGATCGGGTGCTCGGGGCGGGCGACGCGCGGCACGCCGATGGCGGCGGCTGCTGCGAGCACGGCTGCGCCGGCGAATGCCCACCGCCACCCGACGGTTAGGGCGACCGTGGGGACGGTGAGTCCGGCAAGGAGGGTCGCGGCGGGGATCGCCGACTGCTTCACCCCGAACGCCAACCCGTTCCGCCGTAACGGAACGCCGCTCACGATGAACGCGTTCGACCCCGGTTGGGCGAGAGCGTTCGCCATGCCTCCGAGCGCGAGCGCCGGGAGGAGCACGACGAAACTCCCGCTCAGCGCTGCGCCGAGCAGGGCGACGGTGCTCATGCACGCGGCAAGTCGCATGCCGCGGGTCGGTCCGATCCGTTCGACGAGACGGCCGAGCGCAGCCGAACTGAGGGCCGACACGCCGAAGTAGCCGAACGCGATCCAGCCCTGGGTCGACTCGGCGATCCCGAGGTCGGCACGCACCTGCACGGCGAGGCCGCCGAGGAGGAAAACCGGGAGCACGCCGGCGGTGCTCACCGAGATCACGGCGAGGTAGACGCGACGCTGAGATGGTGCGGTGCCGGCGGTGTTGGTTCCGGCTGCGGGCACGGCAGGGGAGACTACGCGGCGCACGGACCCCGCCGGTCGACGGCGCTAACGTGCCCGCCATGGGGGACGGGACGAATCAGACCGACGGCGGGGCCGAGCAGCCGCAGGTGCTGGCCGGGGTTCGCATCGTCGAGCTCACCATGTGGATCGCCGGACCGGCGGCGGGGGGAATCCTCGCCGACTGGGGTGCGGAGGTCATCAAGGTCGAGCCGCCCGGGACCGGTGACCCGCAGCGCAACGTGTACGGGACCCTCGGGTACGGCGACATCCCGAACCCGTCGTTCATGCTCGACAACCGGGGCAAGCGTTCCGTGGCGTTGACCTGCGTTCCGAGGACGGGCTCGCAGCGCTCGAGCGGCTCGTCGAGACGGCCGACGTGTTCCTCACGAACATGCGACCGGCGGCGTTGCAGCGGATGGGGTTCGATCACGAGACGTTGACGGCCCGCCACCCCGAGCTGGTCTACGCGACGATCACCGGGTACGGGCTCGACGGTCCCGAGGCCTGGCGGCCCGGCTACGACATCGGCGCATTCTGGGCGCGCACGGGGATCGCCCGCGATCTCGTGCCCCGGGACGCCGCACCGATCCCGGTCCGCATGGGCCTCGGCGACCACATGACCGGGCTCACGGCGGCGGCGGGGATCAGCGGGGCGCTCTTCGAGCGCACGCGTACCGGCAAGGGTCGGGTCGTCGAGGTGTCGCTGCTGCGCACCGGCCTGTACGGCATGGGGTGGCAGATCGCGAACCAGGCGACCTTCGGCAAGCTCGAGTCGGCGAAGCCGCGTGAGCAGTCGCCGACCCCGCTCGTGAACAGCTACCGCGCGGCGGACGACAAGTGGTTCTGGTTGATCGGCCTCGAGGTCGACCGCCACTTCCCGGGTGTGCTCGCCGCGGTGGAACGCCAGGACCTCGCCGCCGACGAGCGGTTCGCCGATGCGAAGTCCCGCAAGCAGAACGCGGCGGCGCTCATCGCCGAACTCGACGAGTGCTTCGCGTCCCGGCCGCTGCAGGAGTGGGCGACCAGGTTCGATGCGAACGACGTGTGGTGGGCGCCCGCGCAGACCCCCGCCGAGGTGCTCGAGGACCCCCAGGTCGAGGCCGCCGGCGGGTTCGTGGAGATCGACGTGCCCGGCGGCGACCCGGTCACCTCGGTGAACTCGCCGGTCACGTTCCGGGGTACCCCGTTGCGGCGCACGCCGCCGGTGCCGAAGGTCGGCGAGCACACGGCGGACGTCCTCGCCGAGCTCGGCTACTCCGCGGCGGAGATCGCGGCGCTCGGCGGCTGAGGGTCCAGTCCCTCGAGCCACGAACCGACGACCTCCGACCACACGTCGGGTCGCTCGAGGTGGACGACGTGACCGGCGTTCGCCACGGTGACGTGACGGGCGCTCGGTCCGATCGCGTCGACGAGGCGATCGCCGATCTCGACGAAGCGTCCGTCGGCCGAACCGGTGACGACGAGTACCGGTAGGGCGCGTTCACGGAGCACGGCGAGCCGGTCCCACAGCGGTTCCTGGGCACCGGTTCCGCACTGTCGCAGGCTCGACGCGAGACCGGCGGCGGTGTTCCGACGGCGGTCGTCGGTCCCGGCGAGCTCCCGTGGCAGCCGGGCGAACAGCGGCTTGGCGAGCCACTCGTCGAGGAACGCGTCGACGCCGATCGCCTCGATGCGTGCGGCGAGCCGGTCGTCGTCGTCACGGCGTTCGGCCCGGGCGGCCTCGTCGTCGATCCCGGCGGTGGTGCTGATGAGCACGAGGCCGTCGAGCACGTCGGCGTGATCGACCGCGAGTCGCAGGCAGAGCCGACCGCCCATCGAGTAGCCGAGGTAGATCGCCCGCCCGCCGGTGGCGGCGAGCGCGTCGGCGGCCGCGCGGTGGTCGAGGTCGAGGCCGGCGGCGTCGCCGTGACCGGGAGCGTCGACCGTGACCACCGTGCCGTGCCGTCGTAGCGCCGGCAGGAGCGGGTCCCACGATCGGGCGGTCTGGGTGAAGCCGTGGACGGCCACGAGACGCCTCCCGTCGCTCGCCGGGACGGTCGCCGGGTGGATCCGGGAGGGGAGGACGATCGGCCGACCGGGCTGGGTCACCGGGGCAGTCTCGCGGATGGCCCGGCGTCGACGTTGCCGCGTCGGTCGTCCGACCCGGCAACATGGTGTGGTGAACGACCCTTCGGTGACCGCGACCTTCTGTACCACCATCGTCGACGAGTTCGTCCGGTGCGGGGTCGCCGATGCGGTGATCTGCCCGGGTTCGCGGTCGACGCCGCTCGCGCTCGCCCTCGTCGCCGAGCCACGCCTGCGGACTCATGTCGTGCTCGACGAACGATCCGCCGGGTTCCTGGCCCTTGGCCTCGGGGCGGCGACGGGACGGCCGGCCATCGTGCTCACCACGAGCGGCACGGCCGCGGTCGAGTTGCACCCGGCCGTGGTCGAGGCCGATCTCGGCCAGGTGCCGCTTCTCGTGTGCACGGCCGACCGGCCGCCCGAGCTCCACGGTGTCGGCGCACCGCAGACGGTGGACCAGCAGCACCTCTTCGGGCGGTCCGTGCGGTCCTTCGTCGATCCGGGCCCGCCCGATGGGACGACGTCGGCGACGTGGCGTTCGCTCGCCGCGCGGGCCGTGGCCGACACGGTCGGGACGCCGCACGGTCCGGTGCAGCTGAACCTGCCGTTCCGGGAACCGCTCGTCGGGCGGGTCGGGGCCATGCCGACAGGCCGGTCGGACGGCGCGCCGTGGCACAGCCGGCTGGTCGGCGTCGGGGTACCCGACCCGGAGCAGGTCGCCCGTCTCGTCGGTGCCTTCGGCACGACGGACGCACCACGCCGCGGGGTCGTGGTCGCAGGCGCTGGACTCGACGCCGCTGCGGCGGACGCAGTCGTCGAGTTGGCGACCCGGTTGTGCTGGCCGCTGTTCGCCGACCCACGTTCGAACGCCCGCACCACCGCGCCGGTGGTCGTCGCCCACGCGGATGGGCTCCTGCGGGTTCCGTCCTTCGCCGCGTTGCGACCGGAGGTGGTGCTGCGCTTCGGCGCGCCACCCGCGTCGAAGGTGCTCGCGCAGTGGCTCGCCGCAGGTGACGCGCTGCGGATCTCGGTCGATGCAGCGGGGACGTGGTGGGATCCGGACCGGCACCTCGACGTCGTGGTCGCGGCGGATCCCGGACGGACGGCGGCAGCGTTCGCTGCGGCGCTCGCCCGTGGGTCGGACGATGCCGACGACACGTGGCTCGCCCGTTGGCGCCGGGCCGACGACGGGGCCGCCGCGGCGATCGGCGACGCGCTCCGCGGCGGCGACGCACGGAGCGAGCCGGCGGTGGCCCGTGCGGTGTGGGCGGCTGCGGGTGGTGACGACGTCGTGGTGGTCTCCTCCTCGATGCCGGTCCGTGACCTCGAGTGGTTCGCCGGGCGGCGAGCGGCTCCGCCGCGGGTGCTCGCGAACCGTGGGGCGAACGGGATCGACGGCGTGGTCTCGACCGCGGTGGGTGTGGCGCTCGCAACGCCGGCGACCACCTGGCTGCTCGTCGGAGATCTCGCGCTCCTGCACGACACGACCGCTCTGCAGCACCTCGCCGAGCGCGACGTCAGGCTCCGCATCGTGGTCGCCGACAACGGCGGCGGGGGGATCTTCTCCTTCCTCCCCCAGCGCGCGACGGTCGACGCGGCGTCCTTCGAGCGGCTCTTCGGGACTCCGCACGGGCTGCAGCTCGAGTCCCTGCTCGCCGTGCACGGGGTGGAGGTGGTGCCGTGCGGGGCCGACCTCGATGTGTCGATCGCCGAGCTCGCTGCGCACCCGTCGTCGGCCGCGGCGCTCGTGGTGCCGGGTGATCGTGCCGGCAACGTCGCAGTGCACGATCGGCTGCACGCGGCGATCGCCGCGGCGCTCGGAGCCTGACCGTCAGACCCGAACGAGGGCGCCGAGCAGCGCCTGGAGCTTCGCCTGGGTCTCGGCGAGTTCGCGCCGTGGGTCGGAATCGGCGACGATCCCGCACCCGGCGTAGACGTGTGCGACCGCCCCGTCGAGCTCCGCGCAGCGCACGCTGACGGCGAACTCGCCGCACCCGGTCGCGTCGACCCATCCCACCGCGCCGGCGTAGCGGCGACGGTCGAGCTGCTCCTCGGCCTGCTGGAAGGCGAGGGCGTCGTGGCGCGGGGTGCCGCCGACCGCAGGGGTGGGGTGCAGGGCGTGGACGAGGTCGAGCACCGACGGCTCGGGCGCTGACAGCCGCCCCTCGACCGTCGTCGCGAGGTGCTGCACGTTCGCCATGGCGACGACGGAGGGTTCGGGTTCCGCGTCGAGGTAGGAGCACCAGGGGAGCAGCGTGTCGTGCACCATGTCGATCGTGAGCTGGTGCTCACGTCGGTAGGTCGGGTCGGCGAGCAGGCCCGCGGCGAGGCGGGCGTCGGCGACCGGATCGCCGACCCGCGGCGCGGTGCCGGCCATCGGTTGCGCCCGCACGAGGTCGCCGCGGCGTGCGACGAGCAGCTCCGGGCTCGCGCAGAGGAACCCGTCGACGTGGGTGACATGGCACGCCGGGTAGGCGGTGCGGAGACGTCGCAGCAAGGGTCGGGGGTCCCACGCCCGGTCGGCGGTGACGAGGAGCTCTCGTGCGAGCACGACCTTGTCGAGACCACCGGAGCGGATCCGAGCGGTGGCGCGGGCGACGAGGTCGCACCAGTCGTCGGGGTCGCGTGAGGCCTCGACGACGACCGAGCGCGGCCCGGGCTGTTCGGGTTCGTGGTCGGGGAGTCCGGGCTCGGGGGCATCGGCGTCGCCGACGGTGACGAGCCAGCGGGCGCCCTCCGCGGTGCGCCAGACGGTGACCGCCGGCACGATCAGTCGGGCGGGCGCGTCGGGGTCGTAGGGGAGGGCGCCGACGGCGAGCGGTGGGGGTGCGGCCGCATCGTGGGGGCGGATCGCCCCGAGCGCTGTCGCAACGAGCGCTCCGGCCTGCTGCCGGGATCCGGCGGGGACCTCGATGGTGGCGGCGACCCCGCGTCCGGCGAAGCCGACGCCGTCCCGACTCCAGAACACCCCGCGCGCTCCGGCCACGTCGACGAGGTCGTGGTCGCCGTCGATCCGTCGTGCCCGGGCGACGAGCGGCCCGGGCTCGGTGCCGCCGGTCATGGGGTGCGGCGGGTCGCGGTGATCAGCTGGGCGAGGCCGCCGTCGAGCTGGTGGTGGCGGACCTCGTCGAACCCGGCTGCGGCGATCGCCGCGAGGAGGTCGTCCCGCGGGGGGAGGTAGGCGACGGACCGGGGGAGATAGGCGTACGCGGCACGGTCCGAGAGGCGACCGCCGACCCAGGGGACGACCCGCCCGAAGTACACGCCGTGACCGGCGCGCAGCACGGGGTTGGAGGGTTCGGAGACCTCGAGGAAGGCGAGCCGGCCGCCGGGTCGGAGCACGCGGGCGCACTCGGGGAAGAACGGGTCGAGTGCGACGAGGTTCCGCAACGCGAACCCGCAGGTGAGCCCGTCGACGGCGCCGTCGGCGAGTGGGAGCCGGAGCGCGTCGGCCTGCGCGAGCGGGGCGTCGGTGCGCGCATGGGCGAGCATCCCCATGGAGAGGTCGAACCCGACGGGTCGCAGCCCGGCCCGCTGGAGGTCCCGGCAGAAGTCGCCCGTCCCGCAGGCGAGGTCGGCGACGACCGACCCGGGGGTCAGCTCGAGCTCCCGGACGGTTCGACGGCGCCATCGGACGTCGAGGCGGAACGTCATGATCCGGTTGACGAGGTCGTAGCGAGGGGCGATGCGGTCGAACATCGACCGGACCGCGACGACCTTCTCGGCGCCGGTCGGGAGGGAGAGGTCGGCGGCGCGGTCTCGGTTGGGGCGGGGCACGGCATGATGCTACGGAGCGGGCAGGCGGTCGGCCCACCGGAGCTCCGGTGCCGGGCAAGACGGCTACGGTGCGACCCGTGTTCGGGGAGGTGCACATCCGGTCAGCGTTCCGTCGGCGAGACAGCCTCGTCGTCGTGCACGACGACGCGCCGCGTGCAGCGGTCGCCCCGGTGTTCCGGGACGGCCCCGCCGGGGTGGAGCTGTTGTTCATCGAGCGGGCCCGCCGTCACGGCGACCCGTGGTCGGGTCAGATGGCCTTCCCGGGTGGACGGGTCGATCCGGGCGATCCGGACACGGCGTCGACCGCCGAGCGCGAGACCTTTGAGGAGGTCGGTCTCGACCTCGCCGGGGCGGAACGGATCGGACGCCTCGACGACCTCGAGGGCGGTCGCGCCACGGGGCGGAGCATCACGGTGGCGGCGCATGCGTACTGGATCGGTGGTGCGGATCCGTTGCTCGCACCGAACCACGAGGTCGCCGACGTCGTGTGGGTGCCGCTCGGTCGGCTCGCGGATCCCGCCCACCACCTGCTCTACGACTACCCGCCGATGCCGGAGCAGCGTTTTCCGGGGATTGGCATCCCCGGCTCTCGGGTCGTGTGGGGCCTCACGTACCGCTTCCTCGAGGACCTGTTCGTGCGGCTCGGCGTTCCACTGCCGCCCCGCGACCTGTCCTGACGCCGGGGGCTCCTCTGCGGCCGCGGTCGGCATGGTCCGACCCGAGGGCCCGGCGATGGTAGAACTGCGGGTCATGCGCCGCTCTCTGTCGATTCGTTTCGCCGCGCTCGCCCTCGCCGGTTCGGGCGTGCTCGCCGCGTGTGGTGGTGACGCCGCCACGGTGGTCGCCGCCACCGGTGAGCCCGTCGGTGAGGCCACGCCCGCCCGCATCTCGGCGGTGCTCGCCGCCGACAGCGGCGGTCGGTTCACGACCCTGCTCGCGTGTGCGGAGATCGCCGGGCTGGTGTCCGCGCTCGAGGGTACGGGACCGCTGACGGTGTTCGCGCCGACGAACGACGCGTTCAAGAAGGCCGGGGTCACCTGCACGGTAGGCGAGCAGGCCTCCGACGCGAAGAAGAAGCTGCTGACCCGCACGCTCCTGCAGCACGTCGTGGGTGCCGACGTCGCGACCACCGCCCCCGCCGGGTTCGACCCGGCGAAGGCGCCGCGCGGCTTCGTGCTGGTGCGCGGGACGACGAAGGTCGACACGTTGCTCGCCGACGCGACGGGCACGTCGCTGACGATCGACGGGAACGCCGGGACGGTGGCCCGCACGGGTGCGACGGGACCGGCCGCGAAGGTTCTCGGTCAGATCCAGGCGCCGAACGGCTACATCCATGCGATCGACGCCGTGATCCTGCCGCCGGATACCGACGCGGTCCCGCCGACCACGGCGCTGCCGAAGCCCTTCGACAAGTGACCCTCCGCCGACCCGGTACGGGTCGGCGCCCCGCGGTTCAGCGGAAGTAGACCCTGAAGTACTGCCGGCTCTGCGGGTGCAGCAGCAGGGCGAATCGGGCGATCGCGAAGATCGTGCCGAGGGAGACGAGCGCCGACAGGTCGTTCACCAGGACCAGGGCAAGCGGCAGGGTGCGGAGGCCGGCCGTTGCGAGGGCGAGCGCGTAGCCCCACCGTCGTTCGTTGGCGAGACCGAGCCCGGAGCCGATGGAGAGCAGGCCGAGGATCAGCAGGATCGGCGTCCCACCTCCGAGCAGAAGGTCGAACGCGGCGTCGATGTAGAACAGCCACACGGCGATCTGCAGCGTCTGGGGCAGCGACGGGTTGGTCCACCGGAGGTTCTGCACGGTCATCAGTGTGGCGGGCCCGGCACCTCAAGCGGGTGTCGGCCGTCTCCGGGTCGGTGGAGCGACCTGCTGCGGCCGGGGTGGGGCGCCGGCTGCGAGCTGCCCGCAGGCGGCGTCGATGTCGGTACCGCGGTTGCGTCGGACCGTGGCGTTGACGCCCAGCGCCCTCAGCCGATCGGCGAACGCCGCCACGCCTGCGGGCGGGGTTCCCCTCGTGGGGTAGCCGGGTGTCGGGTTGAGCGGGATCAGGTTGACGTGGGCGCCGAGGCCCCGGGCGATGGCGGCGAGCTCGCGGGCGTCGCCCGCCCGGTCGTTGACCCCGTCGATGAGCGCCCATTCGAAGGACAGGCGCCGTCCCTTCGCCCGCAGGTAGGCCCGGCAGGTGTCGACGAGGTCGTCGAGGGGGTAGCGACGATTGATGGGGACGAGCTCGTCACGGAGTTCGTCGTTCGCCGCGTGGAGCGACACGGCGAGGTTCACCGGCTCGGGTTCGGCGGTCATGCGCCGGATCCCCGGCAGGATGCCGACGGTGGACACGGTGAGGTGGCGGGCGGACAAGCCGACGGCGCCGTGGAGGCGGCGGATCGCCCCCCAGGTGCGGTCGTAGTTGGCGAGCGGTTCGCCCATGCCCATGAACACGACGTTCGAGAGCCGCCGCCCGCCGGCTCCGGCGTCGCGGCGGGCGTAGAGCACCTGTTCGACGATCTCGCCGACGCTGAGGTGGCGGGTGAACCCGGCCTGCCCGGTCGCGCAGAAGCCGCAGGCCATCGCGCAGCCGGCCTGGGTGCTGACGCACACCGTGCTCCGGTCCCGGTAGTGCATGAGGACGCTCTCGACGAGCGCGCCGTCGGCGAGCCGCCACAGGGTCTTCACCGTGGAGCGGTCCTCGCTCGCCGAGGTGGCGGCGACGGTGAGGCGACCTTCGGCGAGCGGGGCGAGACGTGCGCGCAGCGTCTTCGGCAGCGTGCTGAGGTCGTCGAGGGTGCGTCCCTGCGCGTAGAGGCCGGTCCAGAGCTGGTCGATCCGGTACGCGGGTTCGCCGGCGAGGAGGTCGGCGAGAGCGTCGCGGTCGAGGTCGTAGAGCGACGCGGCCCGCCCGGTTTCTTCGCGGTCAGTCACGGCCCCGTCCCCGGTAGGCGGCGTCGGTTCGGACGATCCGGAACCCGAGCCGCTCGTAGAGCCGGATCGCCCGGTCGTTGTCGGCCTCGACGAAGAGCATCCCGTCGCGGAGCCCGCGGCGGGCGAGGTGGTCGAGTCCGGCGACGGTGAGCGCGCCGCCGAGGCGCCGGCCGGCGGCGGCGGGATCGACGCAGATCACGTGGATCTCCCCGAGGGGAGGGTCGGTGTCGGTGAACGTCTTCGTCCAGCAGAAGCCGAGCAGGGTGCCGTCGGGGTCGTCGTGGAGCAGGCAGCCCTCGGGGTCGAACCAGTCCTCGGCGATGCGGGCGTCGAGCTGCTCGCGGGTCATGCGGCCTTGTTCGGGGTGGGCGGCGAACGCCCGTCGGTTGACGGCGAGGAGCGCGTCCTCGTCCTGGCCGGGCCGGAACGGGCGCACGGCGCAGGCGGGTTCGGCGGTGGCGACGTCGGTGGGGAGCGGCAGGTCGACGCGCATCTGGTGGACGCGGCGGAAGGGGCGCAGCCCGGTTCGTGCGGCGATCTCGTCGTGGCGGGCGTCGGGGTTCGAGACCCACCAGCGCACCTCGTCGCCGTGGTCGCGGAGGAGCCGGTTGAGCAGCGGTGCCCCGAGGTCGACGAGGCGGGCGTCGTGGTCGGGGGCGAGGAGGAGTGCGAGCCGATGGTGACCGGCGGCGGGGTCGGCGGCTCGTTGCGCGTAGGCGACGATGCGACCGTCGTCGTCGGTCGCCCATGCGGCGGCGAAGGTGCCGTCGCCGGCGGTCGCCCTGGCCCGCCACGCGGCGTCGCCGAGCGGGGTGTGAGCGGTGGGGTCCGCGAGGTCGACGGCGAGCGCGGCGATGGCGTCGAGGGTGGGACGGTCGAGCTCGCCGACGGGACCGTGGAGGGGCACCCGAGGAATCTACGTCGGCCCGACCGGCGCTACGGTGCGCGCATGGCGCGTCCTCGTACTCCGGCCGGTCGGGCGCGTGCGGTGGCACGCCGTCTCGGTGAGGTCTACCCGGAGGCGCTCTGCGAGCTCGATCACCGGTCGCCGTTCGAGTTGCTCGTGGCGACGATCCTGTCGGCGCAGTCGACGGATGCGAACGTGAACCGGGTGACGCCGGCGCTGTTCGCCCGCTACCCGGCCCCGGAGGATCTCGCCGCGGCGGATCCGGGCGAGCTCGAGGAGTTGGTGCACGCCACGGGGTTCTTCCGGTCGAAGGCCCGGAACCTGTTGGCGATGGCGTCCCGCCTCGTGGAGGTCTACGGCGGGGTGGTCCCGGGTGGCATGGACGACCTGACGTCCTTCGCCGGGGTCGGTCGCAAGACTGCGAACGTGGTGCGGTCCGTCGCACTCGGTCTCCCGGGGTTCCCGGTGGACACCCACGTGCAACGGTTGACGGCCCGGCTCGGGATCACGACGGAGACGGA
>VGBO01000059.1 GCA_016870475.1 Actinomycetota bacterium | reverse complement strand
CGACCACGTCCCGTGGTCGATCCCCCAACTGTCGCGGTCGAGGCCCACCCAGGTCGGCGCGCACCGCTCGGCGACGAGTTCGGCGATCTCGGGGTCGCCCGGCGCGGGATAGTCGAATGCGAACAGTTCGTCGGGGAAGCCGTAGAAGTCGTGGATCGTGCGGGGCTGCGCCATCGCGGTCACCGCGGTGGTGTTCACGTACCAGTGCGCCGAGATCGCAAGGATCGCCCGGGGGGTGGGGACCGAACGGCCGAGATCCCGCCAGGCGTCGGTCCACCGGTTCGCTTCGATCGTGTTCATGGGGCTCCCGTGCCCGATGAACACGGCGGGGGCGCGCACGCCCAGACGCTATCCACCGCCGTCGGTCATCCCGTCAGCGGGTCGTGGGCACCCGTTCGCGTGGTAGAACCCGGGGCGAACCGGTCCGCCCGGACCGGACGTCGAGGGGGGTCACATGACCATCGAGCGGTTCCCCGTCGAGGCCTCGCACATCCTCATGTTCGCGAGGTCGATCGGCGACACGAATCCGATCTACGAGGACGCCGTCTACGCGAAGGGCACCGAGGTCGGTTCGATCATCGCACCGCCGACGTTCGCCCAGTCGAGCGCACAGTTCGACCCGGACTACTTCCTGCGTCCCAAGCCCGGCCAGGCCTGGTTCGGCTCGGCACGCGAGGCCACCGGGATCAAGCGTGAGAAGAAGGACGGCGAGTCCTCGGGTGCGGCCGCCGGCGGTCTCCACGCCGAGCAGCACTTCACCTTCCACCGGCACGTCCGCCCCGGCGACGTCCTCAGTGGCACGACGAAGCCCGGCAAGAACTGGGAGAAGGAGGGCAAGCGCTCCGGCAAGCTCATGTTCTCCGAGACCATCACCGAGTACCGCGACCAGAACGGCGAGCTCGTGATCACGGCGCGAGGCGTCGGGGTCCGTACCGAGCGCGTCATCGAGCAGTGAGGACGGGAACGATGCCGCTCGCAGCAACCACCAAGGTCGGCGACTCCTACGAGGAGACCATCGTCGAGAACCTGAGCCGCACCCAGATCGTGCAGTACGCCGGCGCGTCCGGCGACTACAACCCGATCCACACCGACGAGGTGTTCGCCACCCAGGTGGCCGGCTACCCGACCGTGTTCGCGCACGGCATGCTCACCATGGGCATGACGGGCAAGATGCTCACCAACTACGTCGGCGACGGCCGTCTCACCTACTACGGGGTCCGGTTCGTACGACAGGTGTGGCCGGGGGACACGCTCGTCGCCCGCGCCGAGGTCAGCGCGGTTCGCACCGAGGACGGCGCCACACTCGCCGATCTCGTCATCACGACGACCAACGACAAGGGCGAGGTCGTCATGACGGGTGACGCGACCGCACGCATCGGCTGACGGGTCGAGCGGGCACCCCGGGGTATCGTCCGGTCGTGGGCATCGACGAGTTCGTCGACCTCGACATCGAGGAGTTCCAGCGCCGCTCCACCGAGCGGTTGCTGCTCCTCGTCGAGGCGCACCGCCCCATGATCGAGGCCGACCTCGGTGGACCCTTCGAGGTGCACCGGCGCGCCGACCGGGTCGAACTCGATCACGGGGGTCGCCCCGTGTTCGTGGCGTCGACGACCGCCGCCGGCCGGCTGCTGCTCACCGACGTGTCCGGACGCTTCAGCGGCCGACTCTGAGGGAGGGGCGCGCCGCTAGCCTTCCGGCTGTGACGATCGAGCAGCTCCGGCTCACCGCCTTCAGCCACGGCGCGGGTTGAGCGTGCAAGCTCGGTCCGACCGAGCTGGCGCAGGTGCTGCGCCGTCTGCACGTCCCGTCTCATCCCGACCTCCTCGTCGGTGCCGACGCGGTCGACGACGCCGCCGTCTGGCGCCGTCCCGACGGGCGCGCCCTGATCGCGACGGTCGACTTCTTCACCCCGATCGTCGACGACGCCCGAACCTGGGGTCGGATCGCCGCGGCGAATGCGGCGAGCGACGTGTACGCGATGGGTGGGAGCCCGCTGTTCGCGCTGAACATCGTCGCCTGGCCGAAGGACCGCCTCGACCTCGACCTGTTGGGCGACGTGCTCGACGGGGCGAACGAGGTCGCGGCGGCGGGCGGGTGGCTCGTCGTCGGCGGGCACACCGTCGACGGGCCGGAACCGCTGTTCGGCCAGGCGGTGATCGGCGAGGCCGACCCGGCGCGACTCCTCACCAACGCCGGCGCGGCGCCCGGGCAGGTGCTCGTGCTGACCAAGGCGCTCGGCACCGGCGTCGTCGCCACCGCCCACAAGCGGGCGGAACCGGCGGCGATCGCCGCCGGTGGAGACCTCGCCGCCGCGTATGGCGCCGCGGTCCGGTCGATGACCGTGTTGAACGCCGAGGCGTCGCTCGCCGCGCTCGCCGCCGGCGCCACCGCCGCAACGGACGTGACGGGGTTCGGCCTGCTCGGTCACCTGCACCGGATGGCCGCGGCGAGCGGTCTCGAGGCGACCGTCGACGTCACGGCGGTGCCGTTGCTGCCCGGGGTCGCCGATCTCGTCGCAGCGGGCAACGTGCCCGGCGGGACCGGCCGGAACCTCGAGCTCGTCGAGGGGCTCCTCGCCTGGGTCGACGGGGTCGACCCGGCAGTCTGGGCGCCGGTCCTCGCCGACCCGCAGACCTCGGGCGGCCTGCTCGTGAGCGTGCCGCCGTCCTCCGCCGAGGCGCTCGTCGAGGGGCTCCGGGCCGCCGGTCACGCCGCAGCGGTCGTCGGCACACTCGGGGCGGGCACGCCCGGTCGGATCGCCGTCGGCGCCGGCTGACACCGGCGTAGTGGCGCCGGACCGCCTCGGGGCGGCAGCATGTCGGCATGGCGACTGTCGTGAACGGACTGGACGAACTGAAGACCAAGGTCGGCGAGCAGCTCGGCTGGTCGGAGTGGGTGACCGTCACCCAGGAGCAGGTGCAGCTCTTCGCGGATGCGACGGGTGACCACCAGTGGATCCACCTCGACGTGGAGCGGGCGAAGGCCGGCCCCTTCGGCGGGCCGATCGCTCACGGGTATCTCACGCTGTCGCTCGCGCCGGCGCTCATGGAGCAGGTGCTCGTGCTGCGCGGCGTGTCGATGGGCGTGAACTACGGCTGCAACAAGGTGCGGTTCATGGCACCGGTGCCGGTCGGCGCCCGCGTGCACATGGGAGCGAAGCTCGTCTCCGTCGACGACGTCGCCGGTGGCGTGCAGTACGCGGTCGAGCTCACCTTCCAGACCGAAGGTTCCGACAAGCCGTCCTGCGTCGCCGAGTGCATCTACCGCGCCTACGCCTGACCGGTCCGCCCGCCCGAACCTGCGTCCCCGCACGGGCGACCGCGCGCCGGTAGCATCGCGGCTCCCGCCCTCCGACCGACACGCTCAGGAGTCCCATGCCGTTCAAGCCCGGCGATCGGGTCGTGTACCCCCATCACGGCGCTGCCATCATCGAACGAGTCGAGACGAAGATGGCGTTCGGCGAGAAGCGGAAATACCTCGTGCTGAAGATGGCGCACGGTGACCTCACCCTGTCGGTGCCCGCCGACAAGGCCGAGGACGTCGGCATGCGGCTCCCGATCTCGACCGAGGACGTCGAGGACCTCTTCGAACTCCTCGCGAAGAAGGACGTGCGCGAGCCCGCGAACTGGAGTCGGCGCTTCAAGAACCACCAGGAGAAGCTGAAGTCCGGCGACGTGTACCAGGTCGCCGAGGTCGTGCGGAACCTTGCGCTCCGCGAGGCGTCGAAGGGGCTGTCGGCCGGCGAGAAGTCGATGCTGCAGAAGGCCCAGTCGGTGCTCGTGTCCGAGCTCAGCTTCGCCCTGAACGTCAGCGAGGACGACGCCCTCGCGCAGGTGAAGGCGCAGCTCGCCTAGAGGCCGAGGAGCCGCAGCAGCGACGGCGGCGGCCCCGGGTCGCCCGCGGCGAGCATGCGGGCCCGCTCGATGTTGACGGCGTCGAAGCGACGGTCGTGCCAGCGGTCCCACGGGCCTGCGGGCACCGACCCCGCCGCGCACGCCTCGAGGTAGTCGGCGAGGACACGCAGGTCGGCGTCGGTCCCGACGGGGCCGTGGCCGGGCACGACGACCGTCGCCGTGTCGCAGAGTTCGCGCAGCGTCGCCGCCCACGCCGCCGGGTCGCCGTCGAACGCGAGTGGTGTCGTGCCGAAGGACGCAAGTGCCCCGCAGAACAGCACCCCTGCCTCGGGGACCACCGCGACGAGGTTCTGCGGAGCCTGCCCGGCGAGGGGCAGCACGGCGAGCCGGGCCGTCAGGTACGCGGACTCCTCCACGGTGTGGGACACCGGGCGGGCACGGAACTCCTCGTCGAACCATCCCGCGAGGTCGGGGAACAGGCGCCGGTAACCCGCCACGTTCGGGGGGAGGTCGAGCATCTCGGAGGTGTGCCGGGCGCCGTAGAACGCGGCCTGGGTGAACGCGGTCGACCCACCCGTGAACGGCACGTGCGACGAGGTGAGCACCACCCGTCGCACCGGCGGCGCGACGGCGGCGACCGCTTCGGCGAACGGTGCGGCGAATGCGGGAGCGACGAGGGTGTCGACGACCGTCGCGCCGTCGTCGTCGACGACGACACCGGCGTTCGCCCGCCCGTACGGCCCGGCGCCGACGTGAACCCACACACCGTCGCCGAGGCGCTGCAGGACGGGTTCGGCGGAGGTGGCCATCGGCGCCCCAGGCTAGGACGGTACGGGCCTACACTTCGCCTGCACGGCGGAGGGAGCGACCATGGCCGAACTGCACGAACTCGGTGCGATCGAACTCGCGACAGCGATCCGGGAGGGCCGCACGACCTCGCGCGCTGCGCTCGAACACCTCCTCGACCGGATCGGCCGGCTCGACCGAACGGTCAACAGCGTCGTCACCCTCGACGCCGACCGCGCCCGTCGGGAGGCCGACGCCGCCGACGCGGCCCTCGCCGCCGGCGACGTGCACGGGCCGCTGCACGGTGTGCCGATGACGATCAAGGACAGCTTCTCCACCGCCGGGATGCGCACCACGTCGGGCGCACCGGAACTGTCCGGGCACGTGCCCGAGGAGGACGCATGGCCGGTCGCCGCGCTGCGCCGCAACGGTGCGGTGATCTTCGGCAAGACGAACCTGCCGATCTACGCCGGCGACATGCAGAGCTACAACGAGATCTTCGGCACGACGACGAACCCCTGGAACGAGGCCCGCACCCCCGGCGGGTCGTCGGGCGGTTCCGCCGCGGCGCTCGCCTGCCGGTTCACCCCGCTCGAGGTCGGGTCCGACATCGGGGGCTCGATCCGCCTCCCGGCGCACATGAGCGGCGTGTACGGGCACAAGCCGACCTACGGCATCGTCCCGGCGCACGGGCAGATCCCCGGCCCGCCCGGAACGCTCACCCAGGCCGACCTCGCCGTCGCCGGCCCCATGGCCCGAACCACCGACGACCTAGAGCTGGCGCTCGATCTCATGAGCGGGCCGGACCGGTGGAACTCACCGGGCTGGAGGCTCGACCTGCCGGCGTCACGCGCCGGCCGGCTCGGCGACTTCCGGGTCGCTGCGTGGCTCGACGACCCGGCGTGCCCGGTCGACCCCGAGGTGACCGACGTGTTCGCAGCGATGCTCGACGCCCTCGGTCGGGCCGGCGCCGACGTCGACACGTCCGCCCGCCCCGCGGTGCCGCTCGAGAAGGCAGCGCAACGGTTCTACGCGCTGCTGCAGGCCGCCCTCGCCGGCGGCTACGACCGGGGCGAGATCGACCGCATGGCGGCCGCCACGGGCGACACGCCGGTCGCGGTCACCAAGCGGAACACGGCGATGCGGCACCGCGACTGGCTCTCCCACAACGAGAGCCGTCTGCAGATGCGCCTGCGGTTCGAGGAGTTCTTCGCCCACCACGACGTGCTGCTCCTGCCGGTGATGCCCTGCGTCGCGTTCCCCCACGACCACAGCGAACCGATGGCCGGCCGGATCGTCGCGACCGAGGCGGCGGACCGGGCCTACTGGGACGTGAACATTTGGATGGCGCCTGCCGGTGCGTGCTGGTTGCCCGCCACCGTCGTGCCGGTGGGCGTGGCGTCGTCGGGGTTGCCGGTCGGCGTGCAGATCGTCGGCCCCTACCTCGGTGACCGGACGACGCTCGCCTTCGCCCGGGCACTCGAAGCGATCGTCGGGCCCTGCCCGACCCCGCCCGGCTTCTGAGCACCGACCGAACACCTCCGACGGCGGGGGTGCGCCTCCTCGCCGCGCTTGCGTTCGCGGTCGCGTCCGGCAACGGCGCGCTGTTCGCGCTCCTCCCCGAACTGCAGGACCGCAACGGCCTGCCGACCTGGACGCTCGGCCCGGTCGTCGCGGCGTCCTTCGTCGCCGGCCTCGGCGCGCAGATCGGCCTCGCCCGCTTCGCAGACCGCGGACACGCCCGCCGCATGGTCCTCGGCGGGCTCTGCGCTGCGTGCGCCGGGGCGTTGCTCACCGGAACGGCGACCGGCTTGCCGCAGCTCGTCCTCGGCCGGGCGGCGACGGGGCTCGGTGCCGCCCTCGCCGTCACCGCGGCACGCAAGCTCGTCGTGGTGCTGCGCCCCGAAGCCGTCGGGCGGGCGCTCGGCAGCCTCCTCGTGTTCGACATCGTCGGGTTCGTGCTCGGCGCGCCGATCGCCGCGGCGATCGCGACTCGGTCGTCGCTGCCGGTCGCGTTCGGGGTGATCGCGGCCGGGATCGCCGTGCTGGTTCCCGCCGTGGCACGGGTCCGGTTCCCTCCGGTGCCGGTCGTGGTCCGCCGCACCGACGAACGACCGGTGCTGCGGCGCCTCCTCGGGCGCCGGCGCTTGCGTGCGGCGTTGCTGCTCGGCGTGGCGACCTACGGCGCCATCGGGGTGTTCGACACGATCTGGGCCCGATACCTCGCCGATCTCGGGTCGTCGCCGCTCGTGATCAGCGCGACCCTCGCTGCGTTCGGGCTGCCGCTCGCCGTTGCGGCGCCGATCGGCGGTCGGATCGCCGACCGGTACGGCGCGCTTCGGGCCGACCTCGTCGGGGTGATCGTGTCGGTCCCGTTCATGGCCGCCTACGGCTGGTCGTCGTCGGTGCTCGTGCTCACCGGCATCGCCGTGGCGCACTGCCTCGTCGACGGGGTGAACTTCCCGGCGACGCAGGCTGCGGTGGTCGCCGAGTGCGATCCGGACGAGGTGGCGGCCGGGCAGGGGCTGCTCGCCGCGACCCAGCAGTCGACCGCTGCCGTCGCTGCGCTGGTGATCGCCCCTGTGTACGGCGCCTACGGGGTGACGGTCACCTTCGGCGGCGCGGCCGCGGTGATGGTCCTCGCCTGGCTCGGGGCGCTCGCCAACCTCGGGGTGGGTCGGCAGCGGGGGCTCAGGGGGTAGGTCCGGTCGCAGCGGGGCGGTCGGGGTCGGACGCCCAGGCCGACCACGATCCGACGAAGAGCCGGGCGCCGGTGATGCCGGCGGCTTCCATGGCCAACAGGTCGTGGCAGGCGCTGACCCCGGAACCACACGACACGATCACGGTCCCGTCGTGCTCGCCCGGCTCGACGCCCACCGCCGCGTACCGGGCGGCGAGCGCGTGGGCGGGAAGGAACCGTCCGGTCGGGTCGAGGTTCCCGGCGAAGGGGACGTTCACCGCACCGGGGATGTGCCCGGCGCGGGGGTCGACCGGTTCCATGTCACCCCGGTAGCGCTCCGGCGCCCGGGCGTCGATGAGCACGGTGCCGTCGGCACGACCGGCGACCTCGTCGATGGTGGCGACGGCGTGCGCAGGCCAGGGGAGCGGACGTCGGTGGGCGGGCGTGACCGGCGCCGCCGGACCGGTCTCGAGCGGGCCGGTCCAGGCGGCGAGGCCACCGTCGAGCAGGCCGGCGGACCCGCCGATGGTGCGGAGCATCCACACGAGTCGACCGGCGGCCATCCCGCCGAGGTCGTCGTAGGCGATCACCTCGGTGTCCTCGCCGACGCCGATCGCGGCGAGTCCGGCGGCGAAGACCCCGGGGTCGGGCAGCGGGTGGCGGCCATCCGCGGGTGCGGGCGGCCCGGCGAGGACGGCGTCGAGGTCGATCCAGCGGGCGTCGGGGATGTGGCCCGACCGGAACGCCTCGCTGCCGGAGCGGCCGTCGAGGTACCAGCGCACATCGACCACGACGAGGTTGCCGTCGGTCCCGCTCCGGCGGGCGAGGAGCACGTCGAGGGGGACGATGGGTGGGAGCACGCCGGAAGCGTAGGCGCGCCCGATCGGGGGAATACCCTGTCGATCAAAGAAGTTGAGTGATCTGTGCTCAACTCATGAGCGCAGGACGGACGACCCGACGATGGCACCGCAGCAGGACTGGTTCGACACCGACTTCTACGCCGTGCTCGGGATCGCGCCCTCGGCGAGCGACGCCGAGATCAAGAAGGCGTACAAGGCGCTGCTGCGCGACCTCCATCCCGACCGCAACCCCGGTGACGCTGCGGCGGAGGACCGGTTCAAGAAGGTCTCGCGCGCCAAGGAGGTCCTCGCCGACCCGGCGACCCGCAAGGAGTACGACGAGGTGCGGCGCCTCGCCAGGGCCGGCGGGCCGCGACCGGGTGGCCCGGGTGCCCGGGGCCAGGGCGGGTTCACCTTCGGACCGGGCGATCTCGGCGACGCCGATCTCGGCGACCTGCTCGGCGGGTTCTTCGGCGGCGGGTTCCGCGGTCAGCGCGGACCGCGCCCCGGTCGCGACGTGCACGCCTCGATGACCCTCGAGTTCGCCGACGCCGTCCGCGGGATCGAGACCACCCTCACCGTCGGCGGACGCCAGGTGCGTACCCGCATCCCCGCCGGGGTCGTCGACGGCCAGTCGATCCGGCTCGCCGGCCGCGGCGAACCGGGCGGCGACGGCGGCCCGGCCGGCGACCTCCTGCTCGAGGTCGCCGTGCGCCCCCACCCGAGGTTCGGACGGGGCGGCCCGAAGGGGCGCGACGTCACCGTCACCGTGCCGGTCACCTACCCCCAGGCGGTGCTCGGCACCGACGTCGACGTCCCGACCCTCGACGGCTCCGTCCGGGTGCGCGTGCCGGCGGGGAGCCGCCCCGGCCGGTCGCTGCGGGTGCGCGGCAAGGGCGGCGGTGGGCTCGACCTGTACGTCACCGTCGACATCGCCGTTCCGACCCGCGTCGACGACGAGGAACGGGCACTGCTCGAGCGGCTCGCCGAGCTCGACGCCCTCCGACCCGAGGAGGATCGGCCGTGACCACCGTGCGTCGTGTCGTGGTGCGCACCGTCCGCACGACCGCAGCGCCGTCACCGTCGCCGTCGCCACGCGATCCCGGGTATCCGCGCTACGTCATCTCCGTCGCTGCCGAGCTCACCGGCACGCACCCTCAGACCCTGCGTGCCTACGAACGGCGAGGGCTGATCCACCCGGCCCGCACGCCCGGCGGTGGTCGGCGCTACTCCGATGCCGACCTCGCTCGCGTCGCCCGCATCCAGGCGCTCACCCGGATCGGGTTCCCGCTGGCCGGCATCGCCCTCGTGCTCGACCTCGTCGAGGCGGGCGCGGCAGCGGGGGCCCATGACCTCCTCGACGCCTTCCTCGACCCGACCGCCCGCACCACGGCATGCCCCCCGACCCCCCGGAGGACCAAGTGACCACCGACCCGAACCGCTGGACCGTCAAGACCCAGGAGGCCGTCCAGGCCGCCGTCCGGATGGCGGGGGAGCGCTCGAACCCCGAGGTGACCGCCGATCACCTGCTCGCTGCGCTGCTCGGCCAGGCCGAGGGGGTCGTGCTCCCGCTGTTGTCCCAGCTCGGGGTCGTGCCGGCGACGTTGCGCGCCGAGGTCGACGAACGCATCGGGAAGCTGCCCCGTGCCTACGGCGGGGAGTCGCGGGCCGGGCGCGAGCTGAGCGGCGTGCTGACCGCCGCCGACGGCATCCGCGTCGAGCTCGGCGACGACTACCTGTCGACCGAACACCTGCTGTTGGCCATGGTCGACCGTGTCGGCGTCGAACGCGAGGCGATGCTCGCCGCGCTCGCCAAGGTGCGCGGCAGCCACCGCGTGACGTCGCAGAACCCCGAGGAGACCTTCCAGGCGCTCGAGAAGTACGGCCGTGACCTCACCGCCGTCGCACGTCAGGGGCGCCTCGACCCCGTCGTCGGTCGGGACGAGGAGATCCGTCGCGTCATCCAGGTGCTGTCGCGGCGCACGAAGAACAACCCGGTGCTGATCGGCGAGCCCGGCGTCGGCAAGACGGCGATCGTGGAGGGCCTCGCGCGCCGCATCGTGGAGGGCGACGTCCCCGAGTCGCTGAAGGACAAGCGGGTCATCTCCCTCGACCTGCCGTCGATGCTCGCCGGCGCGAAGTACCGCGGCGAGTTCGAGGAACGCCTCAAGGCGGTGCTGAAGGAGATCACCGATGCCGAGGGCGAGGTGATCACCTTCATCGACGAGATGCACACCGTCGTCGGTGCCGGTGCCGGCGGCGACAGCGCGATGGACGCGTCGAACATGCTCAAGCCGATGCTCGCCCGGGGCGAGCTCCGTATGGTCGGCGCGACCACGCTCGACGAGTACCGCCGGTACGTCGAGAAGGACCCGGCGCTCGAACGCCGCTTCCAACCGGTTCTCGTCGGCGAACCGTCGGTCGAGGACACGGTGACGATCCTGCGAGGGCTCAAGGAGCGGTACGAGGTCCACCACGGCGTGCGCATCCAGGATGCGGCGCTCGTGTCGGCCGCCGTGTTGTCGGACCGCTACCTCACCGAACGGTTCCTGCCCGACAAGGCGATCGACCTCGTCGACGAGGCGGCGTCGAAGCTGCGGATCGAGATCGACTCCATGCCGACCGAGATCGACGTCGTCGAACGCCGCATCCGCCAGCTCGAGATCGAGAAGGTGGCGCTCGCGAAGGAGACCGACGCCGCCTCCCTCGAACGTCGTGCCGCCATCGACGCCGACATCGCGAACCTCGGCGAACAGCTCGACGCCATGAAGGCGCACTGGCAGGGTGAGAAGGACGCGATCGACCGCATCCGTGTCCTGAAGGAACAGCTCGAGGCGGCGACAGGCGAGGCCGAACGCCATGAGCGCGAGGGCGATCTCGCGGCGGCATCGGCGGTCCGCTACGGCACGCTGCCCGATCTGCAGCGCGACCTCGACGCCGCGAGCGCGCACCTCGACGAACTGCAGGCCACGTCGAAGATGCTGAAGGAGGAGGTCGACGAGGAGGACATCGCCGAGGTCGTCTCCCGCTGGACGGGTGTTCCCGTGTCCCGGCTCATGGAGGGCGAGGTCCAGAAGCTCGTCCGTCTCGAGGACGTCCTGCACGAACGGGTCATCGGCCAGGACGACGCCGTCGCCGCCGTGGCGAACGCCATCCGTCGCAGTCGTGCCGGCCTGTCCGATCCGAACCGTCCTATCGGCTCGTTCCTCTTCCTCGGGCCGACCGGTGTCGGCAAGACCGAGCTCGCCCGCTCGCTTGCGGACTTCCTCTTCGACGACGAACGGGCGATGGTCCGCATCGACATGTCCGAGTACATGGAGAAGCACGCGGTCGCCCGGCTCATCGGCGCCCCTCCCGGGTACGTCGGCTACGACCAGGGTGGTCAGCTCACCGAGGCGGTGCGCCGCCGCCCGTACTCCGTCGTGCTCCTCGACGAGGTCGAGAAGGCGCACCCCGACGTGTTCAACGTGCTGCTGCAGCTCCTCGACGACGGACGGCTCACCGACGGGCAGGGACGCACCGTGAGCTTCACGAATGTCGTCGTCATCATGACGTCGAACATCCCCGGCGAGCCGGGCGACTTCTTCCGGCCCGAGTTCGTGAACCGCATCGATGAGATCGTCCGGTTCCGGCCGCTCACCGAGGCCGACCTGACCCACATCGTCGACATCCAGCTCGACCTGCTCGCTCGCCGGCTCGAGCAGCGACGGCTCGGGCTGAAGGTCACCGGCGGGGCGAAGTCGGCGCTCGCCGCCCACGGTTACGACCCGGCCTTCGGCGCCCGACCGCTGAAGCGGGTGATCCAGCGCGAGGTCGGCGACCGCCTCGCGATGGCCATCCTCGCAGGCACCTACACCGACGGCGACACGGTCGTGGTCGACGTCGACGCCGGCGGGGCATTGACCCTCGGCTGAGTCGTATGCTCAGCCCGACGAGCGGAACGATCCCGGGGAGGGACGCAGCGACATGAACCCGACCTATTCGGCGGAGGCGGAGGCCTACCGCGAGAAGATCCAGAGCTTCCTCAAGGAGCACCTGCCGACGAACTGGAAGGGTCTCTCGGCGCTCGACCCGTCGATGCGCGAGGGGTTCGTGACCCAGTGGCGCAAGGTGCTCGGCGAGTACGGCTTCGTCGCACCGGCATGGCCGAAGGAGTACGGCGGCGGCGGGCTCAGCCCGATCGAGCGGGTGATCCTCCACGAGGAGTTCGCGAAGGCCGGTGTTCCCACCGGTGGCCCGAACGACGGGTTCGGCATCTCCATGATCGGCCCGACGCTGCTGGTGTTCGGCACCGAGGACCAGAAGCGCCACTTCCTGCCGCGCATCCTCTCCGGTGAGGACACGTGGTGCCAGGGGTACTCCGAGCCGAACTCCGGGTCGGACCTCGCGTCGCTCGCGACGCGGGCGGTGCTCGACGGTGACGAGTGGATCATCAACGGCCAGAAGATCTGGACGTCGGAGGGCCACACGGCGAACTGGATCTTCGTGCTGTGCCGGACGGCGCCCGAGGAGATCAAGCACAAGGGCATCTCGTTCCTCCTGTGCCCCCTCGACCAGGAGGGCATCGAGGTCCGGCCGATCACCAACATCGCACGGAGCCACGACTTCAACGAGGTGTTCTTCACCGACGCCCGCGCGCCGAAGGAGAACGTCGTCGGCGGCGTCAACGACGGCTGGCGGGTTGCGAACCAGCTCCTCGCCTACGAGCGGGGTGACGACGCCACCACCGTGTCGATGCGCATGAAGGGCGTCGCCGACCGACTCACCGAGATCGCTCGGCAGCAGGGCCTGCTGACCCACCCGGTCGTGCGCCAGGAACTCGCCTGGATCCATTCCAAGGTCGAGGTGCTGCGCTTCTACGGCCTGCGGACCCTGACGTCGCTGCTCTCCAACGGCATCCTCGGCCCCGAGAGCTCGGTGAACAAGCTCCTGTGGAGCGAGCTCTACCAGAAGATGACCGAGCTCGGCGTCACGATGCTCGGCGCCGGGGGCATGGTCGCCGAGGGCGAGGAGCCGCTGTCGGTGGTGTTCTCGGAGGCCGCAGGTGATCCGACGTCGTCGCGGGCGATGATCGACCACTTCCTCGGGGCCCGGCCGGCGTCGATCTACTCCGGTTCGAACGAGATCCAGCGGAACATCCTCGGCGAACGGGTCCTCGGCCTGCCGAAGGAGCCCCGCAGCGACGAAGGCCCCTGGAACGAGACGCGCCGGCAGTAGCCCGATCGCAGAACAGTCGGTCGACGTCCCCGCCCTTGTGGCGGGGACGTCCGCGTTCAGCCGCGGTTCCGGCCGTTCCGCCCGACCGCGGGCGCTGCGCCGGAGCGGCTGGGATCCTCGGTCGTTCCGACCTCGTCGACACGCGCCTCCGGTCCGGTCGAATCGCTCAGACCGGACTCGTTCGGACGGTTACCGCCGGCGTTGCCGCTGCTGTTGCCGCCGGGGTTGCCGGGTGCGGTGCTGCTGTTTCCGCCCGGGTTACGGCCGGCGTTGCCGCTGCTGTTGCCGCCGGGGTTGCCGGGTGCGGTGCTGCTGTTTCCGCCCGGGTTACGGCCGGCGTTCCCGTTGTCGTTGCCGCCGGGGTTGCCGGGTGCGGTGCTGCTGTTTCC
>VGBO01000058.1 GCA_016870475.1 Actinomycetota bacterium | reverse complement strand
CGCCACGGTCACGGTGACCGCACTCGTGTGGAGCTCGGCGGTCGCCGTCTTCACCGTGTTCGGCGCATGGTTCGACCGGTCCTTCGGCTTCGGCGCCGGGACGATCGGCGTTGCCGCGGTCGCTCTCGGGGTCACCGAACTCGGCGCATCGGGCGCGGCGACGGTGTTCACCGACCGCTGGGGCCCGCCGCGCGCCGTGCGGCGAGGGATCATCGGCATGGCACTGGCCCTCCTGCTCGTCGCGACCGCCGGTGACCGCGCCTGGATGGGTGTGCTGGCCCTCGTGCTGTTCCTCGGCACCTACGAGTTCGGGTTCGTGTCCGGGTTGGCACTCGTGACCGAGGTCGACCGGTCGGCCCCCGGTCGGGTGATCGGCCTCACCCACACGGTCGGCACGGTCAGCCGGGCCGGCGGCGCGGTGTGCGGCGGATGGTTGTTCGAACGCTGGGGGATGCCCGCCGTGGCGATGTTCGCCCTCGGCACGGCGCTCCTCGCCGGGATCGCCCTCCGCCGGGCCGCCCGTGTGCTCATGCCTGCGGCGTCCTAGCGTGATCTCGTGCACGTCGTCGCCACCGCAGGCCACGTCGACCACGGCAAGTCGACCCTCGTCCACCGCCTGACGGGCACCGACCCGGACCGCTGGGCCGAGGAGAAGGCGCGAGGGATGACGATCGACCTCGGCTTCGGCGCGGCGACGTTGCCGTCGGGGCGGCGGGTGGCGTTCGTCGACGTGCCAGGCCACGTGCGGTTCATCAAGAACATGCTCGCCGGCGTCGGGGCGGTGGACGCCTGCCTGTTCGTCGTGGCGGCGACGGAGGGGTGGAAGCCGCAGTCGGAGGAGCATCTGCGGATCCTCTCGCTCCTCGGTCTCCGCCACGGGGTGGTCGCGCTCACGAAGGTGGGGCTGTGCGACGACGACCTGCGCGAGCTCGCCCGGCTCGACGTCGCCGAGCACGTGCGTGGCACCTTCCTCGAGGACGCGCCGATCGTCGACGTCGACGTGCCCGCGGGGGTCGGGGTCGAGGAGCTCCGCGCTGCGCTCGACACGCTGTGCGCCGCCATGCCCACCGCCGCCGACCGCGGTCGACCGCGCCTGTGGGTCGACCGGGTGTTCGCCGCCCGCGGGTCAGGAACCGTGGTGACCGGAACGCTCGCCGGCGGGGCGCTCGCCGTCGACGACGACCTCGTGCTCGTCCCCGCCGAGCACGCCGTGCGCGTCCGGGCGCTGCAGAACCACCACGACCGGGTCGACGTGCTCGCGCCGGGGGCTCGGGTCGCAGTGAACCTCACCGGCGTGGCGCATACGGAGGTGGCGCGGGGTGACGCCCTCGTGCGCGGCACGCAGTGGCACCGGGCGCGCACGGTCGACGCGTCGCTGACCGTGCTCGACGCGCTCGGTCACGACGTGTCGCGGCGCGGCGCGCACGTCGCCTACCTCGGGTCCGGTGAGGTGCCGGTGCGCCTGCGTGTGCTCGGCGGGTCGGCGATCCCCGCGGGTAGCTCGGGGTTCGTGCGCATGCATCTGCCGTGGGCGCTCCCGCTGCTGCCGGGCGACCGGTTCGTCCTGCGGGAGTCCGGACGCCGGGAGACGATCGGCGGCGGGGAGATCCTCGACGTCGACCCGCGGGTCGCCGCATCTCGCGCCCGACCGGACCGGTCGGTCGACCGAATCGTCGCCGAACGCGGGTGGGTGGAGGTCGACGAGCTCGAGCGACTCACCGCCGAGCACCGGGAGCCCTCGGTCGGCCGCTGGGTCGTCGACCCCGGGCTGCTCGACCGCATGCGCGACGCGCTCCGCACCCGGGTGGTCGCAGCAGGTCCGCTGGGCCTCGACACGGTCGAGCTCGACGAACGTGAGCGGGCCGCACTCACGACGATCCCCGACGTGGTGGTCGCGGCGGGCCGGGCGACGGTCGGCGTTCCGATCGATCCGCTCGCCGACCATCCCTTCGTCGCGGCGCTCGACGCGTCGCCCTTCGCCCCGCCGCCCGCCGACGGGGTCGACCGGGCCGAGCTCCGCGAGTTGGTGCGGCGGGGGACGGTCGTGGTGCGCGACGGGATCCACTTCTCCGCCGGGGCGGTCGACCGGGCGGGAGCGATCGTCGCACGGCTGCTGCTCGATCGGCCTGACGGCGTCACGGTCGCCGAGATCCGCGATGCGCTCGCCTGCACGCGCAAGTACGCGCTGCCGCTCGTCGCGCTGCTCGACGACCGCGGCATGACCCGACGTCGCGGCGATCTGCGGATCGGCGGGCCACGCCTCCCCGATCCGGTCTGACGTCCTCGGACGGCCCGAGGGCCGCCGGCTCAGCTCGCTTCGCGCTCGAGCAGGACCTGTCGGCGTTCGTTCTCGCTCATGCCACCCCAGATGCCGTGCTGCTCACGGATCTGGAGCGCATAGTCGAGACAGTCCGTCCGGACGCCGCAACTCCGGCAGATCGCTTTGGCCTTCGCCTCACGATCAGCCTTCTCGTGCTTGCGTTCGAAGCGGGGCGGCGGAAAGAACACCGCCGCGTTCCTCGGACCGCGACACGCCGCTCGACGCTGCCAGTCCTCTTCTTCGTATCGCTGTGCGCTCACTCGATCAGCCCCCTTGCCGAGTGCATCGCATCCGACGTGACATCGGACACCCCCGCCGGGGACCCTACCCCTGCTCCCCGAACCGGTACAAGCCGGAGAACGAACCGTGTGACAGGTGGCTGACCTGCGGGAACGCGGTCAGTGAACGGGGGTCGACGCCTCGTCGGCGAGGGTGACGAGCAAGGTCACGCCATCGGCACCGACGACGGTGACCCGATCCCCAGGCGTTACATCCGCCACACCCACCGAACGGGCGGGCCACTGAGCGCCCCGCACGACCACGACGCCGGCGGCGGCGACGTCGGTGGCGGCGACGCCGTCCTCACCGACGAGCCATTCCCGGCCGAGACCGACCACCGAGAACCTGCTGCGCACCATCGCCGGCATGCCCCGTAGGAACACGACGAGCGTCAGCGCCAGCGCCGACACCATCGGCACCCAACTCATGGAGACGCCGTCATAGAGCGCCACGGTGCCGACGCCGAAGAGCACGACACCGACCCACGTCCACAGCCGCGGGACCGCGGTCTGCACGTCGACCGCGAACGAGATGAATGACGCAGCGAGCAGGACGAGCGCCCAGGTCCGGAACGGCAGCACGCCGAGCCCGTACGCCCCGAGCGCGGTGAACGCGGCGCCGCACAGGCCGGCGAGTCCGATCCCGGCCGTGTAGAGCTCGAAGAGCAGCAGTCCGAGACCCATCACGAGCAGCAGGTAGGCGACGGCGGGGCTCGCGACGGTGTGCAGCAACTCCGAGCCGAGCGAGAGCTGGACGAATCGCACCGCCGTCGCCGGCTCGCGCTGCACGACACCGTCGACGGTCACCTCACGGCTCGCCACGCCCTCGAGGCCGATCACGAAGTCGCCCACGCTCGGCGCCTCACGCAGTCCCGGAGCGACGGCGTCCTCGTACCCCACGAAGCTGTCCCGCATCCGGTTGGCGAGATCGCCGAAGAGCACGCCGAACTCCTCCACCGGCAGGACCTGGGGCCCCGTCGCACCGATCCGCGCACCTGGGGCCACCCCGCCGGGACGTGCGACCGCGACGAGCTGGGCGGCGGCACCCCGGGCCTGGGCGTTCGACGGTCCGACCCAGATGGCGACCGGCACCTCGGAGTCCCGCACCCGGCGGGCCAGCTCGACGACCCGGTCGTCGTCGACGACCGCGCCGGGGCTGTTGAAGCGGAGCACGAGCGTGCGGATCCCCCGCTCGTTCGCCCGCTCGATCCGCCCCTCGACGAAATCGACGAGTACCGGGTCGAGCAGACCGCTGACCTCGACGACCTCGACGACCTCCTCGTCACCGACCTCGGCGGCGATCGCCCCATCCGCGGGTGACACCAAGGTCAGGATCGCGAGCGCGGACCCCAGGACGGCGAGCAGACCCCGGAGGGCTAGTGTCGAACGAAGCACCCTCCCAGCTTCGCCGATCGGGACGGTCCGGGACCAGGCAGGCCGGAATCGCCCGGCCCGGTAGTGGCACTGCGAGCTCCGTTGGACCCTGCGCACTTCTTCTCCTCGTCCCGGATCGTGGTGGTCGTCGGGAAGGGCGGGGTCGGCACCTCCACGGTGACCGCCGCGTACGCCCGGGCCGCCGCATCGGTGGGCCGGTCGGTCCTCGTGGTCGACGTCGAGGGCCGCGGCAGTCTCGACGGGCTCCTCGGCGGCGGCCCCTTCGGCTATGAGCCGGTGGACGTCCCCCCGGCCAGTGGCGCGCCCGAGGGGCCCGAACCGGCGACGATCCGCGCCTGTGTGGTCACCGCCGACGAGGCGCTCACGGAGTACCTGCGGGCCCGGGGTCTGCACCGGATCGCCCGACGCCTCCTCGACGGCGGCCTCGGGGACGTGATCGGCCGTGGGGTGCCGGGCATCGGCGATCTCCTGGTGCTCGGCAAGATCCGCCAGCTCGAGAACGCCGGAGCGGCCGACCTCATCGTCGTCGACGCACCGTCCTCGGGTCATGCGGTGAGCTTCCTGCGGGCGGCCGGAGGCCTCGGTGACGCGGTGCGGTTCGGGCCGATCGCCGAACAAGCTGCGGCCGTCGCCGACCTGCTCGCCGACCCGGCTCGTTGCCAGGTCGTCCTCGTCACCCTGGCGGAGGACACCCCGGTCACCGAAGCCGCCGAGGTCGCGTACGTGCTCGAGGACGAGGTCGGCGTGGCGCTCGGACCGATCGTCGTGAACGCCTGCGAGACGATCCGGGACGACGATCGATCACCGCCGGCAGGTGCCACGACGGACGCAGCGGTCGACGAGGACCTCGCCGCCGCCATCCGGGCGGCGACGGCGTTCGACCTCGGGCGGCGACGGCGTGAGGCCACCCAGCTCGTCCGCCTCGGGAACCTGTTGCCCCTCCCGCGCCTGCTGCTCCACCGGCGACCGGGGGTCGTGCTCGGGCCCGACGACGTCGTGGCGCTGGCCGACGACCTGTGCGTCGGCGTCCGCGAGCTCGACGGGCCGACGCCGGCGGCGGCCGACGCAGGCGGCGTCCCGTGACCGGGCCGGGGCCGCTCGGCGCCCTCCTCGGCCGGTGCGACGTCGTCATCTGTGTCGGCACCGGCGGTGTCGGCAAGACGTCGACGGCTGCCGCACTCGGCGTCGCCGCTGCGGAGGCCGGGCGCCGGGTCGTCGTCGTCACGATCGACCCGGCCCGCCGACTCGCCGACGCGATCGGGACCGGTCGGCTGTCGAACAGTCCGAGCCCGATCCCCGGCCCGTGGCCGGGAACCCTCGACGCCGTGGCGCTCGACGCGACCGCCGCGTTCGACGACCTCGTGCGCCGCCGCGCCCGCGACGCCGCACAGGCCGAGCGGATCCTCACGAACCGCTTCTACCGGGCGATCGCGTCGGGGATCGGCGGCACGCAGGAGTACATGGCGGTCGAACTGCTCGCCGAACTGCACTCCTCCGGCCGGTGGGACCTCGTCGTCGTGGACACGCCACCGAGCGCGAACGCCCTCGACGCGTTCGACGCGCCCGACCGCCTGCGTCGCTTCCTCGACCACCGGGTCTACCGGGCGTTGACGGCCTCGGGGTCGGGGATCGGCCGGGTCGTCGGTCGCACGGCGCACGGGGTGGTCCGCGCCGCCGGCCGGGTCGCCGGCGGCGAGGTCGTCGACGACGCCATCGCGTTCTTCACGGCGTTCGACGGGATGGAGGACGAGTTCCGCCGTCGTGCCCGCGAGGTCACCGAGTTGCTGCGAGCCCAGACGACGGGGTTCGTGCTCGTGACCGCACCCCGGGCCGACACCGTCGCCGAGGCCCGACGGGTGGTCGACGCCCTGGCCGGCCGACGGCTGCGGATCGACGTGATCGCTGCGAACCGGATGACCCCACGTTTCACCGGACGCGCGGCGGGGTCGCTCGAGGGCGACGATCCCGGGCTCCGCACGCTCGCACGGCTCACCGCACGACGGGAGGCCGAGGAGGCGCTGCTCGTGGGCCTCGCGGAGCGGGCGGTGGACACCCCCGTCGTCGCGCTGCCGTTGCTCGACCGGGACGTCACCGACGTCGACACCCTGGCGGAGCTCGGACGGCTGGCCGTCGCCGCCCCGTCGATCGCCGACGGGCACGCCGGTCCGGTAGCGTGATCGCGTATGCGCGTCCTGCTCGCCACCGATGCCGACTGGATCCATGACGAGGTCGATGCGGCGCTCGCCGACGACGCCACGGAGGTCCACCGGGTCCGGCGGGGCGTCGACGTGCTCGAAGCCGTCCGGACCCTCGACCCGGAGTTCGTCGTCCTCGACCTGCAGATCGGGAACTGCGGCGGGGTCGCGACCGCGCTGATGCTCCGCCAGGAGGAGGCGACCGGTCGGCTCACCCGACGGGCCATCGTGCTCCTGCTCGACCGGCAGGCGGACGTGTTCCTCGCCCGGACGGCCGGGGTGGACGGCTGGCTCGTGAAGCCGCTCGACAGCCTCCGGCTCCGCCGGGCGATGACCCGCACGCTCGCCGGCGAACCCCACGTCGAGGGGAGCGCTGCGGCGTCGTAGTGCTATCGTCGCCGTCCGCACCGCAGGGTGCGACGCAACGGGTGGTGGCGCAGTTTGGCAGCGCGCCTCGTTCGGGACGAGGAGGCCGGGAGTTCAAATCTCCCCCACCCGACCATCGACCGGCCCCGCTTCGGCGGGGCCGGTGCGCGTGTGGCGTCGCGCCGCTTCGGGACCCGGGGTGGGTACGCTCCCCGCATGCGCACGAGGTGTGAGCGTCGCAGGTGCACGGCCGTCGCGACCGCGGCGATCGCTGTCGACCCCCCGAACCAGACAGTGTGGATCGGCGACCTCGAGGGCAGCGCACCCCATGTCACGGTGTTCTGCACCGCGTGCGCGGACGCCCTGCTCGTGCCCTCGGGCTGGCACCGCCGCGACGTGCGCGAAGCACCACGGCTCTTCGGCGACCGGGTGATGCCCTGGGAGAAGGCCGCCGCCGAGCTCGCCGCGAAGGGCCGTGACGGTTCCGAGGGCAAGGCCGGCGACGAGGCCGGTGGCACAGCCCCCGCACCGAAGGGCCGTCGCGCCGCCGCGAAGCCCCGAGTCGCAGCGGAGGGGACGCCGCCCAAGGAACCGTCGAAGCGGGCGACGAAGGCACCGCGGGCGCCGGCGACGCGTTCGACCGGCACCCGTCGCACCCCCGCTGCCGATCCGGCGCAGCAGCGCTTCGACGACGTCGCCGCCCCACCGGCGGTCGATCCGGTCGGCCCCGTCGACGCCGCTGAGCCACCACCCCCCGCAGAGATCGAGGAGACGCCGCCGGCACCCCGGCTGCTCGCGGTGATGCCCGCCGAGGCGCAGCAGACGGACGAACCGCTCCTCAACCCCTCCGAGGCGACGCCGCTCCTCGCCCGGGCGTTCAACCAACACCGTCGCACCCGCTGACGCGGGACGACCGCGGGCTCAGGGTTCGAGGACCACCTTCACCGCGCCCGTGGACTTGTCGGCGGCCGTGCGGAACGCCTCCGCAGCCGCGTCGAGCGGGAACCGGTGGGTGATCAGCGCATCGGCGAGGTCCGGCAGGTCGGCGAACAGGCGGGCCGCGGCGTCGATCTCGCGTTCCCCGGCGTGGTGGCCGTAGTAGATCGCCGGGAGGAGTCGCAGACCCTTGAGCTGGAACGCCAGGCCGGGCAGGGCGACCTCACCCCAGTAGGTGCCCGCGACGACCACGTCGGCGCCCGGCCGGGCGACCTTGACGGCCTGCGCGAGCGCCGAGGCGGTCCCGGCGCCGTCGACGACGACGTCGTAGCCACGGCCGACGGAACGGCCGAGGCCGAGCTTCTCCGCCGCGGCCTCCTGCACCGGGTGCCGCGCGGCGATGTCGACGGTCGCGCCGTGCGCCCGGGCGACCGCACCGGCGACGAGACCGACCGTGCCCGCTCCGATCACCGCGACCCGCATCCCCGGCTCGATCGTTCCGACGTTGCAGGCGTGCACCGCCACCGCGACCGGCTCGACGAGGCACGCGACCGCCGGGTCGGTGCCCTCGGGGAGGGCCACGACGGCGGAGGGGTCGACGAGCACCCGGTCCGCCATGCCGCCGTCCCGGGCGATGCCGACGATCGCGGCGGTGCCGGTGCTGCACAGGTCGCCCCGACCGTCCCGACAACGCTCGCACGCCCCGCAGAACACGAGCGGGCTGAAGGTGACGGGCCGACCGTCGAGCAGCCCACCGATCTCGTGACCGAGGGTCGTCGGCCGGGGCCCGAGGTCGACGAGATGCAGGTCCGACCCGCAGATCCCGGCGCTGACGACGTCGATGAGGACACCGTCGCCCTCCGGCTCGGGCACGTCCTGCACCCCGACCCCGTCCGTCCCGACCCGCACGCCCCGCATGCGGCGCACGCTACCGGAGGCGTCCCCGGCCGGGGCGCCTGCCATGATCTCGCCATGACCCTCGACGACGTGCAGCAGCTCATGGAGGAGCAGTTCGGCGCGATGGACCGTGCCCGTGGCATGGCGGCGAGCGTCGCCTGGCTGTGCGAGGAGGTCGGCGAGCTCGCCCAGGCGGTGCGCAAGGGCACCCCGGAACAGCAGCTCCACGAACTCGGCGACGTGATCGCGTGGACCGCGTCGATCGCCAACCAGCTCGGGTTGTCCCTCGACGACGCGATGGCCCGGTACCGCACCCCGTCGTGACCCTCGGCGGAGGACCGCCGGGAGGCCTCAGCGGCGAGCGAGCAGTTCGGCGATCTCGACCGCGTTGAGCGCAGCGCCCTTGCGGAGGTTGTCGCTCGACACGAACAGCGCGAGGCCGTGCTCGACGGTCTCATCGGCCCGGATCCGTCCGACGTAGGACGGGTCGCGCCCGGCGGCGAGCAGCGGCGTGGGCAGGTCGGTGAGCACGACCCCCGGTGCGTCGCGCAGCACCTCGGTCGCCGCCTCCGGGGTGACCGCCCGCGCGAACTCCGCGTTGATGGCGAGCGAGTGCCCGGTGAAGACCGGAACGCGCACACAGGTGCCCGAGACCAACAGGTGGGGCAGGTCGAGGATCTTCCGGCTCTCGTTGCGGAGCTTCTGTTCCTCGTCGGTCTCGCCGGTGCCGTCGTCGACGAGCTTGCCGGCGACGGGCAGCACGTTGAACGCGATCGGTGCGGGGAACTTGGTCGGTGCCGGGTACGGCACGGCGTCACCGTCGAAGGTGAGCTCCGCGCCCCGGGCACCGACGGCGGCGACCTGGGTGGCGAGCTCCTCGACGCCGGCGAGCCCACCGCCGGACACCGCCTGGTAGGAGGCGATGCGCAGCTTCGTGAGCCCGGCGAGGCGGTCGAGAGGCCGGAGCACCGGCATCGCGGCCATCGTCGTGCAGTTCGGGTTGGCGACGATGCCCTTGGGGATCGAGGCGAGGGCGTCGTCGTTGACGCCGGCGACGACGAGCGGCACCTCGGGGTCCATCCGCCAGGCGGAGGAGTTGTCGACGACGATCGGTCCCTGCGACGCGACCTTCAGCGCGATCTCACGCGAGGTGGTGGCACCGGCGGAGAACAGGGCGACGTCGAGACCGCGGTAGTCCGCGGTCGCCGCGTCCTCGACGACGACGTCGGTGCCGTTCCAGGAGATGGTCCGGCCGGCCGACCGCGCCGACGCGAACAGCCGGAGTGTGGTCACGGGGAAGTTGCGCTCGGCGAGGATGTCCAGCATGACCCCGCCCACCTGACCGGTGGCGCCGACGATACCGATATGCATGGCGGGTCAGGCTACGTCAGACGTCGAGGCCGAACGCCGTGTGGAGCGTCCCGACCGCAGCTTCGAGCTGTCCGCGGCGGATCACGCAGCTCGTGCGGATCGGCGAGGTCGAGATCATCTCGATGTTGATGCCGGCCGTCGCAAGCGCCTCGAACATGCGGGCGGCGACCCCCGGGTCGGTCTTCATGCCGGACCCGACGATGGAGACCTTGGCCATGTCGGCGTCGCCGGTCACCTCGCGGGCTCCGAGGTCGCCGAGCGCCGCCCGGGTCGCCTCGAGCGACGCGTCGAAGTTCTCCGACGGGACGGTGAAGGAGATGTCCGTGAGCCCGCCGTTGCTGACGTTCTGCACGATCATGTCGACGTTCACGCCGCGGTCGGCGAGCGTGCGGAACAACGTCCCGGCGACGCCGGGCCGGTCGGCGAGGCCGCTGACCGTGATCTTCCCGTCGCTCGTGTCGTGGGTGACCGCGATGACGCTTGCCTGCTCCATGGTGTCGTCCTCCATCTTCACCCACGTCCCCGGCTCCCACGTGAAGGCCGAGCGGACGTGCAGCGGAACGTTGTAACTGCGGGCGAACTCGACGGACCGCATCGCCGGCTTCGGGCAACCGGTGGCGGTCATCTCGAGCAGTTCGTCGAAGCTCACGGTCGCCATCTTGCGGGCGACCGGGACGAGTCGGGGGTCGGCGGAGAACACGCCGGACACGTCGGTGTAGAGCTCGCACACATCGGCGCCGAGGGCATGGGCGAGCGCGACGGCGGTGGTGTCGGAGCCGCCGCGACCGAGGAACGTGACGTCGCCGTGGTCGGAGAGACCCTGCGCCCCGGCCACGACCGGCACCTTGCCCTCCGCGAGCGCCTGGCGGAGGCGGTCGACCCGCAGGTCCGCGATCTTCGCGTTCTGGTGGTTGGCGTCGGTCACAAAGCCGGCCTGCCCACCGGTGAAGCTCTCGGCCCGGAGCCCCTGGTCGTGCAACGCCATGGCGACCACCGCGACGGCCTTCACCTCACCGGAGGTGATCAGCATGTCCATCTCGCGACCGTCACGGCTGCGGGCGACATCGGCGGCGAGGCGAAGAAGCTCGTCGGTCTCCTTGCCCATGGCGCTCACCACGAGCACGACCTGGTTGCCTCGAGCGACGGTGCGGGCGACCTGCTCGGCGACCTCGCGGATACGGCCGGCGTCACCGACCGACGTGCCGCCGAACTTCTGCACGATGAGGGCCATCTCGTCTCCCACGGCGGTCCGACCCCACCCGGGCCGGACCTGAGTTCCGGGTGCGGCAGGCTAGCGGGTCGTCACGCTCCCCCGGCGGTCGGCGGCGACCCGGTAGCGTGTCCGACCCATGGGTACCGCGAAGCGCGAGCGTCAGAAGGCGAACCGGCAAGCCCGTCTCGAAGCTGCCGTCGAGGCGCAGCAGAAGGCGAAGACCCGACGCCGCTACCTCGGGTTCGTGCTCATCGCCGTGGTCTTCCTCGGCGGCGCGTTCCTCATCAACCGCCTGTCCGGCGGTGGTGACGACGCAGCCACCGAGGAGGCGACCGAAGCCGGTGACGCCTCGACCTCGACGACCGCTGCGAAGGCCGGCTTCGCCTACAGCGTGGGCGAGTGCCCCACGGCGGGGGCCGAGCGCACGACGACGTTCAAGGTCGCGCCGAAGCAGTGCATCGACCCGTCGAAGAGCTACACGGCCGTGTTCGACACGAGTGCCGGGTCGATCACCGTCGCGCTCGACACCGCCCGCGCGCCGGGCACGGTGAACAACTTCGTCGCCCTTGCCGGGTGGCGCTACTACGAGAACTCGCTGCTGTTCCGCACCGACCCGTCGATCGGGATCATCCAGGGCGGGGGCCGGACCAACAAGGACACGCCGGGGTACACGATCCCCGACGAGGGATCGGGCTACACCTACTCGCCCGGCCAGCTCGTCATGGCCCGCACGGCCGCCCCGAACTCGGCGGGCGCCCAGTTCTTCTTCACCGTCGACGACAAGGCGTCCGCGTTGAACGGCCAGGGAACCTACGTGCCCTTCGGCACGGTGACATCGGGTCTCGACGTCCTGCAGCGCATCCTCGCGAGCCACGTGGCCGAGGCGGGGAACCCGCTCGGCGGCGCACCCGACCCGGCCGTGGTCGTGCGTGGCGTGACGATCACCGAGGGCTGAGCGGGTTCAGCGCCGCCCGGTGAGCTCGTCGGTCCCGACCGGCTCGCCGTCGCGGAACAGCTTCACCGCACCCGTTCCGGCCACCGTCCACGCGCCCGAACGGTCGCGGAGCAGTGCCGTGCGATCCGGGATCCCGGCGACGACGAGGCCGCGCGGCGCGAGCTGCAGGGTACGGCGTGACTTCTCCGCCGACCACCGGTCGTAGCCGGGGATGAGCGTGAGCTGGTCGGTGAGGCCGAGGCCCACGCCGAAGCCGCCACCCCGGGGATCGACCATCGCGTCGCACAGGACCGCAGCCGACAGCCCCGCCGCAGCGACGACCGATCCCTCGCCGTGCCCGGCGACGATCGCCTCCCACAGGGGGGTGTGCCGCAGCGTGGCGAGCAGGTGCATCGGTGAGCCACCGGCGACGTAGAGGAACCGGGCCGCGCGGGCGACGGCGACCGGGGCCGGGTCGTGGGCGTCGCCCCGGGTGGTGACCTCGACCACCTCGACCCTGGCGCCGAGCCCACCGAACCACGCCCGCGCCCGGTCGACGACGAGGTCGGGGCGTTCGTACGCGGCGGCGGTCGGCAGCACGGTCACGACGTCGGTCCCTGCGTCGGCGAGCAGGTCCGCGTCGAAGTCGCAGCCGGGTGTCCACTCGGCGCCGCCGACGAGGGCGAGCGGTCCCCGCGTCGTCATCGCGCCACCGCCGACGGTGCGGGGATCGCCTCGAGCTGGACGAAGGGCCGGAGCGGGACGACGGGGGTCGGCATGGTGAACCTCTCGATGCTGGCGATGACGAGACCCGCAGCTCGGACGAGCGACGGGACGGGATGATCGGGATGCAGGCCCGCAGCCCGGCGTACCCCGGGGGCGGTGAGCGCCTGCAGGCGCCCCGCCGCACCGGCGCGTCGGAGCGGCTCGAGCAGCGCGACACGCCCGTCGGGCGGAAGGACGGCGACGACCCGGTCGAGCAGGGTCGCAGGATCGTCGGACCCGGCGAGGGCGAGTACCCCGACGACGGTGGTGCCCGGGGCGAGCGCCCCGACGAGCTCCGAGCCGACGAGGTCCGCGAGGTCGACGACGGGGCCGGCCCGGCGAGCGAGCGCGACGCGACGCCGCTCGAGTTCGGCGCGCGCGGCACGACCGGGCAGCACCGGCTCGGCAGGTCGGTTGCGCGCTCGCAGCACGGTGGAGATGCTCGGCCGCACGGATGGCACGCTACCGGCGGGACGGCCCGGGCTCCGCGTCGGCCGTGTCCCGGTCGCCTGCGAGACTGGCGGGGTGCCGACCGAACCGCCGGAGTCCGCCTGGCTGTTCCCGCCCGTGGACGAGGCGGACGAGTACGGCGTCGTAGCGTTCGGTGCCGATCTCGAACCGGGGACGCTCCTCGCCGCCTACCGCCAGGGCCTCTTCCCGATGCACGTGCAGCGCCGCCGGCTCGGCTGGTGGTCGCCGGACCCGCGGGCGGTGCTCCCCCGTGGCGGGTTGCGGGTGAGCCGGTCGTTGCGCCGGTCGCTGCGGCGCTTCGAGGTGCGGGTCGACACGGCGTTCACCGAGGTGATGCAGCGCTGCGGCGACCCGCGGCGGGCACAGGGGTGGATCAACCGGGACATCGTCGCCGCGTACCGCCGGCTCTTCGACCTCGGTTGGGCGCACTCGGTGGAGACGTGGCTCGACGGTGAGCTCGTCGGTGGCCTGTACGGGGTCGCCGTCGGCGGGTTGTTCGCCGGCGAGTCGATGTTCCACCGGGTGGACGACGCATCGAAGGTCGCGCTGGTGGCGCTCGTCGAGCTGCTCGACGACCACGACGCGACGCTGCTCGACTGCCAGTGGCGCACCGAGCACCTCGCGACTCTCGGTGTCGTGGA
>VGBO01000057.1 GCA_016870475.1 Actinomycetota bacterium | reverse complement strand
GGTCGCGGTGACGGTCTCGGCCACCGAGCTCGAGCACGGCACCTTCCAGACCTGCGACGCCTACGCCTACCGGGTCGTCGTCGGGGAACGAGGCGAGGTGCTCGACGTCGGACGCGCCACGTCGCGGTGGAGTCCGGCGATGCGGAGGGCCATCACCGCCCGTGATGCCGGCTGTGTCTTCCCGGGGTGCGACCGACCGCACTCCTGGTGCGACGTGCACCACTGTCGACCATGGGCCGACGGTGGGGTGACCGCCGTCGACAACGGGGCGCTGCTGTGTCGACACCACCACCACTTCCTGCACGAACGGGGGTGGACGGTGCAGATCCCGGCGCCTCGGGCAGCACCACAGGTGATCCGGCCCGATGGCACGCCGTACCGGATCGAGCGTCTGCGAGAACGGGTCGCAGCGTGACAGCCGTCATGTATCCGATGGACACCTCTAGGATCCGCGGCATGGCACCCAAGCTGCGCCGTGTCCTCAAGCCGTGGGAGTTCCTGCCGGAGCTCGTGGTCGTCGGAGGGCTGGGGTTCTTCCTCGTCACCAAGACCGACGCGGCGCTCGCCACGATGACGAGCCCCCGGGCGCTCACCATCATGGGGGCCGGACTGGTCGCCTGGGTCGTCGGACGGTTCCTGCTGCGGATGTGGCTGCGGAGCATCATGATCCAGTTCGGGCTCTTCGCCCTCGTCGGCCTCGGAGCCCTCGCAGTGATCCTCGTCCCGGCCTACCGGGTGACGACAGTGATCGAAGCGCCACCGCCCGCTATCGCCCCGGTCGCCGGTGCCCCGGCAGCGGCGGGAACCACCGCCGCCCCCGTCGCCGGTCGGACCGGCACGTTCAAGGGCATCGACCACCGGGCCAGCGGGACGGTCACGTTCTCGAAGAACGGTGCCACGTCGGTGATCGGTCTCATCGACTTCGAGATCGAACCCGGTCCCGACTACAAGGTCTACGTCGTCCCCGGGTCGGACCAACGCAAGGCTGCCGGCGGGACCCGCATCGAGGCCCTCCGTGGCAACAAGGGCACCCAGTACTACGAGGCGCCTGCGGGCATCGACCTGACGTCGGGCGAGTGGACCCTTCTGATCTGGTGCGAGATCTTCGGCGTCCCGATCGCGAACGCCACCCCGAGCTAGCCGACGGTCACCTGGAGCCGGAACCGGCCCACACCGCGGCCGGCTGTCATCACGTCGAAGGAATGCGCTGCGGAACGATCGAGTTCCGTGTCGTCGTCGAAGAGAGCGATGGTTGCGTGGTAGCGCCCTTCCATGAACGGAAGGTCGTGGATCGTCAGCTTGATCGACCCGGAGGTGCCGTCGACGGTGCCGAGATCCTCCGCCGTTGCAGCGAGCGCCCCGTCGTTCGCATGAACGAACAGCCGTGGGCGGGCTCCTCGGAGCATCCGGTCCGACTCGAAGGCCGCCGTGAGCTCGAGCGAGTCACCCGGCGCGTAGATGCGGTCCACGATCTCGGGAGCCGCGATTCGCACGGGGCGATCCATCGACTCGGGGACCGGTTCGCCGCGCTGGGCCAGCGATCGGCGGTACACCGCCGCCGCCTCGCTCGGGTCACCATCGAACACCTGGCTCCCGTGGTCGAGGACGACGACCCGGTCACAGATCTGGCGGGCGAGGTCGGGGGAGTGGGTGACGAGGAGCAGCGTCCGGCCCTCGTGCTGGAACCGGTCGATCCGGTCGAGGCACTTGCGCTGGAACGCCTCGTCGCCGACGGCGAGCACCTCGTCGATCAGCAGGATCTGCGGTTCGACGTTCACGGCGACCGCGAAGCCCAGCCGGGCGTACATGCCCGAGGAGTAGTGCTTCACCTGGCTGTCGATGAACGGACCGAGCTCGCTGAACTCCACGATGTCGTCGAAGATCCGCTCGATCTGCGCGCGGGAGAACCCGAGGATCGAACTGTTCAGGAACACGTTCTCCCGACCGGTGAGATCGGGGTGGAAGCCCGCCCCGAGCTCGAGGAGCGCAGCGATCCGCCCGCGTACCCGCACCGATCCCGACGACGGTCGGATCGTGCCGGCGATGCACTTCAGCAGCGTCGACTTCCCCGACCCGTTGTGGCCGAGCAACCCGATGGAGGAACCCATCGGCACGTCGAAGCGGATGTCGTCGAGAGCGTTGAATCTCGTCGTGGTGTTCCGGCGCAGGGTGAGCACCCGCTCCTTCAACGACTTCGCCGGTTCGGAGTGGCGGACGAAGCTCTTCGTTACGCCGACCACCTCGATGGCGTTCACCGGCGTCACAGCTCTTCACCGAAGTTGGCCTCGAGCCGACCGAACAGCCAGAGCGCGAACCAGCACGCCGCGATAGCGATCACGCCGGCGATCGCGAGGTTCACGAGGTACCACGACGCCGGTCGGAACAGCAGTCCGAACGGGTCCGTCGCCGGATCCCCGGTCGGCGTCGGGTTGTACAGCACCCGCTGGAACGCCGTCGTCACGGCGATCATGGGGTTGAGCAGCACGAGACGCTCGGCGCCGTTGCCGAAGCGTTCCCGCACCTGGTCGGCGACGAAGTCGTACTGGTAGACGACCGGCGTCAGCCAGAACATTGCGAGCATCAGCAACTCGACGAGGTGCTGCACGTCCCGCAGGTACACGTTCAACGCCGAAAGGAGGAGACCGAGTGAAAGGGCGAGCAACGTGCCCACGACGAGCGCAGGAACGAGCAGCGGCAGCATCGCCCAGTCCGGCGGATGTCGGAAGACGGCCATGCCGACGGCGAGAACGAGGAACTGGAAGCAGAAGTTCACGAGCACCGCGCCGATGGACGACAACGGGAGGATCTCGCGGGGGAACCACACCTTCTTGATCAGCGATCCGTTAGACACGATCGACGCCGTCGCCGTCATCGTCCCCATCGAGAACACGTTCCACATGAGCAGGCCGGACAGCAGGAAGATCCCGTAGAGCGGGACGGCGCTGCGGAGGAACAGACCGAACACGATCGAGAAGATCGCGAGGTACATGAGCGGGTTGAACAGCGTCCAGACGAACCCGAGCGCGCTGTTCTTGTACTTGACCTTGAGCTCCCGCCGGACGAGTTGGCTGAGCAGCTCCCGGTAGTTCCACACCTCCCGCATCCGTTCACGGATCGGGCGGGCCCGGTCGCTGTTCTCTACGACGGTCAGTTCCGCCGTCTCGCCGTCACGCACGCCGGTCGACGCTACCAGCGGCCGCCTGCGCATCGAGTGACTCGGCCGCAGCAACCGTGCGGCGCTGCAGCTCGGCGACCTGTTCGACGAGCGGGGAGAGCTGCCATGCCGTCAGCCGGTGGATCACCCGCTTGATCCGGGTCACCCAGGGCCGTGGCGATGTCGGAAGCGGCAGCATGATCGGGGGTAGGAGGCGGAGCGCCTCCACCGCCTCGTTCGTGCTGCGGACCTCGACTCCGGCTCGGGCCGCGGCGCGCTCCCGCACGAGGGCCTGGGCCTCGGTCCGGTTCGTCGGTGCATCCATGTCCGCCACCTCACTCGTTCCGGCCGCGTCTCGGAGCGCTGCCACCAGTTCGTCGTCGTCGTCGATCAACCGGGTCGTCGGTCCCGCCTGGTCCTCGAGCCCGCCGACCCGACGGACGATCGTCGGCGTCCCTGCGAGCGCGCAGCGTTCGATCACCCCGGAGGACCAGATCTCCCGGTAGGGGAGCACGACCATGTCCGCGGCGCGGATCCACATGTCGAACTCCGCGTCGCTCACGTAGCGGTCGTGCAGGAACGCTCCCGGGATCGTCGCGCAGAGGGTCCGGAGCCGGTGCACATGGGCCAGGATGTCGGGTGCGTCGACCCGGGCCGATCCGACCACGTGGTACTCGGCGTCGACCCCGGAACGGCCAAATGCTTCGAGTGCCCGGTCGAACCCCTTGTGCTCCTGGAGGAACCCGATCGACAGGAACACGAACGGGTCCCCGTCGATGCCGAGTTCCCGCCGTGCGGTCGGACGGTCGAGCATCGTGTGGGTCCTGAAGGAACGGCCGTGGTCGATGAGGCGGAACCGCTCCTCCGCAAGCCCCGACTCGGCGGCGAGACGGGTGCGTTCGGCGGTCGTGTGCACGGTCCGGTCGGACGCGCCGGCGAGGAACCGTCGGCTGAGGACCCGGTGCGGGAGGCGACCGACCCCGAAGTTCGTCTCATGGATGCGCAGCTCGACCGGAACGAGCCTGACGAGGAGCACGAGCACGGCCCAGGTGAGGAGTGCGGTCGGCCCGTTCGAAGAGCGGCCGAAGAAGAGCGCAGGGTGGTACTGCACGACGACTCGGTCGTAGCGCCGGGCGACCCGCAACAGCGCGACGGCGCCACGCACCCGGCCGAGGGGAAGGTGGTGGTGGGCGGCGGACGGGAGCGGGGAGAGCACCTCGACGTCGTCGCCGGCGGCGCGGAGCCACCGCACCTCCTGCACGGCGTACGCCGCGATCCCGTCCCGGTAGGGGGCGTACGGCGAGACGACGAGGAGCCTGCTCACGGCGTCGTCCAGTCGAACAGGGTCGCCTCCATGGCGTCGAAGACCCGCTCCGGGAGGTAGTGGTCGATCACATAGTCGCGGCCAGGGGCCGCGAGCGACCCGACGAGGTCCGGTTTTTCGGCCACGAGCCGGAAGCACTCGACGAGCTCCTCGTCGTTCCGGTACGTGAGGCCGGCGCCCGACCGCTCGACGTGCCAGGAAACGACAGCGCTCCCGGCGTTCGCGATCACCGTCGTCCCGGCGAGCCACGACTCCATGACGACGCGCGAGAAGCTCTCGAGCGCCGAGGGTTGGATGCACGCCGTCGCGGCAGCGAACGCGTCGTTGCGGTCGTCCTCGTCGAGGAACCCGAGGTCGGTCACGAACGGCGCGAGGTCCTCGGGGATCGACGCGTCGCCGACGCCGGCCGTGACGAGGTGGAGGTGCAGGCCCTCGCGTCGGACCGCCGTCCCGAACGCGTCGAGGAGCCGCCCCCAACCCTTGCCGGCCTCGCGGCGTCCGGCGTAGAGGACGAACGGCCCGTCGATCCCGTGGCGGGTGCGGAACCGGTCAGGGTCGTGCCGAGGAGGTGGCACGATCGGCGCGCCGACGACCTCCGTGCGGGCGGTGCGGGAGGGGACGACCCGTTGGGCGAGGTCGCGTTCGGGATCGGAGAGGAACCAGATGCCCCGCGCGCCGGACAGCATCGGCTCGTACACGTCGAGGAAGACCTCTGGCTCGTCGTGCAGACAGGGCATGAGGATCGTCCGGTCCGGTGCGGCCGTCGCCGTCGCGAACGTCGTCCAGGCGAGGTAGGGGCCGGTGACGATCGCCCGGTAGTCCGACGCGTGGTCGAGCAGGTGTTCGAACAGTCTGGGGCAGCGGAAGGTGTCGTTCAGCCAGAGCTGCTGCTCGGTGATGGTCGGCCGTCGACGTGCGCTGATGAGTTGGTGGACGCGCCAGCGGTTCTCGCCTGGCGTGTCGACCACCGTCGGGAAACGGCGAACGGTGACGTCGTCGTTGCGTTCCACGCCCGGGGGGTAGTGGTTCGCCCACGTGTAGTGGTCCCGCGCGCAGGTGGTCAGGATCTCGACCTGCCAGCCGCGCCCGGCGAGCCCGGCCGCGACCTCGGCGAGGACGGCCTCAGCGCCGCCGACGACCTCGGCGCCGAACCGGGGCGGGACGAACGCGATCGTCCCGGTCCGTGCAGTCACGGCGGAGAGGCTACTCAGGCGGTCGCGGCGCGCTGTCGGATCGTGGGGATCACGGCGATCATGTTCGTTCCGGGGCAGGCCGTCGGGTTGAGGAGACCGTGATAGGTGACTCGTTCTGTCGCCACCTCGCGCGCCGAGCGTCCGTGGAACTCGTCGCTCGAGGCCAGGAAGGCGGCGAGGACGATGTCGTCGATGCGCAGCAGCTGTCCTGCCCAGTAGGTGTGACCGTCCGCATCGGGGTTCCGGAGCAGGATGCGCTGGTAGAGGTCGCGGACCCGGTTGAGGCGGGACTCGATCGACGCGTAGAAGCCCGACACGATCCCGGCGGGGTCGGAGCTCCCCGAGGACAGCAGGCCCGACCAGAACTGCAGGCCCGAGGGGTCGGGTGCCCGCCCGAGGAGCTGCTGGTAGAGCGAGGTCACGTACGGGGTGGGTCCGCCGCTCCGCTCGTAGTACTCCTCCGACCCGTAGAAGTAGATCGCCGCGGTCTCGACGCGGAGGCCGCTACGAAGCTGGCCGACCCAGTAGGCCCGCCCGTCGTCGTCCGCGCTGCGGCCGAGCGCGTCCTGGTAGAGCCCGTCGACCATGACCCCGGCCCACGCGTCGGACTGCGCCAGCTCGAGCGCTGCGTCGTACCGGCCACGCTGGCTGATCGCCGTCCGGAGGGCGTTCTCCTCGGTCGGCGACGGTGCCGAACCGATGAAGGTCGTGTAGAGGCTGACCGGGTAGGTGGCCAGATCGGAGTACTCCTTCAGGAACACGGGCCCGCTCGTCGGCTTCCCGTGGACCCGCAGCTTCCAGGCGGCGAGGTCGCCGAGAGAGTTCAGCATCGGGGTCGTCGGGGTCGATTCGCTGTCGGAGAACGAGCCGAGGGCGAGGATCCCGCTCGTGATCCAGTTGAAGCCCGAGACGTGGGCACCCTGGACGGCGAGGTCGTGGCCGCCGGTGCGGGCCTCCCACATGGTCCCGGAGGCGTCGACGACGAAGTTGTACCCGATGTCGCACCAGCCGTTGCTCTCGACGTGGGAGTCGTAGATGCCCCGGATCGATGCGATCACGTCATCCACGGTTTCAGGGAGGTAGGCGGTGCCGCTGCCGGTGTGGTGGATGACCGTCGCCTCGATCGTCGGCCAGGTCTCGGGACCGTCGTCGCAGTCCGGGTTGGACCAGTCCCAGGTCCGCCCGCTGTCGGCCCAGTCGCTCCGCGACCGGATGGCCGGGCCGCCGGTGCCGGTGTCGAGCAGCGCCATCGGACGGATCTCGTCGGTGATCTCCTCGACTTGACGGGTCTGCAGTCGGACGGCAGTCGGGGTGTCGGCGCGGAACTCGATCGCATCGGTGTCCCGTCCGAGCCAGAGGAACGCGGCCTCGGCGTCACCCGGCACGTCGAGGTGCGACCATGCACCCCACCCGTCGGAGGTGCGGGTGCGCACGTCGATCTCGACGGGCTGCTCGCCGACGACGAATGCCGTCTGCGGCAGGTGGGGGAGTTCGACGGTGACCGGGTCCGGGCCGACGATGAGGTCGGTCGAGGTCGACGGGGCCGCAATCGACGACGTGGTGGTCGGTGGGGTGGCGGTCGGTGGGGTGGCCCCCGCCGCGACCTGCCCGGCCGGCAGGAGCGCGGCGACCGTGAGCGCGCCCGAGAGGAGAGCGAGGATTCGGCGCATCCCGCCGAACCTAGGGAGGGGACGCCCGGGACCGGCGCTCGCCGGCGCGGATCTCACCGCATTCCTACCGTTTACGGCGCCGAGTAGCGGCTGAACGCCTCATCGGATGCCGCCAGGTAGGCCGCGAGCCACATGTCACCGAGACGGGGGAGCTCGCCCGCCCAGTAGGCGTGGCCCCCTGCGTCGGGTGCGCGACCGAGGACTCGCTGGAAGAGGGAACCGACCCGGTCGCGGCGTGACTCGATCGAGGCGTAGAACCCGGCGGTGACGCCGACCCGACCGAGCGAGCCCGACTGCAGCATCCCGACCCAGTAGTTCCGCCCGGATGCGTCGGCCTGTCGGTGCAGGAGGTCCTGGTAGAGCGCATTCACGAACCCGGTCGCCGTGCTGCCGTGCTTCGCCCAGTACTCGTCTCCGCTGTAGAACCACAGGGCGACGTCTTCGAGGCGGGCACCGTTCGCGAGCACGCCGACCCAATACGCCCGCCCCTGGGCATCGGCGGGACGGCCGAAGACCCGCTGGTAGAGCTGGTCGATCTCGTACCCGGCCCAGGCGTCGGACACGGCGAGGCTGTAGGTGAACCCGGCACGGTTGCCGGATTGCACCGCGCTCGTCCAGGCGTTCGCCGTCGACGGGCCGGCGGTCTGACCCGTGAAGATCTGCGCGACCCGGTCGATGTACCGGCCGACGCCGCAGGGCGTGGAGAACCAGTCGGACTTGAGGCCGAGTTGCCAACGGAAGTCGTCGCCCGCCTCGTTGACGGTGCCGCCGACGAAGGTCATGCGGACGGTCGTCACCCGGCCGCCGTCGGCGCCGAGCCCGTTGCGACCGACGACGCACAAGTCGAGGAGCTGTCCCCGACCGCCGCTGTAGATCGCCTCGATCGTCGACCGGTTGACGGTCGTGGACCAGGTCTGGTTGGTGTTCCCAGGTGTCGCGTCGCCCTGGTCGACCACGGCCGGGAAGGTCCCGCCGGCGGTCCATCCGCCCGTCGAGGAGGAGAACTCGGTGCGGGCGATCGATCCGAACTGGCCGTTCCAGGTGCTGTTGAGCACCCGGACTGCGTTGGCCGTGGACGCAATGGCGGTGTCCGTGGTGTCGAACTCGGCGGGCACCCACGTGCCTCCGGGGGCGCCCTCGGCGGCACCCCGATAGACCTGGCAGGACTCGGTGTCGCAGGTGTCGAACGTTCCGCCGGCGCCGGGCCACCCGGCGACCATGCCCGAGTAGGCGTACGAGCGTGCGGCGACGGCCTGGGCCTCGAGCGCCGCTTGACCGCCGTTGGAGCCCCAGAAGGCGGGCGACTCGCGCGGCACGACCCCACGGAGGTAGAGCTCCATCGGGAGGTCGTTGACCGTCCGGGTCCCGATGCCCGGGAGGTAGACGATCGAGAACGTCCCACGGAAGTAGTGCGGGTAGTTCTGGTTGACGTTGAGGCCGGTGTAGCCGGCCCAGTTGCAGACGTTGACGAGTTTCGCCCGCACGCCAGCAGCTCTGACGGGCTCCGCGTTGGAGCCGGCAGCGTTGGCGGTGTTCCAGACGTTCACGGCACCCGTGCCGACGGCGACGTCGTTCGAGAGTACGGAGCCGGTCCCGCAGGCGCCGGTGTAGGTGGTGACGCGGAACTGTGAGCCGTCGTAGCGGACGCGGATGCTGCCGAAGCTCTGCCCGCCGGTTGCGCTCGACTGGAGGTCCTGTCCATCGGCGCTGAGCAGCGGTGATCCGGAGTTCGGGGTGGTCGTCCCGTCCAGGTTGGAGATCTTCACCCGGATGTTGCCGCGCGGCGCGTAGCCGGTGACCCCGACCACGCTGGCACGCGTCCCGCCGTAGTAGTGGTCGAGGATCTGGGCGCTGTTCCAGCCGGCGAGTGCGTAGCCGTAGGAGCCCCACTGGCCCATGCCGCGGCCATGACCCCAGCCGCGGCCGGTGATGGGGATCGAGTCGGCCATGACGGCACCGGCGGGGCCGGCGAAGCCAAGCAGCGTCGCGCACAGGGCGGCGACGAGCGCGGCGGGTCGGAATCGATGGCGCACGGGTCACCTCCTCGGGGTGTACCGGGGTAACCGCCGTGCGTGGTCGTGGTGTTACCCGGTGCGTCGAAGGCTACCGACACGGGTGTGATTTCCGGCGCGGGAGACGGGTCGTTCAGCGTTTCCGCAGGTCGACGCCGAATTCCTCCCGGTAGGCCGCCACGAACCCGTCAGTCGGTTGTCCCCATGTGGCGATCCACGCCTCGTCGGAAAGCTTCTCCCGCCAGGCGAGCAACTCGGCGGCCCCTTGGCCGACCGGGACGCGGAACGGGCACGACGGGTCGGTCGCCGCCTGCACCACGGCCGCGGCGACGACCTCGGGGTCCGACGCCCGGGCGTGGATCGATTGCGACGCGAGCCCCCAGTTGCGGTTCGCATCGCGATAGACGCTCTCGCGGGGCGGCGGCTGGGTCTTCTGCTGGATCGGGGTCCGGATCGCACCCGGTTCGATGACCACGACCCGGCCGCCGAACGCGACCAGTTCGGCACCGAGGGCTTCGCTCCAGGCTTCGAGCGCCGCCTTCGACGCCCCGTACGCACCCATCGCCGGGTGGGAGACCCGGGCGACGAAGGAGGAGATGTTCACGATCACCCCGCCGACGGCGCGCACATGGGGGAGCACCGCCCGGGTGCAGCGCACGGCGCCGAAGAGGTTCGTCTCGAACAGCGCGTGCCATGCCTCGATGGGGAAGTCCTCGGTCGCCCCGGTCGGTGAGGTGCCGGCGTTGTTGACGAGCACGTCGACCGGTCCAGCGGCCTCGAAGGCGGCAGCGACCGACGCGTCGTCGTCGACGTCGAGCTCGACGACCCGCACACCGTCCGGCAGGCCGGTCCGGTCCGGGGTCCGCATCGCCGCGATCACGGTGAGCCCCGCAGCGTGCAGCGCGAGCGCGCTCGCCCGGCCGATGCCGGTCGAGGCCCCGGTGACGAGTGCGGTGCGTGCGGCTGCGGGCGACGTCATGGCTGGGATCCTGTAGGATCCGGCGCGCACCCGTCGGGAGGAAGCCATGGCCACGACCCGTCCGTCGGCGCCGGTAGGCGTCAACCACCTCGTGCTCAACGTCCGCGACCTCGAGGCGTCGCACCGCTTCTACACCGAGTTCCTCGGGTTCGAGCAGTGTGGTGCGCTCGCGCCGGAGGCTCCGGTGGAGATGCGTTTCTATCGGTCCGGCCCGGGCAGCCATCACGACCTGGCGCTCGTGCAGGCGACCGTCGACGCCGGCGAGGCGCCTGCCTGGCGGATGGCACACGGGCGGGTCGGGGTCAACCACTTCGCCGTGTGCTACCCGACGCGGGAGTCGTGGCTCGCCCAGCTCGAGCACCTCCAGGCGAAAGACGTCGCCTTCCTCGTGCGGGGGAATCACGGCATGAGCCACAGCGTGTACGTCGCCGACCCTGACGGCAACGGCGTGGAAGTGCTCTACGAGCTGCCGGCCGAGGTGTGGGAGGGCGACCTGAACGCCGCGCTGAACCACTTCGAACCACTCGAGCGGACCGGGCCGGACGCCCTGCTCGACGACACCGACTACCCGGTGTTCGGCCGCTGACGCTTCGTGTGCACCACATGCGTGGAGGTCGACGGGAAGAACGTCGACTCGTGCCCGTCGTCCCAGCGCACGCGGTAGTGGGCGAGGTCCCCTTCGCCGATCACCTCGAGCACCTCGCCGCGCCGTGGCGATCGTCCCATCTCCATCAGGTCGACCACGATCTCGTCGCCGACCTCGGCGTGTACGTCCATGCCGGGTGATGCCCCCGCTCAGGTCGGCTGACACCTCGGGCAGGCGTACGCCCACCGGCCTGACAGATCCCACCGGTCGACCGGTGTCCCGCAACGCAGGCACTGGTCCTGGCGGTAGATCCACGTGGCCCGCCGCAGCCGTCGGCGGGTCGTACCGAGCACGGCCGGGTCGACGGTGATGATCCGGTTGTCGCGGACGCCCTGGCGCAGCATGGTCCGCAACGTCTCCCACAGTGCGGAGAGTTCGTCGTCCGCGATCGAGGTGCCGGGCCGGAGCGGGTGGATGCCGTGCACGAAGAGTGCCTCTGCCCGGTATACGTTCCCGACGCCGGCGACGACGGACTGGTCGAGGAGTTGCAGGCCGATCGCCCTGCGTGATCGTGCGGCACGCTCGACGAATCGCTCCGCCCGGCCGTCGCGTCGCAGCGGGTCGGGCCCCAGTCGGGCGACGATCCGGTCGCGGTCCGCGGAGGTGCCGAGGCTGCAGTCGGTGGGCCCGGTCACCTCGACGGTGACGTCGCCCCTGCTCAGACGCACCCGCGAGGTCGGCCGCGGGTCGTTCCGATGGAACTTCCCGAACAGCCCGAGGTGGATGTGTAGCACCCGGTCGTCCGACCACCGGTAGAACAGGTGCTTCCCGTAGGCCTCGATCCGTTCGAGTGTGCCCCCGTCGAGCAACGCAGCCCCGGCCTCGAAGCGGCCCTGTGGCGAGCTCGCCCGGACCGGGCCGCCGAGGAGGTCGGCCGTGTGGTCCCGGGCGAGCCGGTGGATGGTGTGGCCTTCGGGCACGTCATGGCCCGCCGACGCCGCGGAGGCCCGCCCACGCGAGGCCGGCGACCGTCTCGGCGAGCTCGTCGGGGTCGGCGACACAGCCCTGTTCGATCCAGTGTCGGCACGCCCCCTCGGTGAGGCCCACGACTGCGTGGCCGAGGACGTCGCGTTCGGTGGCGTCGACCCCGGCGAAGCCGAGAAGCGCCGACACCGATTCGGCGACGGCGGTGCCGACGGCGCTGGCGGTGCGGGCGAACTCCTCGTCCCGTCGGGTGCCGGACCCGAACAGCAGGGTGAATGCGGCGCGGTCCGCCGCCACGAACCGGAGGTAGGCACGGACCCCGGCGAAGATCTGCTCCCGCGGGGTCGCGGCTTCGGCGGTGGCATCCTCGATGGCGCCACGGAGCCGCTCGCCGACCTCGGTGAGGGTCTCGAGGTAGAGACTCCGCTTGGAGGGGAAGTGCTGGTAGAGCACGGGCTTCGTGACCCCGGCCGCGTCCGCGACGTCGTTCATCGACGTGGCGTGGAACCCACGGGTCGCGAACACGGTCAGCGCAACATCGAGCAGTTGGCGGCGCCGTGCTGCGGCGGGAAGGCGGGTGGCCACGGAGCGATGTTACGGGCCGGTCGTCGCCGTCAGTGGCGTCGGGCCTCACCGCGCTCGTGGCGTTCCGCCGACTTGATGCCGTACCCGAACACGATCGCGGGCGCGAGCACGAGCGATCCGACGACGAGCATGTAGATGATCGCCGAGGTCATCCAGTCGGTGAACCGGGTGGCGACACCGACGGCGAAGAGCACGCATGCGAGTGCGTACAGGCCGTATCCGACCCGCTTGCCGAGGCGGACCTGCCGCCTGACCCGCTCCCGGCGGAGGACGACGTCGTCGGTGCGGACCACGGAGCCGGACCCTACTAGGGTGCGCCGCGTTCACGGAACGGTGTACGGGGGAGGGTGACGATGGCGGACGTCAAGGCGGAGATCGCGGCCAACGTGTGGCAGGTGGTCGTCGAGGCGGGGGCGACCGTCGCCGAGGGCGACGAGCTGGTCATCCTCGAGTCGATGAAGATGGAGATCCCTGTCGTCGCGCCGACCGGTGGCACCGTCGTCGAGGTGCGGGTGAAGCCCGAGGACCAGGTCCAGGAGGGCGACGTCCTCGTCGTCATCGGCTGAGGGTCAGCGACCGCTGCCGCGAACCGTCGTGGTGAGCGGTTCGAGGTCGGGGTCGTAGGCGGCGCAGACCACGGTCCGGTCCCCTCGCACCCAGGTCGATTCGACCGGGCGGAGGACGGCGATGGAAAGTTCCGACGTCGTGTAGTCGTGGCCTACGTATGGCCCGAACCCGCCGAGACACCCGTTGCGTGCCTGCCGTTCCATCGCCCGGTCGCCAGGAAAGGGGACCTCGGGGCCGGCCTGGATCGTGTAGACCGCGAACACTTCGGCATCGTGGGGCTCCGAGCATGATCGGACGGTGAGCACGTGGCGGAGGCGTTCCCCGTCCTCCACCAGGTGGTCGTTCACGCAGGCACCGACGGCGAGTTCGGCGTCGACGGCGCGTCCCTGCAACGGCACCCCGACGCGGGGGTCGGCGGGCGTGCCGTTCGCACCGGTCGCCGTGCGTGGCGCCGCAGGGTCGATCGTGGTGGTGGTGGCCACACCGATCTCGACGGTCGGTTCGTCGGGTGCGACACGGGCGACCTCCCCGCACCCGAAGGTCAGCACCGCAGCGGTCACCGAGACGACGAGGAGGCGCGGGCTGTGGCGGGACACGTCAGTACAGGGGGAGCCGGCGCTCGAGGTTGACGAAGCAGAGGTACAGCCCGACGAGCGCAGGCGGGGTGGCGACAGCCCGCACCGCGACCCGGGTGAGGAGCAGGCGGGGGCGTCGGGCGAGGACCGTCGCGCCGGCGACGAGCGTGGCGGTGGCGAGACCCCAGCCGATCGTCCCGGGCCAGGTCGTCGGCTCCGCCTCGACGAGCACGGCGGTCGAGACCCCACCCACGGTCCGGGACGAGCTCACGGGCACCGGCGCGGCCACGGTGGGCGGCGCCTCGAGATCGGCCCAGACGATCAACCGTTCGCGGTCGCTGAACCGTGGATGGCAGGTGGTGAGCGTGAGCCGGTCGTCGCCGTTGTCCTCGACCACGTCGATCCGGTCGGGGGTGACGATCTCCGTGCCGGCGACCCGGTACCGGGCCGACCCGTACGCG
>VGBO01000056.1 GCA_016870475.1 Actinomycetota bacterium | reverse complement strand
GTCGTGATCGTCGCCGGGCAGCCCGTCGGGTCGAGCATGTGCACCGCCCGGATCGCTGCGGCGAGAGCGTCGGTCACCTCCTCGACGCGACTGCGCACGGCGGGGTCGTCGGCCGGCAGCCCGCCGGGAAGCACCGTGGTGCGGTCGCGCGTGGGATGGGCGCGGGGACCCCCGCAACGACCGTTCAGCCAGCGCATGACTTCCGAGGGAACACCTCCCTCGACCGTGAGGGTGCCGTCCGGCTCGGCGCCTGGGGCGACGCCGAGTCGTGCGGTCCACGCCGCCTCGAGATACGAGGGCGCGTCCGACATGTCGGTCACCCGGCGACGACGGGGATGCGGGTGCGGTGGCGGGGTTGTTCGAGGACCTCGAGGAGTCGGCCCCGCAGGTAGTGCGCCGCCGCGTCGGTCACCTCGACCGTCGCGAGCGTCCCCGCCCGCATCGGCCCGGCCGGCACGTGCACGAGCCGGTTCTGACGGGTCCGCCCGGTGAGTTGGGCGGGATCCCGCTTGGACGGACCTTCGATCACGACCTCCTCGATGCGACCGATCCGCGCGGCGTTTCGCTGCCGTGCCGAACGCTCGACCACGGCCCGCAGCCGATCGAACCGTGCCGCCACCATGTCGGCCGGGACGAATCGGTCCGTGAGCGTCGCCGCCTCCGTCCCGGGTCGCGGCGAGAAGATGAACGTGTACGCACTGTCGTAGCCCGCCTCGGCCACGACGGCGAGGGTGTCCTCGAAGTCGTCGTCGCTCTCGCCGGGGAACCCGACGATGAGGTCGGTGGAGACCGCCAGGTCGGGGATGGCCGAGCGTGCTGCGATGAGCCGGTCGAGGTACCGCTCCGCCGTGTAGCCGCGGTGCATCGCCGCAAGCACCCGGTCGGAACCCGACTGCAGGGGGAGGTGGAGGTGCTCGCAGACCGTCGGCGTCTCCGCCATGGCGAGGATCACGTCGTCGCGCAGGTCCTTGGGGTGCGGGCTCGTGTACCGAACTCGACGGATGCCGGGAACGGCACCCACGGCCCGCAGCAGGTCGGCGAACAGCGCCCGCGGTCGTCGTCGCGGATCGCCCGCCCAGGACGGCCCGGCGAGGTGGACGTCGAACGCGCTCGGCGACTCGGACCGCAACCTGGTCGTGGCGTCGCGCCCGTAGGAGTTCACGTTCTGGCCGAGGAGCGTCACTTCCCCGACGCCGTCGGCGACGAGCCGCTCGACCTCGGCCACGACATCGGCGAAGGGGCGGCTGGCTTCTTTGCCCCGAACCGACGGCACGATGCAGAACGCACAGGAGTTGTCGCAACCGATCTGGATCGTGACCCACGCCGCGTAGTCGACCTCGCGACGCACCGGCAGGGCGGAGGGGAAGGCTGCATCCTCCTCGACGACGGCCTCGTCGAGAACCTCGAAGACCGGTCCGCCGCTCCGCGCCTCGGCGAGCAACTCCGTGGCCCGGTGCACGTTGTGAGTGCCGAAGACGACATCCACATGGGGAGCTCGCTGCTGCACCAGCTCGCGATCCTTCTGGGCGAGGCACCCGGCCACGACGATCTGGAGGTCCGGCCGCTGTTGCTTCAGCGCCTTGAGGTGACCGAGCTGGCCGTACAGCTTGTTGTCGGCGTTCTCACGGATGCAGCACGTGTTGAGCACGATGACGTCGGCGTCTTCGAGCGACGTTGCGGCCGAGTACCCGTCCGCCTCGAGCATCCCGGCGATGCGTTCCGAGTCGTGCTCGTTCATCTGGCACCCGTAGGTGCGCACGACGTACTGCTTGGTCACGAATCGCAAGGTTAGGGCGCCATCCGGTCGGTCCCGCCAGTGTGGGCTCGGGACCGACCGGGGCGAGCGCTCAGTCCTCGGCTGTGGCGCCGACGACCCGCAGGTCGATCGGCGCGTCGTCGCCCGTGGCCTCGTCCTGGTTGATGCCGGAGTTGGACATGACCCGGTCGGTGATCTCGACCATGAGCTCGGGATGCTCGGCGAGGAAGTTCTTCACGTTCTCCCGACCCTGGCCGAGCTGCTCACCCTCGTAGGTGAACCACGCCCCCGCCTTCTTCACGATGCCGAGGTCGACGGCCACGTCGAGGAGGGTGCCCTCACGGCTGATGCCACGGCCGTACATGATGTCGAACTCGGCCTGCCGGAAGGGCGGGGCGACCTTGTTCTTCACGACCTTGACCCGGGTGCGGTTACCGACCACCTCGGTGCCGTCCTTGATCGCCTCGATGCGACGGATGTCGAGACGGACCGACGAGTAGAACTTGAGCGCACGACCGCCCGGCGTGGTCTCCGGCGACCCGAACATGACGCCGATCTTCTCGCGGAGCTGGTTGATGAAGATGCAGATCGTCTTCGACTTGTTCAGGTTCGCCGTCAGCTTGCGCAGCGCCTGCGACATCAGCCGGGCCTGCAGGCCCACGTGCGTGTCCCCCATGTCGCCCTCGATCTCGGCCTTCGGCGTGAGTGCGGCCACGGAGTCGATCACGACCACGTCGATCGCACCGGAACGCACGAGCATGTCGGCGATCTCGAGCGCCTGCTCCCCGGTGTCGGGCTGGGAGATGAGGAGCTCGTCGATGTCGACGCCGATCGCCTTCGCATAGACCGGGTCCATGGCGTGCTCGGCGTCGATGTAGGCGCAGATGCCACCGTTGCGCTGCGCCTCGGCCACGACGTGCATGGCGAGCGTGGACTTGCCCGAGGACTCGGGACCGTAGATCTCCGTGACGCGGCCCCGGGGCAGACCCCCGATGCCGAGGGCGAGGTCGAGGGCGAGGGCGCCGGTCGGCACGACCTCGATGGCCATGTCCCCCTTCTCGCCCATCTTCATGACGGAACCCTTGCCGAACTGCTTCTCGATCTGCCCGAGAGCCATCTCCAGCGCCTTGGTGCGATCCATGCCAAACCCCTTCCGAATGTCGGACTGCGGCGGGGCGGGCCCCCGCGACCTCGTGGCGGAACCGTACGAACCGGCTGTGACAACAAAGCCGCTGCCGGTGCTCGGGACCACAGCAGTGTAACTACGAACAACCGTTCGATGCAACCACCCAGGGCTCCGGCGAGGCAGGCGCCTGAACGGTCTGCGACGATGGAGGGCATGAGCGACGACCTCCGCACCCGCCTCGACCCGCTGCAGTTCGAGGTGACCCAGAACAAGGGCACCGAGCGGGCCTTCACCGGCCGGTACTGGGATACGAAGACCGCCGGCACCTACCGCTGCGTCGTGTGCGGCGAACCGCTGTTCCGCTCCGAGACCAAGTACGACTCGGGTTCGGGCTGGCCGAGCTTCTGGGCGCCCATCGACGAGGAGCGCGTCAGCACCGAGGTCGACACCTCCCATGGCATGGTTCGCATGGAGTCCCTCTGCGGTTCCTGCGGCGCCCACCTCGGACACGTCTTCCCCGACGGCCCCCAGCCGACCGGGCTCCGCTTCTGCATGAACTCGGCGTCGCTTCGCCTCGATCCCGACGGTGGCGCCGAGCCCGAGGCCTGACGGCGCCCCCGCACCTCACCGCAGGTGCGGGACGACCTCGGTCATGAACCGTTCGACGGTCTCGTTCCGTTCGGCCGCTGACCGGAAGTTGAACGGCGGGAGGATGTACTCCTCGACCCCGGCCGCCCGGTAGGCCTGCATCTGCTCCACGATCTCGGCGGGTGTGCCGATGAGATGCGGCCGCTCGATCGCGGTGGACCGCAGCTTGGCGAGCAGCGCCGCGTCGTCGCTCATGAACAGCAACGCCACGGCGGAACGGTGCACACTCGCCGGATCCCGGCCCTCGGCCTCGCAGTGGCGGTCGAGCACGGCGCCCTTCTGGGCGAGCACCGCCGGATCGCCCCACACGTTCCACTCCTCGGCGTAGCGGGCGACGATCCGCAACGTGCGCTGCTCGCCGCCACCGCCGATGAGCAGCGGGAGCGGCGACTGGACCGGCTTCGGGTCCAGCGGCGCGTCGACGAGGTTGTAGTGCGCACCGTCGAAGGTCGTGCGCGCCTCACGCAGGAGCGACCGGATCACCACACACGCCTCCTCGAGGCGGTCGAACCGCCACCGGAACGTGTTGAAGTCGATCCCGTAGGCCCGGTGCTCGTTCTCCTGCCAACCGGCACCGAGACCGAGCACGAACCGCCCGCCGGAGATCTGGTCGATCGACGCCGCCGCCTTCGCGAGCAGGGCCGGGTTCCGGTAGGTGTTGCCGGCGACGAGCGGACCGATCCGCACCCGGGGCACCGCCGCGGCGAGCGCGGCGAGCACGGCGAACGCCTCGTGCGTCGGACCCTCGGCCGGCTCGGGCTGGTTCGGCATGAAGTGGTCGGCGACCCACAGGCCGTCGAACCCGATCGACTCGGCGTGGCGGCCGGCGTCGAGCATCTCCGACCAGTCGACCGTCGCAGGGATCCAGTAGCTGAAGCGCACCGGCGTGTTCTAGCCCGTCACCGGGCGCTGTGCCGCTCGAGGAGCTGCTGGCGCAGCAGATCGAGCACGGTGATCGTCGTGAACTGCCGGATGCGCTCCCGATCACCGGGGAGGCGCACCGTCCGGGTCCGCAGGTCGTCGCCGACCGCGACGGCGAGGCACACCGTGCCGACGGGCTGCCCCTCCTGCTCCGTCGGACCGGCGACGCCCGTCGTCGCGAGCGCGACGTCGACCCCGAGCAGGCGCTGGAGACCCTGCGCCATCGCCGCCGCCGCGGCCTCGGAGATTACCGGCCCCTCGGGCACACCGAGCACCTGCTGCTTGACGTCGGTGGCGTAGGCGACGACGGAACCGCGGAAGGTCGCCGATGCCCCCGGCACCGCGCACAGCCGACTGGCGATCATCCCGCCGGTCAGGGACTCGGCCGTGCCGAGCGTGAGGCCGGCCTCGGCGCACAGTGCGAGCACCGCAGCCTCCATCGTGGTGTCGTCGACGCCGAAGACGATCGGACCGAGCAACGCCCGGAGGTTCGCCTCCTCGGCGTCGAGAACCGCGCGTGCCCCGGCGTCGTCGTCGGACTTCGCGGTGATCCGGACCTTGATGCCCTCGATCCCCGAGGCGAGGAACGCGAGCGTCGGGTTGCCGATCTCGTCGAGCTCGACGATCCGCTCTGCGAGCATCTCGGCGAGCCCCGACTCGGACTGACCCCAGGTGCGCAGGGTGCGGGACAGGATCACCGAACGCCGCCCCGACCGCTCGACGAGTTCGGGGAGCACCGTCCCGAGGAGCATCTGCTGCATCTCGTAGGGGACCCCGGGCACGGCGTAGATCACCTTGCCGTCCGGCGTCGGGCACACGAGGCCCGGAGCGGTCCCCGGCTGCTGGGCGATCGTGTGACAGCCGAGAGGCACCTCGGCCTGGCGCAGGTTGTTGTCCGGCATCGGCCGACCCCGTTCGGCGAACATCCGCCGGATCCGCTGGGCGATCGTCTCGTCGTGCAGCAACGGCACGCCGAGCAGGTCGGCGATGGCGTCACGGGTCAGATCGTCCTGGGTGGGGCCGAGCCCGCCGCAGCAGATCACCACGTCCGCCCGGTCGAGGGCCCGCCGCAAGGTGTCGACGACCCGGCCGAGGTTGTCACCGACACGGGTCTGGTGGTGGCAGTCGATCCCGGCGAGAGCGAGCTGTTCGCCGATCCACGCCGAGTTCGTGTCGACGATCTGGCCGAGCAGCAGCTCGGTGCCCACGGCGACGACCTCGCACCTCATGACGCCTCCCCCGACGGCTTGTCCCCCGTGAGGGAGAACGCCCTCCGACCGTCGACCACGTAACGACCGCCGCTGTAGAGCGTGAACGCGACCGCCACCCACAGCACCGCCGTCGCGACCACCGGCGTCTCCTCGAGCGGGGGCAGGAGCGCGAGGCCGATCGCGAGCTCCTGGATGAACGTCTTCGCCTTCGCGCTGCGCCGGGCGGGGATCGCCACCCCACGACGCGCCCAGTACGACCGGTAGGCGCTGATCCCGAACTCGCGCACCGTGATGAGCACGACGCCAACGGTGCCGAGGGCCCCGAACGCGTCGATCCACACCAGTGCGTAGAGCGACCCGAGGACGAGCACCTTGTCGGCGAGCGGGTCGAGGAACGCGCCGCTGCGCGTCACCCCCCATCGTCGCGCCAGGTACCCGTCGACGCTGTCGGTGGCGGCGATGACGAACCCCAGCACGAACGCCAGGTAGCTCGCTCCGCCACCGACGATGAGCACGAACAGCACCGGCGAGGCGAGGAGTCGGGCGACGGTGACGGCGTTCGCCGGCGTCATCCGGGCCGACGCGTCGAAGGAGAACCGCCGGTCGGGTGCAGCGTTCACCGCGGCCTCCCCACCAGGTCGGGCCCGAGCGCGTCGACGATCTCGAGGTCGACGAACCCGCCGACGAGAAGGTCGTCGGGGACCTCGATGACGCCGTCGATCTCCGGCGCCTCACGGAAGCTGCGGGCCACGCCCGGCTCGTCGACGAGCGCGCGCACTGCGCTGCCGATGAGGTCGTCGCGCCGGCGGGCGGTGATGCCGTCCTGCAGCTCCCGCAGCTCGGTGAGACGGTCCGCGACGAGACCGGCGTCGACGGTGCCGTCGAGGGTCAGAGCGTAGGTGCCGTCCTCCGGCGAGAAGGCGAAGAACCCGCACCAGTCGAGCTGGGCCTCCTCCACGAAGCGGAGGAGTCGCCCATGGTCGTCCTCGGTCTCGCCGGGGTATCCGACGATGAAGTTCGTGCGGAACGCTGCGTCGGGGCGCCGGGCCCGGATGTCGGTGATGCGGCGGAGGAACCGGTCGCCGTCGCCCCATCGCCGCATGCGGCGTAGCAACGGCGCCGACACGTGCTGGAGCGACAGGTCGAAGTACGCCACCTCGCCCGAGGCGACGACGTCGACGAGGTCGTCGGTGAGGTCGGAGGGGTACAGGTAGAGCAGGCGCACCCACGGCACGTCCGCGCCGATCCGTCGGACCAGATCGACGAGCGGCCGGGTCGCACCGGTCGCCTCCGGGAGCCCGAGCGGAACCGCCGGCGGCGTGCGATCACGGCCGTAGGCGGCGAGGTCCTGTGCGACGAGCACCAACTCCCGGACCCCGGCAGCGGCGAGACCCTCCGCCTCGGCGACGATGTCGTCGAAGCGACGCGAGCGCTGCGCCCCGCGGAACGACGGGATGGCGCAGAACCCGCACGTCCGGTCGCAGCCCTCGGCGACCTTCAGGTACGCCCAGGGGGCACGCGGCGCCGGCCGGGGCAGGTTCAACAGGTCGAACGCCGGTGCGGCCGGTCGGCGACCGAGTGTCACCGGGACCTCGGCCGCCCCGAGCAGCGCGGCGTTGAAGGGGGCGATGCGGTCGATCTCCGGCATCGCCTCGGCGAGTTCGGCGCCGGCACGCTCCGCGAGGCACCCGGTCACGACGAGCTCCGCGCCGGACCGGCGGGCGTCGTCGAGCGCGAGGATCGTGTCGACGGACTCCTGGCGCGCCTCCTCGACGAACGCGCAGGTGTTCACCACGATCAGGTCCGCCCGCTCAGGCGAGGAGGCCGGCACGAGCCCGTCCGCGAGGAGCGTTCCGACGAGCTTGTCCGAATCGACCTGGTTCTTGGGGCACCCGAGGGTCTCCAACCAGAACGAGCGCTGCACCTCGCCAAGCTAGCGTTCGGCGCCGTGGACGAGCAGTCAGCGGACGGCGACGACGTCGTCACGACCCGTTCCGAGCTCTTCGGCCTCGGGCTCAGCTACTTCGTCGGTGGTGTCGGCGTCTCGCTCGTCCTCGCCAACGCCGAGGTCGCCCCCTGGATCGTGATCCTCGCCGCGTTCTCGATGTACTCGGCGACCGGCACCATCGCGCTGTTCACGGTGGTCGGCTCGGGCGGCGCGGTCGCCGCCGGCGTGCTCTCCGCGATGCTCGTGTCGGCACGGTTCGGGATCCTCTGTGTGAGCCTGTCGGCGCGACTCCGATCGGTCGCCGCCCCCTGGGAACGTGCGCTGGCGGCGACGGTTGCGGTCGACCCGTCGGTCGCGGTCGCGATCCGTGCCCGCACCGACGCGGGCGCCCGCTCCACCTACTGGCGGGCGGCGCTGTGGCTGGTGGGCGGCTGGGGGCTCGGCAGCCTCGCCGGCCTCGCCGTGGGCAACCTCGTCGCCGACCCGGCTGCGTGGGGGTTCGACGCCGTGATCCCGGCGTCGCTCATAGCCATCCTCGGCAACGCCGTGCGCACCCGGGACGCAGCGGTCACCGCAGCCGTCGCGGTCGCGGTCACGCTCGCCCTCGCTCCGGTCCTCCCGGCGGGCGTGCCGGTGCTCGTCGCCGTCGGCGCGGCTGTCGTCGGACTGTTCGTTCCCGAGCCGAAGGCGACCGCGTGACCTGGCACGCGGTGCTGTTGTCGGCGGTCGGAATCGTCGCGTTGCGACAGCTCGGCATGTTCGTGCTTCGGGGCACCGCCCGGGGTGGCGCAGCGGAGAAGCTGCTGCGCCTCGTGCCGGTGAGCGTCGTCGCCGCCGTGGTCGCACTCAACACGCTCACCACCGGCGGGGCGCTCGTCGTCGACGCCCGAGCGGCCGGCGCCGCTGCGGCGGCCGTGGCGGTGTGGCGGCGGGCGAACCTCGTCGTGGTGCTCGTCGTTGCCGCGGCCACGACGGCGCTCGTGCGAGCCGTCAGCTGAGCGAGGGGGTGCCGGATCCGGCGAGGGCGTCGAGCTCCTCGGGGGTCATGAGCACCTCGCGCGCCTTCGAACCGGTCGACGGCCCGACCACCCCGTGCTGTTCGAGCAGGTCCATCAGCCGTCCGGCGCGCGCGAACCCGACCCGCAACTTGCGCTGCAACATCGACGTGGAGCCGAACTGGCTGCGGACCACGAGCTCCCGGGCGGCGGCGAACAGGGCGTCGTCGTCGTCCTCTCCCGCCGTGGCCCCACCACCCGAACCGAACAGCTCGAGCTGGTCGTCGTCGGAGCCCTCCACGCCGGGGACGTAGGCGACCTCGGGGGCCTGGCGACGCCAGAAGGCGACGACCGCCCGCACCTCCTCCTCGGTGACCCACGCGCCCTGCACCCGTTGGGCGAGCGACGAACCGCCCTCGAGCATGAGCAGGTCGCCGCGCCCGATGAGCCGTTCGGCGCCGGCCTGGTCGAGGATGACCCGGCTGTCCTGCAGCGACGACACGGCGAAGGCGAACCGCGCCGGGATGTTCGCCTTGATCACCCCGGTGATCACGTTCACCGACGGGCGCTGCGTGGCGAGCACGAGGTGGATGCCGACGGCCCGGGCCATCTGGGCGATGCGGCAGATCGAGTCCTCGACGTCGCGCTGCGCGACCATCATCAGGTCGTTCAGCTCGTCGACGACGACGAGCACGTACGGCAGCCGCGGGAAGTGCAGGTCGGCGTCGGGCACGTGACCGAGGGCCCGCCGCAGCACCTCCGACGTCTCCCCGGTGAGGTCGCCCCGGTCGTAGGCGGCGTTGTACCCGGTGATGTCGCGCACCCCGACCTCGGAGAGCAGGTCGTAGCGGCGCTCCATCTCCCGGACCGTCCAGGCCAGCGCATTGGCCGCCTTCTTGGGGTTCGTGACGACCTGGGTCAGCAGGTGCGGGAGCCGGTTGTACTGGCCGAGCTCGACCCGCTTCGGGTCGATGAGGATCATGCGCACCTCGTCGGGTGTCGATCGCATGAGCACCGACGTGATGAGCCCGTTGATGCAGCTCGACTTGCCGGCGCCGGTCGCGCCGGCGATCAGCACGTGCGGCATCTTCGCGAGGTTCACGAGCACCGACCGGCCGTTGATGTCGCGTCCGATGCCGACCTCGAGCGGATGGTCGGCACGCCGTGCCTCCGCCGAGGCGAGGATGTCGCCGATCGTGACGAGCTGGCGGGCGGCGTTGGGCACCTCGACGCCGATCGCCTGACGACCGGGGATCGGCGCGAGGATGCGGACGTCCGGCGTGGCCATCGCATAGGCGATGTCCTTGTGGAGCGAGGTCACCCGGGCGACCTTCACACCGGGGCCGAGCTCGAGCTCGTACCGGGTGACGGTCGGGCCGACCACCATGCCGACGAGTCGGGTCTCGACGCCGTGCTCGGCGAGCGCCGCCTCGAGCAGGCGACCGTTGCGCTCGACAGCGGCCGTGTCGACCTCCTGCGCACCGGAGAGGCCGAGCAGCTTCATGGGCGGGAGCTTCCAGACCGGCGCCGCGGGCGGTGGAGCGTCGGGGTCGGCCTCGGCGAGGACGTCGTCGTCGGCGTCGATCCCGTCGTCGACCTCGGTGGGACCGTCCGCGTCGAGGAGGAGCTCTTCGGTCTCGGCGTCGTCGGCCCAACGCGGGTCGTCCCCGAGCGCGGGGGTGGTCGGCACCTGCACGGCGACCGGTGGGCGGGACTCCTCCGCCGCGGCGGCCGCGGCGGCCGCGGCAGCCTCCGCCGCACGGGCGGCGGCGATCGCCTCGTCGGCGGCACGGGCCTCCGCCGCCGCGACCCGCTCGGCGCGCCGACGCTCCCTTCGGACAGCGAGACCGGCCCGCGCCGACTGCACCCAGCGGGCGACACCCTCGAACCCGATCCCGCTCACGGTGAGGAGCAGCGCTGCCGTGATGATGACGAGGACGACCGTCGCGCCGACGACACCCATGAGCGCCTCGAGCGGCCCGGCGAGCGCCCGACCGGCGAGTCCGCCGCCACGGGCGAGACGCGTCACCAGGTCGGCCTCGGCCGGGTCGTAGCGCAGCAGATCGGCGAACGCGGCCGCAGCGAGCAGCAGACCTGCGGCGGCGAGCACGGGGACGACGCCCCGGTCGGTCGGGGCGGGGGGCTGCTCCTTCCGACGGGCGTGGGCGCCACGAGACGACGGGGCGACGCCGGATCGGATCGCGGCGAGTCCGGCGACCACGAGGAGCGGTGGGGCGAAGATCCGCAGGACCCCCATGGTCGCGGCGAGGGTCAGCTCGAGCCCGCTGCCGACCGGACCGCCCGTGCCGAGGTAGATCGCCAGCGCGGCGAGCGCGGCGACGACGAGCAGCGCGACCCCGACGACGCCGGGACGGGTCGCGAAGCGATACGCGTCGACGACGACGCGCACGCCGCCGCCCCGACGGGGACGCTTCGACGTGGGGGGCCGACGCGTCGACGTCGACCGCGTGGAGGTTCGAGTGGTTGCCACGGCAGCGTGAACGCTATCAGTGGTCGGCCGACCACCGGGGGCAGCCGCTCGGTGCCGCTCAGACCTCGAGGACGACCGGGACGATCATCGGCCGACGCCGTGTCCGCTCGTTCACGAACCGGCCTGCTGCCCGGCGAACCCGCTGGGCGAGCAGCTCGACGTCCTCCGTCCCGGCCTCGAGCGCGTCGAGCACCTGCTCCCGCACCGCGTCGACCGCCTCGTCGAGCAGGTCCTCGGCCTCCGGCGCATACACCCACCCCCGGGTGATCAGCTCGGGACCGGTCACGATCGAGCGGGCGGCGAGGTCGACCGCCACGATGACGACGACGACGCCCTCCTCGGCGAGCACCTTCCGGTCACGCAGCACACCCTGCCCGACGTCGCCGACGATCCCGTCGACGTAGAGGTACCCCGCACTCACCCGGCCGCTGCGGTGCAGACCGTCGTCGTCGAGGGTGAGCTGGTCGCCGTCCTCGCACACGAGGATGCGGTCCGGGTCCTGTCCGACCGCCTCGGCGAGATCGGCGTGCGCGACGAGATGCCGGTGTTCGCCGTGGACGGGGACGAACCACGACGGCCCGATCAGCGTCTGGAACAGCTTCAGCTCCTCGCGCTGCGCATGGCCGGAGGCGTGAACGTCGGCGATGCCGGAGTGCACGACCTCGGCCCCGAGCTTCGTCAACCCGTTGATCACCCGACCGACGTGGTGCTCGTTGCCGGGGATCGGGGTCGAGGACAGGATCACCGTGTCGTCGGGACCGATGCGGATCCACTTGCTCTGGTTCGACGCCATGAGCGAGAGCGCCGACATCGGCTCCCCCTGCGAACCGGTGGACACCACGCACACCTTGCCCGGCGGGAGGTCCTTCACGTCCTCGATGTCGACGAGCGAGCTCTCGGGGATGTCGAGGAGGCCGAGCTCGCGCGCCATGCGGATGTTCCGCCGCATCGAGATCCCGAGCGTCGCCACGACCCGGCCGTGTTCGATCGCGGCGTCGGCGATCTGCTGGATCCGGTGGATGTGCGACGCGAAGCACGCGGTGATCAGACGGCGACCCTGGTGCTCGTGGAACAGCTCGTAGAGGACCCGTCCGACGGAGGACTCCGAGCGCGACCAACCGGACTCGTCCGCGTTCGTCGAGTCGGCGAGCAGCACCCGGACGCCCTCGCCGTGCGCGATCGCGCCCATCCTGGCGAGATCGGGGCGTCGACCGTCCACCGGTGTCGTGTCGAGCTTGAAGTCGCCCGAGTGCAGGATCACACCCTGGGGGGTGCGCAGCACGAGCGCCTGCCCCGACGGCACGGAGTGCGTGGTCGCGAGGAACTCGCACTCGATCGCACCGATCTGCACCCGCGACCCGTCGGCCGTCGGGTGGAACGACGTGCGACCGAGCAGGCCCGCCTCCTCGATCCGGTTCCGCGCGAGGCCGAGCGTGAACGCCGACCCGTACAGCGGCGCCGACACCTCGCGCAGCAGGTAGGCGAGCCCGCCGACGTGGTCCTCGTGGCCGTGGGTGAGCACGATCCCCCGCAGGCGGTCGGCCCGTTCGAGGACGTAGGTGAAGTCGGGGAGGACGAGATCGACACCGGGCATGTCCGGCCCCGGGAACATGAGGCCGCAGTCGACGAGCAGGAGGTCGTCGCCGACCTCGACACAGGTGCAGTTCCGGCCGATCTCGCCGAGGCCGCCGAGGAAGGTGAGGGTGACGGGGAGCGCCATCCATTCAGCCCTTCCGGTGGGCGTCGAGGTCGGCGAGCACCGCACGGGCCCGGTCCTCGAGCCCGTCCGGTGTCGGACCCATCGGCGGTCGGCACTCCCCGACCGGGCGGCCGAGCGTGCGCAGCAACGCCTTCGTGGGCACCGGGTTCGGGGCGACGAGCCCGGTCTCGAACGCGAACGAGGGCAGCATCACGGCGTTCAGGCGACGGGCGAGGGCCACGTCACCGCCGTTGAACGCCTCGATCATCGAGCGCATCTCCGGAGCACACCAGTGGGTGGCGACACCGACCACGCCGACCGCACCGATGCTCAGCAGCGGCAGGGTGAGCGAGTCGTCGCCCGAGTAGACCTCGAAGTCGTCGGGGACCCGGGTGAGCAGCGTCGCCGTCTCGGCGGGATCGCCGGCGGCGTCCTTCAGCGCCACGACGTTCGGCACGGTGGTCGCCAGCTCGACGAGCGTGTCCGTGTCGATCTTGCGTCCCGTCCGCACCGGGATGTCGTAGAGCATCACGGGGAGGTCGGTGGCCTCGGCCACGGTACGGAAGTGCCGCAGCAGGCCCGCCTGCGACGGCCGGTTGTAGTACGGCGTGACGACGAGCACGCCGTCGACGCCGGCCGCATTCGCGTGAGCGACGAGGTCGAGCGACTCGGCGGTGCTGTTCGACCCGACGCCGGCGACGACGGGTACGTCGACCGCTGCGCGCACCGCAGCGAACAGGTCACCCTGCTCCGCATGGGTGAGGGTCGGGCTCTCGCCGGTCGTCCCGGCGATCACGAGGCCCTCGTTCCCGCTCGCCACGAGCCAACGGGCGAGCGCCGCCGCCTCGTCGAGATCGAGACGTCCTGCGCCGTCGAACGGCGTGATCATCGCGGTGAGGACGGTGCCGAAGCGTGCCAAAGCGGCCTCCGATGCTCGTGACGGCGAGGTGATGCTACGCGCTCGGCGACGTCGTCTCGGTCGACCGCTCCGTCGACCGGTCGATGCCGAGCGTGGCGAGCAGGTCCTCGTGGAGTTCGAACCACACCTGGTGGTAGCTCGGCAGCGTCGGACGGGTGAACCAGTCTTGCTCGCCCGCCTGCACCCGGGCGAGCGCTGCGGTGAAGCGCGGGGCGTAGGCGGCGAACCGGTCGAGCACCGCCGTGAGACGGTTGCACACCGGTCGGATGGCCGCGTCGAGCTCGACGAGGCGCCGGACCGCATCGGCGTCCCAGTCCGGGTCGCCGTGGTCGTTGCGCGTGCCGTCGGCGAGGACCTGCCAGTCGGTGCAGGCCGCGAGCATCCTCGGGTTGA
>VGBO01000055.1 GCA_016870475.1 Actinomycetota bacterium | reverse complement strand
CCCCGATCGGTCGACGGTCCGACGTGAAGGACACCTGCCCCACGCCCGGGCGCGTGGTGAGCGACAGCACGAGCTGCGCGATCGCGACCCGCTGGTCGGTGGGGGCGATGTCGAGCAGGCGTTGCGCGAGGTCGACCTGTGCGACGCCACCGCGCAACTGCACGGAGATCACGTCGCCGGCGGCGAGGAGGGTGCGGAGCCGCGGGGCGCCCTCGACGCGCCCGGGCTCGTCCGCGAGCTCGCCGGCCACGTCGGTCAACGCAACGGGCCCGTTGACGACCCGTGTGGTGGGGACGAGGCGCCCGTCGACGGTGAAGTAGAGCGCGATCTCCTCGAGCTCACCCGACGGCGGCTCCGACGGAAGAGGGATGGGACCGGGGCGGGTCGTGACGACGTTGAGACCGAACGCGTCGGCGTCGATCGTGATCGGCGTCGCCTCGAGCTCGTCGGGCGCGCCGCACGCACCGAGTGCGACGAGGAGGAGCGCAGCGGCGATCCGGTGGAGGGCGGGGCGGTTCATCGGATCTCCCGTCGGGGCAGCACCAGGCTGAAGCGGGCGCCGCCCGAGGGGGCGTCGGCGACCCGCACGGTCCCGCCGAGGACGGCGGCATGGGCGGCGGCGAGCGAGAGTCCGAGACCGGTACCGGGGACGTCGCCGCTGCCCGGCCCGCGGGCGAACCGTTCGAAGATGCGCTCCCGCAGTTCCGGCGGCACGCCCGGCCCGGCGTCGTCGACGTGGACCGCCACGTCGGTACCCGACCGCTCCACGGTGATCGCCACCGGACCGCCACCGTGGCGCTCGGCGTTCTCGAGCAGGTTGACGAGGACCCGGTCGACGTGACGGCGGTCGACCGCGGTCCGGAAGTCGCCCGTCGGCGGTTCGCACCGCACCTCGAGGCCGCCGAACCCCGTGGCGGTCGCCGCCCGACGGGTGAGCTCGGCGAGATCGGCGCGCTCGAGATGCCGGTCGGCGGTCCCGGTGTCGAGCCGGGAGATCTCGAGCAGGTCGAGGACGAGCCGGCGGAACCGGTCGAGCTGGCGGACCAGGACGTCGAGCGCCACCTGGGCGCGCTCGGGGAGGTCGTCGCGACGCCGGGCGACGACGTCCGCTGCCGCGGTGAGCGCCGTCAGCGGCGTGCGGAGCTCGTGGCTTGTGTCCGACGCGAACCGGGCCTCCCGTTCGATCCGGGTCTCGACCGCGTCCGCCATCTCGTTGAAGGAGCGGACGAGCCGTGCGAGGTCGGGATCGGGCTCGGGGGTGAGCCGGGTGCTGAGTCCGCCCCGGGCGAGCGCGGTCGCGGCGTCGGCGACACGACGCAGCGGGCGCAGCGCCCGACCCGCCGACCACCAGCCGATGCCGGCCCCGCCCAGCGTGGCGATCAGGGTGCCCGCCGCGAGGGCGGTCCGCAGCGCGCCGAGCGTGCGCTCGAGGTTGTCGACGTCGGACAGCTCGACGTAGCGCGCCGCCACCGCCGGGAGCACGATCCCCACGGCGAGGTGACCGCCCTCCGCGTCGACGTACCACTGTCGGGCGGACGCCCCGGTGTCGAGCTGCGCGAGCAGCGGCGGGGGGATGCTCGCCTCGTCGGTCCCGATGCTGCTGCCGAACCAGCGGCCGTCGTAGAGGAGCAGCGCCCGCGCGCCGGGCGCCACCCGCAGCTGCGTCAACACGTCGCCGACGACGACCTCGGGGTCGAGCAGCTCCTGCTGCACGAGCCGGGCGTTCGCGAGCGCCTGCCGCTCGGCGAGGTCGGCCTGCTGGGCGATGAGGGTCGAACGGACGGCGAAGAAGGTGCCGAGGGACAGTGCGACCGTGACGGCGAGCCCCCCGGCCGCTGCGGCGGTGGCGGCGCGGAGCCGGAGACCGAACCGGTCGGCTCCGGGGCGGACGCGCGGCGCGACGTGCATCCGGCCAGCTTGCCGCGTCCGGGGGCACGGCGTCGGCACGGGGCGGGTAGCCTCGGCGTCGCATGGTCACGCGCCTGTTGTTCATCGAGGACGATGCCGAGGTGCGTACGGTGCTGCGCCTCGCCCTCGAGGACGAGGGGTACGAGGTCACCGAAGCGGCGGACGGGACCTCCGGCCTGCGGGCCTTCGACGCCCGGCCGCCCGACCTGGTGCTGCTCGACCTGCGGCTGCCGGACGTGCGGGGGCTCGACGTGTGCCGGGAGCTGCGCTCCCGGAGCGCCGTGCCGATCATCATCGTCACGGCGCAGACCGACACCCACGACCTCGTCGCCGGGCTCGAGGCGGGCGCCGACGACTACGTCACCAAGCCGGTGGTGCCGAAGGCGCTCGCGGCGCGGATCCGAGCGCTGTTGCGGCGGGTGGCGCGCGCCGAACCGGCCCGTGCGGCCGACGTCGTCCGCATCGGCGATCTCGAGGTGCGGGAGTCCGAGGCCGTGGTCCTGCGTGGTGGCGTGCCCGTCGACCTCACCAAGACCGAGTTCCGGCTGCTCTGCGAGTTCGTCGCCCACACCAACGTGGTGCTGAGCCGGGACCAGCTCCTCGAGAACGTGTGGGGCTACGAGCACCTCGGGGACACCCGGCTCGTCGACGCCCACGTGAGCCGCCTCCGGTCCAAGGTCGAGCGCGACGGCGCCCAGCTCATCCAGACCGTGCGCGGCCTCGGGTACAAGCTCGTCGACCGCTGAGCGGGCCGGACGCCCGAACGCGGCACAGCGCCCGCCAGGATCCTTCGCCCGACCGGCTCGAGGGTGCTTCCTGGCGGCGACCTCGACGGGGGTGGGGGATCGACCGGGGGCGCCGACCGCCTGCAGTCTGGCCGGTGTGTGTTGTCCTGCCGTTTCGACATTGCGCGGGTTTCGTGACACTTCGTCACTGCGGTCGGCGGCTTGTCCGGCAGTCGTGACGGGTACCTGACACGACCGTGTCAACGTCCTCCCGCCGCCCGCCGCCTGCCCCGCTGGTCGTCGCTGCGAACCGGCTGCCGTTCCACGCCGGTGCGGACGGTCGGTGTCTGCCGAGCCCGGGGGGGGGGATGGCCGCCCTGGTGCTCGAGGCGGTGGCCGCCTACACGACCACCTGGGTCGGGTCGACCGTCGATCGGGCCGTCGCAGCGCCCGGGTGCGACGGGGTGGCGCCGGTCGGTGTCCCGCTGCGGGACGACGAGGTCGCCCGGTACTACGACGGCTGTGCGAACCAGACGTTGTGGCCGCTCTACCACGACCTCGCCGTCACCCCGCGCTACGAGCCGCGGTGGTGGGACACCTACCGTTCGGTCAACGCCCGCTTCGCCCGTGCGATCGCGGCCACGGCCGCGCCGGGTGCGGTCGCGTGGCTGCACGACGACCACCGCAGCTCGTGCCCGGCCTGCTCCGCCGCGCTCGTCCCGACCTCCGCATCGGCCTGTTCCTGCACGTGCCGTTCCCCGCACCCGGCATCTTCGCCCAACTCCCGTGGCGGGCCGAGCTGGTCGCGGGCCTCGCCGCTGCGGCGGTCATCGGGGTGCAGGACCGGACCTCGGCGCGGCACCTACGCGGGATGTGGGCCCGCTTCGGTTGCGCCGGCGCCACCCCGCCTCCGCGGGTGCTGACCCTCCCCGTACCGGTCGCGCTCGGTCGTCTCGACGCCGCCGCCGGAGACGCCGGCCGGCTGGCGGAGCGGGCGGCGCGTCTCCGCCGCGACGAAGCCGGGGATCCGAGCGTGCTGATCCTCGGGGTGGACCGGCTCGACGACGCGAAGGGCATCGACCTGCGACTCGAAGGGTTCGCCGAGGCGCTGCGTCGAGGGCTGCTCGACCCGGCCCGGACCGTCTTCGTGCAGGTGGCGCCCATGACCCGCGACGGCGCCCCGCCGTTCCGCCGGCACGCGGAGGACGTGCGGCGACTCGTCGCCGAGGTCAACCGCGCCCACGGCACCCCCGACCGCCCGGTCGTCCGCCTGCTCGAGCGGGAGGTCGGCACCGAGGAGATCGTGGCCTGGTACCGGGCGGCCGACGTGCTCATGGTGACGAGCCGCCGCGACGGGATGGACCTCGTGAGCAAGGAGTTCCTCGCCACCCGGGCCGACGGCGGCGGTTCCTCGGCGAGCTCGGCGGGGTCAGCCCCAGCTCTTGACGACCGGGAGCACTTCCTTCGCGTAGAGCTCGAAGGACGCCGTGGTCTGGTCGAAGGGGATGCCACCGAACCGGAAGCAGGTCGCCTGTTCGAAGTCGCCCACCACGCGGCGCCGTTCGGCGAGCCGCTCGAGGATCTGATCCGGGGTGCCGTAGGCGTTGGAGGCGAGGAACCCCTCGACGTAGCCCTCGAAGCCGATCGACTTGAGGATCTCCGCCTGGCGCCCGTAGCCCTGGTAGCCGGGCATGTCGGCGAAGTGGTCGTTCATCAGTTCGTAGTGCTCGAGGATCGTGCGCAGGTAGCCGGCGAGGTACTCCTCGGCACGCTCCTTCGCCACGTCCGCGTCGGGGTGGCAGTAGGTGAAGTCGGCGGTGAGGATCGGCGGGGCGTCGGTACCGTGCAGCTGTTCGAAGCGCGTGCGGTGGTGCTCGATGCTCCCGAGGCGCTTCTCCCAGCGGGACTCCGAGAACAGGATCATCGCGCCACCGGCCCGGGCGGCCGCCTCGACCGAATCGGCCGAGTTCGCCACGCAGTAGGTCCGACCCTTGAAGGAACGCTCCGGACGGGGCCGCAGCTCCGTCGGTTCCTGGGGGTAGAAGGGCCCGTCACCCTTGATCACCCCGGTCTCGAGGGCGTCGACGATCATGAGGGACGCCTCGTCGAACCGGGCGCGGGACTCCTCCATCTCCACGCCGGTGAACGGCGCGTACTCGCGGCGCGACAACCCGCGACCCATGCCGAACTTCACCCGACCGTTCGACATCGTGTCGAGCATCGCCACCTTCTCGGCGACGCGCAGCGGATCGTTCCACGGGAGGATCACCGCGGCGGTGCCGAGCTTGATCGTGGAGGTGCACCCGGCGAAGTACGACAGGAACTGCAGGTTGTCCGGGCAGAACGAGTAGTCGAAGAAGTGGTGCTCCGTCGGCCAGATCGCATCGAAGCCGAGGTCCTCGGCGCGCCGGGCGAGCTCCATCTCCTCGGCGTACACCTGGCTGTCCGGCACGGTGCCGTTCCAGCCGCCGGAGGTGAGGATGGTCTGGATGCCGACGTCCACGGGCGTTCCCCCTGTTGCTGCGGAGGACCCCCTCCTCCGTCCGCGCCGGCCCTAGTCGCCGCGGCCCGGGGTGCCGACCGACGCCGCGGCGAGCCGGCTGCGGATGTCGGCACAGTGCTCGCACACCGAGGCGGGGATGACCCCCACCCGCTGCAGCCAGCCGAAGATCACACAGCCGAGGCACAGGCCGAAGGCCGCCTCGAGGGTGGCGGCGACGACCAGGACGGCGATCACCGCGGTGGCGAGACCACCGAGGGCGAGGACCTCCGCAGCGACGGCGACGGTGGCGCAGGCGAGGCCGATCGTCTGCGCGAACCGCTTCGGCGGGCCGGGAACGGGGCGCGCCGGGCCGGCGAGGCGGGGGACGACGACCCGCGTGACCACGAGCGCGAGCGGGCTGAAGTGCGGGCCGGCGACGACCCGTGCGGCGAATCCGTAGAGCAGGGGGAGGAGCACGAGCGCCCGGCCGGTCGCGAGGTACGTGAGGCCGAGCGCCGTAACCCCGGTGGCGACGAGACGTGCCGCACGCTCGTCGACGGTCTCGGGGAACGCGAAACGGCGCTCGGTGGCGGAGGAGACTGGCACGCGGCAAAGTCTAATCCGACAAAGCCGACCTGCAAAGTCGGGAATTGCAACCGGGCCGCTCCCGTCCCGTCGACGCAGGGGTACGCTGCGGCCATGGCCCGCCGCACCGCCAAGCCGCCCCGCCCGCTCGCCCGGCTCACCACGCCGCTCGTGCGCGACGGAGGCGAGCTGCGGCCCGCCGGGTGGGACGAGGCGCTCGACCGCGCCGCCGAGGGCTTCCGCCGCCACCTCGACCCCGCAGCGCCCAGCCGCATCGGGTTCTTCTCGTGCTCGAAGGCGACGAACGAGGCCAACTACCTCGCCCAGAAGCTCACCCGGCAGGTGTACGGCACCAACGACATCGACTCCTGCAACCGCACTTGACACGCTCCCTCCGTCGTCGGTCTGGCGACAGTGTTCGGAGCGGGCGGCGGCACCAGCTCGTACCAGGAGGTCGAGCAGGCCGACGTCATCGTGCTGTGGGGATCCAACGCCCGTGAGGCGCACCCGATCTTCTTCCACCGCGTCCTCGCCGCCGTGCGATCCGGCGCCCGCCTGTTCGTCGTCGACCCACGGCGCACCGCCTCGGCCGCATGGGCGGACACCTGGCTCGGACTCGACGTCGGCACCGACGTCGCGCTCGCCAACACCGTCGCCCGGGAGATCATCGCCGCCGGCCTCCACCACACCGACTTCCTGCAGCGAGCCACGGTCGGCTTCGACGACTTCGCCGCGTCGGTGGAGCCGTTCACCCTCGACGTCGGCGCGGCGATCACCGGTGTCCCCGCCGAGGTGATCCGGGCCCTCGCCCACGCCTACGCCACCGCACCCCGCGCCCAGCTCTGCTGGACGCTCGGCATCACCGAGCACCACAACGCCGTCGACAACGTGCTCGGACTCATCAACCTCGCGCTCCTGTGCGGCCACGTGGGCCGCTACGGCAGCGGCCTCAGTCCGCTCCGCGGCCAGAACAACGTGCAGGGCGGCGGCGACATGGGAGCGATCCCGAACCGGCTCCCCGGATTCCAGGACATCCTCGACGACGACGCCCGCACCCGGTTCGAGACCGCGTGGGGCTGCCACATCCGCCCCCACCACGGACGGCACCTCACCGCCATGTTCGAGGCGATGGCGACGGGCGACCTGCGGGCACTCCACGTGATGGGCGAGAACCCCGCCCGGTCCGAGGCGAACACCGCCGAGGCGATCGCGCTGCTCTCGGGGCTCGACCACCTCGTCGTGCAGGACATCTTCCTCACCCACACCGCCGAGCTCGCCGACGTCGTCCTGCCCTCGGCGGCGTCGTGGTGCGAGGACGACGGAACCGTCACCAACTCCGAACGGCGCGTGCAGCGGGTCCGCAAGGCCCTCGAACCGCCCGGCGAGGCGCGGACCGACCGGTGGATCCTCACCGAGATCGCCCGCCGGCTCGGACACCCCTGGGCCCACGTGGGCGCCGAGACGGTCTGGGACGAGGTGCGCAGCCTGTCGCCCATGCACGCCGGCATGCGCTACGACCGCCTCGAGGCGCTCGGCGGCATCCAGTGGCCCTGCCCGCACGAGGACCGACTCGAACCGTCGTTCCTCCACGGTCGTCTCTGGGCCGACGACCCCGCCGAACGCGGCGCCCCGGCCCCCTTCAGCGTCGTCGGGCACGCGCCGCCCCTCGACGTGCTCCGCCCGGAGTTCCCGCTGCGGCTCACCACCGGACGACGGCTCGACTCCTACAACACGGGGGTGCAGACCGCTGCGCTCGCATCGCCGCTGCGTGAGGGCGAGACCGTCGACATCGCCCCCGAGGACGCAGCGGCGCTCGGCGTGCGCGCCGGCGACCGTGTGCGCGTCGTCTCGCCCCGAGGTGCCGTCGAGGCGCCCGTGCGCATCGACCCCGGGCTCCGGCCCGGTCTCGTGTTCATGACGTTCCACTTCCCTGACGACGTCGACGTGAACGTGCTCACGAACGATGCGTACGACCCGCGCTCGGGCACCGCCGAGTTCAAGGCCGCCGCCGTGCGCATCGAGGTGCTGCCCCCCGCCGACGCCGCTGCGGTGGGCGCCTGAGATGGACCTCGTCATCGGCGACGAGCAGCCGACCGCAGAGGAGCGCGATGCGCTCGACCGGCTGCTCGGACCGGCATCGACGGCGTGGCTCGGCGGCGAACGCCGCGGAGCCGACCTGCGCACCGCGCACGCCGGAGCCGAGGTGCGCGGTCGACGCCACCTGCTCCTCCCCGCGTTGCAGGCCCTCGTCGAACGGGTCGGGTACGTCAGCCGCGGCGGCCTCGCCGAGGTGTGTCGCCGCCTGACCGTCCCGCCCGCCGACGCCTACGGCGTGGTCACCTTCTACGAGGGACTTCCCACCGAGCCCCGCCCGCGGACGGTGCTGCACGTCTGCACCGACCTCGCCTGCCGGGCACCGGCGGGGGAGGGGGGCGCCGGCGACGTGCACGTCACGGCAGCGCCCTGCCTCGGCCTGTGCGAGGTCGCGCCCGCCGCACTCCTCGTGCGCCACGGGGCCGATCACCGCGCCCACCCCGTCGGCCACGTCGACGCAGCGGGGCTCGGCGCGCTCCTCGCCGGTGGCGATCCGCCCGCGTGGTCCACCGCGGCAGCGGTCCGTCGCGCCGGGCCGCTCCTCGCCCGGGTCGCCGCCGCCGACCCGACGGACCTCGACGCCTACCTCGCGCGCGGCGGGTACGGGGCGCTGCGACGGGCGGTCGAGATCGGCGCCGAGGAGGTCGTCGCCGAGATCGGGCGCAGCGGCCTGCTCGGCCGTGGCGGGGCCGCCTTCCCGACGGGTCGCAAGTGGGCGGCGGTCGCTGCGGCCGCCGACCCCGTGCGCCACGTCGTCGTCAACGCGGACGAGTCCGAGCCCGGCACGTTCAAGGACCGGGTCGTCCTCGAGGGGGACCCCTACGCGGTGATCGAAGCGGCGACGATCGCCGGGATCACCTGCGGGGCGACGTCGGGGTACGTGTACCTGCGCGGGGAGTACCCCGTCGCCCGGGAGCGGCTCACCGTCGCCATCCGCCGGGCCTATGACGCGGGGTTGCTCGGCGACGACGTCGCCCGGTCGGGGCGCCGCTTCGATCTCGAACTGCGGCTCGGCGCCGGGGCGTACATCTGCGGTGAGGAGACGGCACTGTTCAATTCCCTCGAGGGGTACCGCGGCGAACCGCGCTCCAAGCCGCCCTTCCCCGTCGAGGTCGGCCTGTTCGGCCGGCCGACCGTCGTCAACAACGTCGAGACCCTGCTCAACGTGCGACGGATCGTCGAGGAGGGCGCCGACCGCTGGGCGTCGACGGAGACGAAGCTGTTCTGCGTCTCGGGTGCGGTCGACCACCCCGGCCTCTACGAGGTCCCCGTGGACCACCCCCTCGGCGACCTGCTCGAGGAGGCCGGGGTGACCCCGACGCTGCAGACCGTGCTGCTCGGCGGCGCCGCCGGGACGTTCCTCCCCCCCGACGCTCTCGACCTGCCCCTCGGCTTCGACGCGGCGAGGGCCGCCGGCGCCACGCTCGGCTCCGGGGTGGTGTTCGCCGTCGACCGGTCCACGGACCTCACCGACCTGCTCGGCCGGATCGCCCGGTTCTTCCGCCACGAGTCGTGCGGCCAGTGCGTGCCCTGCCGGGTCGGCACGGTCCGCCAGGAGGAGGTGCTCGACCGGCTCCGGGCCACCCGCTCCGCCGGACAGGCCCCCGATCCGGCCGACCTCGTGCTCCTCGGCGACCTCGCCGCGGTGCTCCGCGACGCGTCGATCTGCGGCCTCGGCCAGACCGCCGCGTCGGCGATCAGCAGCGCGATGGTCCACCTGCGCCCTTTCGGGGCCACCACGGAGGAACGACCGTGACCGAAGCGCACGGGGCGCCCGTGGCCGCCCCCCGGCGAATCGTCGCCCTCGACCTCGACGGGCAGGAGGTGCGCGTCGCCGAGGGATCGACGATCCTCGACGCCTGCCGCTCCGCAGGCGTCGACGTCCCGACCCTCTGTCGGGGGTCGACCCTCACCCCACGCAACGCGTGCCGGGTGTGCATGGTCGAGGTCGACGGGTCCCGAACCCTCGTCCCGTCGTGTTCGCGGCCGGTCGAGCCGGGCATGGTCGTGCGCACCGACACCGACCGCACCCGTCACGCCCGCCGCATGGTCCTCGAACTCCTCGCCTCGACCGTCGACCTCTCCCAGACCCCGCGCGTCGACGGCTGGCTCGCGGACTACGGCGCCGACGTCGACCGGCACGGTGACCCGGCGACCGTCGCCACGGTGGTGGCGGCACCCCGCATCGACAACGAGCTCTACGTGCGGGCCTACGACCGCTGCATCCTCTGCTACCAGTGCGTCGACGCGTGCGGCGACCAGTGGCAGAACAGCTTCGCCATCTCGGCGGTCGGGCGCGGGTTCGACGCCCGCATCGCGGTCGAATGGGACGACGACCTGCCCGACGGCGCCTGCGTGTACTGCGGCAACTGCATCGCGGTGTGTCCGACGGGGGCGCTGCAGTTCCGCACCGAGTTCGACCTCCGGGCCGCAGGCGGCTGGGCGCCGGAGCGGCAGACGGAGACCACGACCGTGTGCCCGTTCTGCGGCGTCGGCTGCAACCTGACGCTGCACACCCAGGACAACCGGATCGTGAAGGTCACGAGCCCCGACGACCACGCCGTCACCCGCGGGAACCTCTGCATCAAGGGACGGTTCGGGTGGTCGCACGTGGGCAGCGACGGCGAGGTCGGCGAGGGCTGCTAGAACACGGCGACCACGGCCGGAACGGCCCGTGACCGCGGGGGAGGACCACCGGTGCAGTTCGGCATCTACCTGAACGCCCAGCATCCCGACCGGGACGACCCGGCCCGCCGGCTCGCCGAGACCGTCGAACAGGTGCGGCTCATCCGCTCGCTCGGGTTCGACTCGATCTGGGGCGGCGAGCACCACGCCACCCCGGGCTTCCACTACTTCCCGCTGCTGCCGCTCCTGCAGCGCCTCGTCGGTGAGGCCGACGGGCTCGCCATGGGCACGAACCTCGTGCTCCTGCCGTTGCACAACCCGGCGGAGATCGCCGAGACGGTGGCGTTCCTCGACATCGCGACTGGTGGCCGGTTCCACCTCGGGGTCGGTCTCGGGTACCGGCCCGAGGAGTTCGCCATGTTCGGGGTCGATCTCGCCCACCGGGTCGGTCGGATGGTCGAGGGGATCGAGATCATCCGCCGGCTCTGGACGGAGGACTCGGTCACCTTCGAGGGACGGCACCACCGGGTGGTCGACCTCACCATCCGTCCACGCCCGCTCCGTCCCGGCGGACCCCCGATCCTCGTCGGCTCACAGGTGCCCGCCGGCATCGACCGGGCGGCTCGCATCTCCGACGGTTGGCTCGCGATCCCGGTGCCGACCGTGGAGGAGTTCGGCGAACAGGCCGCGCGGTTCGCCGCCACGCGAGCGGCCGCCGGTCTCGCCCCGGCCGAGCACCTCTGCCGGCTCATCGAGGTCGGGGTGGCCGCCGACGAGGAGACCGCGCTCCACCGCACCGCGCCGTACCTCCTCGACAAGTACGCCGCCTACCTGGCATGGGGGATCCCCGGCATCGAACTCCCGGCGGACGCCGCGCCGGTCGACCAGCTCCGGGCGCTCGCACGGGACCGGTTCGCTCTCGGGTCGCCCGAACAGGTCGTCGAGGGCCTCCTCGCCCAGCACCGGGCCGGGGTCACGCACGCGACCATGCGCATCTCCTGGCCCGGCATGCCCCAGGACGACGTGCTGGCGTCGATCGAACTGCTCGGCACCCGCGTGCTGCCCGAGGTCCGACGCCGGATCGCTGCCGGCGACTGACCGGGCGGGGGCGCTCAGCCCCGGCCGCTGTTGGTGCGGACCTCGCGGAAGGGGAGCTCCGCGTCGTTGCCCGGCTCCTTCGGCAGGCCGAGCACCCGTTCCCCGAGGATGTTGTGCTGGATCTCGTCGGTGCCGCCGGCGATGGACATGGCGGGCGTGGACACGAGGGTCTCGGCGATCTTGCCGTCCTCGGGACCGTCGGCGCCGGCGAGCATCCCCGCAGCGCCGACGAGGTGCGTGTGCACCGCGTTCGCCCGGCGCGCCGTGGTCGAGCCCATCAGCTTGGAGAGCGAACCCTCCGGCCCCGGCGGCCGACCGGCCCGGCGTGCGGCGAGCGCCCGCTGGTTGTTCCACCGCTGCAGCCGTTCGAGCGTGTGCAGACCGGCGAGCTGCTGTCGGGCGACGGGTGCATCGTCGAGGCCGTTCGCCCGGGCCTGCGGCACGGCGAGATCGACCCGGCCGGCCCGTTGCGGGTACCACTCGTAGGTCTTCCAGTAGGCGGCGGCTTCCTCCGCCGCCTCCCGGGCGCACCGGCCGAGCTCGCCCGACCTCGCCCGGGCGATCCGCCCCGTCTGGAGCCCGCGTTCGTGGGCGAGGGTGGTCAGCGCCACCGCCCAGCCGCCCTCGAGCGGGCCGATCACGTTCGCGTGCGGCACCCGCGCGTCGGAGAGGAAGACCTCGTTGAAGGTGGCGTAGCCGTTCGACTGTCGGAGCGGCCGCACCTCGATGCCGGGTTGGCGCATGTCGATCGCGAAGTAGGTGATGCCCCGGTGCTTGGGGACGTCCCAGTTGGTGCGGGCCAACAGGATCCCGTAGGCGGCCTTGTGCGCCCCGGAGTTCCACACCTTCTGCCCGTTCACGATCCACTCGTCGCCGTCACGGTCGGCCCGGGTGACGAGGCCGGCGAGGTCGCTGCCGCTGCCCGGCTCGGAGAAGAGCTGGCACCACGTGTGCTCGCCGGTGACGAGCGGCCGCAGGAGACGGGCACGGAGGTCGTCCGTGCCGTGTTCGAGGATCGTGGGGGCGGCGAGGTTCATCCCCACGCCGGACGCCACACCGACCGCACCGACCTCGGCGAAGACGGCGGAGACCGCCGATGCGAGCGAGGGCGGGAGCCCGCGACCGAACCACGCCTCCGGCCACGCCGGACAGCCCCATCCGTAGTCGACGAGGATCTCCCGCCACTCCCGCAGCGGTCGCTCCGGATCCCAGTTGGCGTCGAGCCATGCCCGGACCTCCGCCTGCACCGCGTCCACGCGCTGTTCCCCCACCGCGACCTCCCCGTCCGCCCCGTGGCGTCCGCCAGCGTACGCGGAGCGGTCGCGCGGGGCGCGACCGTCCGGGCCGACGGGTAGGGTCCGGCCCCATGGCCGCTGCATTCCCGACCACGTTCCGCACCGTCGCCACGGGGCTCGCGTTCCCCGAGGGCCCCGTGGTGCTCGCCGACGGCTCGCTCGTCGTCACCGAGATCGCCCGTGGGCGGCTCACCCGGGTGCACGACGACGGCCGCACCGAGGTCTACGCGGAGGTCGGCGGCGGGGCGAACGGTGCCGCCGTCGCCGCGGACGGGTCCGTGTACGTGTGCAACAACGGCGGTCGCTGGCCCCTCGACGTCCCCTCCACCGTCGGTGCGGCGACCCCGCCGAACGGCCCGGGTTCGATCCAGCGGGTCGCACCGGACGGCACGGTGACGACGGCGCTCGACGCCATCGGCGGCCGCCCCCTCGACGCCCCGAACGACGCCGCGTTCGGCCCCGACGGCGGGCTGTGGTTCACCGACCCGGTGTGGGCGTCGGGCCAGCTCGAACGCACCGCCGGGTCGATCTGCTACCTCGGCCCCGACGGTTCGGCCCGCCGGGCGCACACGGGGCTGCAGTTCCCCAACGGCATCGGGGTGAGCGACGACGGCCGGTTCCTCTACGTGGCGGAGTCGATGACCGGGTCGATCGTCTCGTTCCGCATCGAAGGGCCGGGTGTGCTCGGGGACCCGAAGCCGAACGGGCTGATCGGACGACGCTCGGTGCCCGACGGGTTCTGCGCGGATTCGGCCGGCCGGCTGATCGTCGCCGGGCACCAGACGCCGTCGCTGTTCGTGCTCGACGCAGCCGACGGGCGCCCGATCGCCGTCGTCGACGTCGGCGCGACCGGCCCGACGAACTGCTGTTTCGGCGGGCCGGACGGGCGCACGCTCTACGTCACCTCATCCGACCGGGGCGAGATCCTCGCCCTCGACTGGCCGGTGCCGGGCATGGCGCTGCACCCGCGGGGCTGACCTCGTGGACGAACTCCTGTACGCGGTGCGCGGCCACGTCGCAACCCTGACGTTCAACCGCCCGGAGCGGATGAACACCATCACGATGCGGATGCTCGACACGCTGTCGAGCCGACTGCTCGAGGCCGACACCGACCCCGACGTGCGGGTCATCGTGCTCACCGGCGCCGGACGCGCGTGGTGCGCAGGCCTCGACGTCGCCGAGACGGCGGCCGGCGGCGGGCTCGGTTCGGCCGACGGCGGGGTCGGCGCGATGGCGGGCGAGTTCGACCTGCGCAACGCGCCACCGGTGGTGCTCCACAAGATCGACACCCCGGTAATCGCTGCGCTCAATGGCGGTGCGGCCGGCTA
>VGBO01000054.1 GCA_016870475.1 Actinomycetota bacterium | reverse complement strand
GGGCGTGATCATGATGCCGAGCTACGTCAACATCGGCGCCCGCGTGGGTGCCGGCACGATGGTCGACACATGGGCGACGGTCGGCTCGTGCGCGCAGATCGGTCGCAACGTGCACCTCTCCGGCGGGGTCGGCATCGGTGGTGTGCTCGAACCTCCGCAGGCGGCCCCGGTGATCGTCGGCGACGAGTGCTTCATCGGGAGTCGCTGCATCGTCGCCGAGGGCGCCCGGGTCGACGAGGGCGCCGTGCTCGGCGCCGGCGCGGTACTCACCGGGTCGGTGCCGGTGATCGAGTCGTGGTCGGGCGAGGAGGTCGCCCGGGGGCACGTGCCCGCGTGGACGGTGGCCGTCGCGGCGACGCGGCAGCGGACCTACCCGGGCGGCACGTTCGGGATGCCCTGCGTCCTGCTCATCAAGCAGCTCAACGAGGGTGAACGCCACGACAAGGCGCAGCTCAACGACATCCTGCGCGAGCATGGGGCGACGTTGTGAACGCCACGGCGGCGCAGCGGGTGCTCGATCGGACCGTCGAGCTCGTCGACATCCCCTCGGAGAGTTTCGGTGAGGGGCCGATCGTCGGCCACCTCGAGGCGCTGCTGCGTGCCGTCCCCCACCTGAACGTCGACCGGGTCGGCGACAACCTCGTGGCCCGCACGAGCCTCGGGCGGTCGCAGCGGGTCGTCCTCGCCGGTCACACCGACACCATCCCGGCGAACGGCAACACCTCGGCGCGCGTCGACGGGGACGTGCTGTGGGGCCTCGGTACGGCCGACATGAAGGGCGGACTCGCCGTGATGGTCGAGCTCGCCCGCACGCTCTCCGAACCTTCGGTCGACGTGACCTACGTGTTCTACGCCCGTGAGGAGGTGGCGAGCGCGCACAGCGGGCTCGAGGAGCTGTTCGTGCAGCGTCCGGACCTCCTCGTCGGTGACATCGCGATCCTCGGCGAGCCGACCGACGGGTCGGTGGAGGCCGGTTGTCAGGGAACGCTGCGGGCGCGGATCACGTTGCAGGGCCGTCGTGCCCACACGGCCCGCCCGTGGATGGGGCGCAACGCGATCCACCGGCTCGGTGCGCTGCTCGCCACGCTTGAGGCCTATGAGGCGCGTCGGCCGCTCGTCGACGGACTCGAGTTCCGCGAGGCGGTGCAGGCGGTCGCCGTGGAGGGTGGGGTCGCCGGCAACGTCGTCCCCGACGAGGCGATGGTCGTGGTCAACCACCGGTTCGCACCAGATCGCGACGAGGAGGCAGCACTTGCCGCGCTCCGAGCACTCGTCGCCCCGCACCTCGAGGACGGCGACACCGTTGAGTGCACGGAGTCGGCGCCGGCGGGTGTTCCCGGTCTCGGGCACCCGCTGCTCGCCCGGCTCGTCGAACTCGCCCCGGGTCCGGTCGGGGCGAAGCTCGGGTGGACCGACGTCGCCCGGTTCAGCGCCCGTGGCGTGCCGGCGGTGAACTTCGGTCCGGGTGACGCGACCTACGCGCACCGGGCCGACGAGCACGTGCAGGTGGCGTCGCTCGCCACCGTGCACGACGTGCTGTGGCGCCTGCTCACAGACGACGGAGCACGGTGACGACCTTGCCGTAGACGGTGACGTCGTCGGCGGCGTACTCCATCGGTTCGAGGCGCGGGTTCGCCGGGACGAGGACGACCTTGTTGCGTCGCCGCGTGTAGGTCTTCACCGTCGCCTCGCCGCCGGGGATGCCGGCGACGACCACGTCGCCGTCCTGTGCGGTCGGCTGGACCCGTGCGACGACGAGGTCGCCGTCGAGGATCGCGGCGTCGATCATGGAGTCGCCACGGACCCGCAGGACGAACAGGTCGCCGTCGCCGGTGAGGTCGGCGGGGAGGGGGAGGAGCTCCTCGACGTTCTCCTGTGCGAGGACGTTGACGCCCGCGGCAACGTCGCCCACGACGGGCACGAGCCGGGCCGGGCGCCGCTCGGCGGCACCGACGGCGTCGTGGCGGATCTCGATCGCCCGGGGCTTGGTGGGGTCGCGGCGCAGGTAGCCCTGGCGTTCGAGCGTGGCGAGGTGCGCGTGCACGGTGGAGGGGGATCCGAGCCCGACCGCCTCACCGATCTCTCGGACCGACGGGGGATAGCCCCGTTCGGTGACGTGCCGCTCGATGCACTCGAGGATCGCCTGCTGCCGCTTGCTGAGCGTCGCTGCCATCGGACTCCGTTCCTCACTCGCCCGGTCGGGGCCGCCGTGGGACGGGCCGCCGGTGCGAACAGATGTTTGCATTCTAGCGGTCGGAGCGCCCTGGGGGAAACATCTGTTCGCCCGGGCTTGACACCGAACACCTGTACGGGTCTACGGTGGAGAGCGAACACCTGTTCCTCGTTGCCGGCCCGTCGCCTCCGACGCCCGCTGTCACACCCGCTCTGGAGAATGTCGCCATGGCCCTTCCGCTGCACCTCGCCCCGCTCCCCACCCCGCACCGCCCGTCGTCCCGTGCCGCTGGGCTGCGTCTCGTCGAACCGCTCCCGGTGCGGGCGGCCGAAGTTCGGCCGAACTACGCCCTGCGGCGTGCGGTCGCGCTCGTCGTGGCCGCCCTCTGTCTGCTCGGCGCGCTGTCGCTCGTGCGCTCGGTGGGCGGCTTCCTCGTCGATGCGCCGGTGGTCCCGTCCGGCGGCTCGGCGACCGGTGGGGTCGTCGAGCGGACCGTGCGCCCCGGGGAGACGCTGTGGTCGATCGCCGAGGCGGCGTTCCCCGGTCGCGATCCGCGACCGGCGGTCCACGAGCTCGCTCGGCTCAACGGTTCGTCGACGCTCGAGGCCGGAGGCCGTGTGCTCGTGCCGGCGGCATGGGCGACGGTCCGCTGAGGGTGACGTGGCCTGGCGTGGGCCGGGGGAGGTGCACCACTAGCATCGGCGGGAATGCGGTGCCCCCACTGCGGTCACGACGACACGAGGGTGGTCGACTCCCGACCGGCGGACGACGGTGCGGCGATTCGTCGGCGCCGGTCGTGCGAGGCCTGTGGGGCGCGGTTCACCACGTTCGAGCGGCTCGAGGGCCGCACGCTGTTCGTGCGCAAGCGAGACGGTCGGCGGACGCCGTTCGACCGGCGGAAGATCATCTCCGGTCTCGTCGCGGCGACGAAGGGACGCCCGGTCACCTATGTCGTGATCGAGGGCGTCGCGCTCGAGATCGAGTCGATGGTGCGGTCCTCGGTGGACCCCGTGGGGACCGACCGGATCGGCGAGGTCGTCCTTGCCCGACTCCGCGAACACGACGAGGTCGCCTACCTCCGCTTCGCGAGCGTCTACAAGGGGTTCGACGACGTGTCGGACTTCGTCCGGGAGTTGCAGCTCCTCGAATCGGACGGCGATCCCGTCGCACCGTGACGACGGGCGACGCTGCGTGACGATCCGCAGGATCCGCGCAGCTTTCCCCAGGATTTTGCCCGGAATTCACAGGGTCATCCTCTAGCCGTCCACAGCCGTTCATCCCTACGTTGCTATCCGTTGCGAGGAGGTGCGGGGTGTCGGCGACCGGAATGGTGGTGGGCGTCCTCACACACGGGCGGGCGACCCCTGAGGGGGCTGCGATGTCCGGGCATGGGTACCGGGTCGTCGAGCCGTCACCTCGGACCTGGTCGGCGGCCTCCGCACCGCTCGCAACAGGCCCTTCCACCGCCCAGCGCGGTCGCTCCGGACACTGCGCGTGAGATTTCGGGCGGATACCGGTTGACACCGCTGGAATTCCAGTGATGTAATCTCCAGACCTTGTAGCCGAACCGAGAGAAATCGCGTGGCGACCACAACATCTTGTGGTCGCCGGTTCTCCCGGATCGGTCACATCCATCGGCGGGACGGCAGCGTGGCACCCCGCCAACCTCGATCCCACGCAGTGCATCTTCAGGAGTCTCCCCCCATGGCAGTAGCGCCCGAGCAGGTCGGCATCGGAATCCGTCGGCACTTCACCACGGCCGGCGTCCATCCGTACGACCAGGTGTCCTGGGAGCGACGGGATGCCCGCATCTCGAACTACCGCGACGGAACGGTCGCGTTCGAGCAGCTCGGGGTCGAGTTCCCCGTAGGCTGGTCTCTGAACGCCACGAACATCGTCGCCCAGAAGTACTTCCGGGGCACGCTCGGCACGCCCGAGCGTGAGTGGTCGCTCCGTCAGGTCGCCGACCGGGTCGTGGACACGATCACGGCGTGGGGTCTGCGCGACGGCTACTTCGTCGACGACGCCGAGGCCCGCACCTTCGCCGACGAGCTGAAGTACCTCATCATCACCCAGCGGGCGGCGTTCAACTCGCCGGTGTGGTTCAACATCGGCGTGGCGGGTGTGCCCCAGCAGGCGTCGGCCTGCTTCATCCTCGCCGTCGACGACACGATGGACTCGATCCTCAACTGGTACGTCGAGGAAGGCACGATCTTCAAGGGCGGCTCCGGCGCAGGGATTAACCTGAGCCGCATCCGATCCTCCCAGGAGGCGCTGCGGGGCGGCGGGACGGCATCCGGTCCGGTCAGCTTCATGCGTGGCGCCGACGCGTCGGCCGGCACCATCAAGAGCGGTGGCAAGACCCGTCGTGCGGCGAAGATGGTCATCCTCAACGCCGACCACCCCGACGTCGAGGACTTCGTGTGGTGCAAGTCGATCGAGGAGCGCAAGGCCCGTGCCCTGCGTGACGCCGGCTTCGACATGGACCTCGACGGCGCCGACAGCCACTCGATCCAGTACCAGAACGCCAACAACTCGATCCGGGTGACGGACGAGTTCATGCAGGCCGTCGTCGACGACGCCGACTGGCACCTGCGCAGCGTCTCCGACGGGTCCGTCATGAAGACGCTCCCGGCCCGTGATCTCATGCGCCAGGTCGCCCAGGCGGCGTGGGACTGCGCCGATCCCGGCATCCAGTTCGACACGACCATCAACCACTGGCACACGGCGATGAACACCGCCCGGATCAACGGGTCGAACCCGTGCAGCGAGTACATGCACATCGACAACTCGGCGTGCAACCTCGCGAGCATCAACCTGCTGCCGTACCTGCTCGAGGACGACACGTTCGACGTCGAGGCCTTCAAGTCCACCGTCGAGGTCGTCTTCACGGCCCAGGAGATCCTCGTCGGGAACGCCGACTACCCGACGAAGCCGATCGGTGAGAACTCCCGGAAGTTCCGCCAGCTCGGCATCGGCTACGCCAACATCGGCGCCATGCTGATGGCGCTCGGCCAGCCCTACGACTCCGACTCGGGTCGGGCGATGGCCGCTGCGGTCACCGCGCTGATGACCGGTCACGCCTACCACACCTCTGCCCGCACGGCGGCCCGCATGGGTTCCTTCGCCGGTTACGCCGAGAACCGTGAGCACATGCTGCGAGTGCTCGAGCAGCACCGTGCAGCGACGGCGACCATCGACGAGGACCTCGTGCCCGCCGAGCTGCTCGGCGCCGCGCAGGAGGCGTGGGACGGTGCGTGCGAGCTCGCCACCGAGGTCGGTGTGCGCAACTCGCAGGCGTCGGTGCTCGCCCCGACCGGCACCATCGGCCTGATGATGGACTGCGACACGACCGGGATCGAGCCCGACCTGAGCCTCTGCAAGTTCAAGAAGCTCGTGGGTGGCGGCACGATGTCGATCGTCAACCAGACCGTCCCCCGGGCGCTGCGTCGCCTCGGCTACTCGGCGGCCCAGGTCAGCGAGATCGTCGCCTACATCGACGACCAGAAGACGATCCTCGGTGCTCCGCATGTCCGGCCGGAGCACGTCCCGGTGTTCGCCTGCTCGATGGGCGACAACGTCATCCACTACCTCGGGCACGTCCGGATGATGGCGGCCGTGCAGCCGTTCATCTCCGGTGCGATCTCCAAGACGGTGAACATGCCGCAGGAGGCCACCGTCGAAGAGGTCGAGGCGCTCTACATCGATGCCTGGAAGCTCGGCGTGAAGGCCGTCGCGATCTACCGCGACAACTGCAAGGTCGGTCAGCCGCTCGAGACAGCGAAGAAGGCGTCCGACGAGCAGGCGGCCCCGGCGGCTGCTGCTGCGGTCGAGGCCGTGGAGAAGATCGTCGAGAAGATCGTCTACCAGCCGGTCCGCCAGAAGCTGCCCCGCACCCGCCGGTCGAAGACCTTCGACTTCCGGGTCGCGGACTGCAAGGGCTTCGTCACCGTCGCCGAGTACGACGACGGCCGCCCCGGTGAGCTGTTCATCCAGGTCTCCAAGCAGGGCTCGACCCTGGCCGGGATCATGGACGCCTTCGCCATCTCGGTCAGCTACGGCCTCCAGTACGGCGTGCCGCTGCGGGCGTACGTGGAGACCTTCACCGGGATGCGGTTCGAGCCGGCCGGCATGACCGACGACCCGGACGTGCGGATCGCGACGTCGCTGATGGACTACCTGTTCCGTCGCCTCGCCGTCGACTACCTCACCTACGAGGAGCGTGCCGAGCTCGGCGTGTTCACCGTCGGCGAGCGCACCCAGCAGACGCTGCCCGGGGTCGAGGAGACCGTGGTCGAGAACCGGCAGGGTCTCGACATCCCGGCCGATCCGCCGTCGATCCCAGCGGTGAGCGAGCTCGCCGCCCAGATGGCGATGCAGACCGAGCAGCGCCCGGTCGTGGTGCACCACGACTCGCCGCTGTGCATGCAGTGCGGTGTGCACATGGTGCGGGCGGGGAGCTGCCACGCCTGCCCGAGCTGCGGCACCACCAGCGGCTGCTCCTGATCCGCACGGCCGGCTCGCCCGGTCGACCACGAGTGCACACGGTGGGGAGGCGTCAGCGCCTCCCCACCGGCGCGTTGCGGAGGTACCCTGCGGTGACCCCTGGCGAGACGAGGTCTGCAGCGATGGCGACAAGTGCGACGGAACGACGGGGGCTCCACCGGGTGCTCGAACGGTCCGGGGTCTATGCGTTCCTCCAGAACGGCCTCGGTACGACCGACCTGCCCGAACGAGTCCGCTTGGCGTACTTCCCGGAGCTCGGTTCGACGATGCGCAGCGTGTTGGACATGGGTTCTGGGCCGGCGAGCTTCCTCGCTGCGCACCGCTCGGCCGGTGCATTCAGCTACACGGGATTCGACCCGAACCCGAAGTACATCGAGACCGCTCGGGCACGGTTTCCCGACGCCGACCTGCGTGTCGGCACGACGGACGACCTCGGGCCGGCGATCACGGGGACGTTCGACCTCGTCGTTGCGTTCGGTGTGCTCCACCACGTCCCCGACCAGGCCGTGCGTGACCTCGCTCGGTTCGCCGCCGATCGGCTCGCGCCAGGCGGCCGGTTCGTCACCTTCGACGCCGTGTTCTTCGACGGTCAGCGCACCTTCGCCCGGGCGATGGCCCGCTCCGACCGCGGCAAGTTCGTGCGCACCCCCGACGCCTACGCCACCCTCGTCAGGGAGGGATTCGGGTCGGGGAACCTCCGGATGGACACGGTGCACGACCTGCTGCGGGTGCCCTACGACCACCACATCATGGTGCTCGAACGCGCCTGAGCCTGGGGCTCGACCGCTAGGGGAGCGGCGGGCGACTACCGCCACGGTCACCCGTTGCGGTACGTGCGGCGCGCGCGTCGGCTTCCGCTGCGGCCTTGATGGCTTCTGCGACCCGTTTCATGTTGGTGCGGTGCTCGCTGAGCCGACGATCGATGATGCGCTCTTCCTTGTCGGGCATCCGCTCGATGGCAGCGGTAATCCCCGACGGTCCGGGGCCGAGTACGAGGCGGTAGCGCAGGCGGGTGGCACCGGCGATGGCGGCGAGCTCGAACCGCCACTGCGCGCCGGGAGCGTCGGGGTCGGCGGTCACCCAGCCGAACGAGCGGCTCTCGTCGTAGCGGTCGACGAAACACGGCACGTCCCACTCGCCGATCGCCGGGTGGGTGTTCGAGCCGACGAAACGGGCGCCGAGTGAAGCTCCGTCGAACCCATCGGCCCAACGGGCACCCACGAACTCCTCGCTGAAGTCCGCGCCGAACCCGATGTCGGTCACATACGGCCACACCAGCGCCGGCGGCGCGTCGATGTCGACCTCGACGACCGTGCCGGGCCCGTCCGCGATGCAGGGCTGTTCGCTCGGCCCCCGCTCCCAGGTACGTGCGAATCCGTCGACGTAGGTGATTTCGCGGGCGGGATGCCGGGGTGCTCGCCTGAAGTCGGTTCCCCTGGTCCACGCAACCGGGATCATCGCGATCTGGGTCATGCCCTCCGGGATGTCCAACAGGGTCGCCACGTCGTCCTGTCGGGAGAGGATGGCGGTGGTCCACGCCGTGCCCAGCCCGCGGGCGCGCAACGCCACGCAGAAACTCCACACGGACTGGATCACCGAGTCGAACAGGCCGGGCCGGCCACTGCCGTCGTGGACGCCGATGATGGTCGGGACGACGATCACCGGTACCTCGGCGAGATGGCGGGCAAGGTGCGCGGCGGAGGCCATCACCTTCTCCTGCGGGTGGCCGGTGCCGGCGATGCGCTCGTGCTGCTCGATCATCCAGGTTCCGGCGGAGGCCATGTAGATCTCGGCGAGTTGTTCCTTCACCTTCTGGTCGCGCACCACGATCCAGCGCCGGCTGCCCTGGTTGCCGCCGGACGGGGCCTGTTCGGCGACATCGATGCAGTCGAGGATGACCTGGTGATCGACCGGCCGTTCGAGATCGAGCCGGCGTCGCACCGCCCGGGTGGTCGACAGCGCTTCGTCGACGGAAACGACGTCGATGGTGGACCGGTGGTCGGTTGCCATGAGCAGTCCTCGGGGAGCGGGGCGGTGCGACGACGATAGCCCCGCATCCCCAGGTGGGTCCATTTGACGGACTCACTCGGGTGCGGCGAGACTGCGCGCGGCGTCGAGCCGACAGGTCGACGGAGGAGTCAGGACGATGCGACGCACCCGGTTCGACGATCACCAGTGCCCGATCGCCCGCACCGCCGACCTGTTGGCCGATTGGTGGATGCCGTTGGTGCTGCGCGAACTGCTGCTCGGCAGGCGCCGCTTCAACGACATCCAGCAGGCGCTCGAGATCAACCGCAGCGTGCTCGCGCAGCGCCTCGCCCGGCTCGTCGAGGTGGGCGTCGTCGAACGGCGGCGTTACCAGGACCACCCTCCCCGCTACGACTTCGAGCCCACCGACAAGGGCCGTGCCCTCTGGGACGTGCTCGGCGTCATGTGGCAGTTCGGCGAGCGGTGGTTGTCAGACGAGCCGGCCGCCATCGAGATGTACGACCGACGCACCGGCGAGCGCATCGAACCGGCCGTGATCGACCGGAACACCGGCCGACCGCTCGACCCCACCGCCACCCGTCGCCGACGCACCGACGATCCGTCCGTTATCGCCTGACAAGGAGTCACCCACCGTGCCCATCTCATCTGCGTTCCCCTACGACAAGAAGAAGCTCTTCGTGCACGGCCGTTCGATGGCTTACGTCGAGGTCGGTACGGGCGACCCGATCGTGCTCCTGCACGGCAACCCGACGTCGTCGTACCTGTGGCGGAACGTCGTCCCGCACCTGCAGGACCTGGGCCGCTGCATCGTGCCGGACCTGATCGGCATGGGCGACTCCGACAAGCTGCCCGACCCGGGTCCGGACTCGTACCGGTTCGTCGAACACCGCCGGTACCTCGACGGCCTGCTCGCACAGCTCGGGGTCACCGAGCGCGTCGTGCTCGTCGTGCACGACTGGGGTTCGGCGCTCGGATTCGACTGGGCCAACCGCCATCGGGACGCCGTTGCGGGTATCGCCTACATGGAAGCCATCGTGCGACCGGTCACCTGGACGGAGTGGCCCGAGGCCGCACGCGGCGTGTTCCAGGGCTTCCGCTCGCCGGCCGGCGAGGAGATGGTGCTCGACAAGAACGTCTTCGTCGAACGGGTGCTGCCAGGGTCGATCATCCGCCGGCTGGACGATGCCGAGATGGCCGAGTACCGACGGCCGTTCCTCGAGCTCGGCGAGGGCCGGCGGCCCACGCTCACCTGGCCCCGGCAGATCCCCATCGAGGGTGAACCGGCCGATGTCGTCGCCATCGCTGCCGACTACGCCGCATGGCTCAGCCGCAGCACCGTCCCCAAACTGCTCGTCGACGCCGAACCCGGCGCGATCCTCAAGGGCGCCGCGCTCGAGTTCTGTCGAACCTGGCCCAACCAGCACGAGGTGACGGTGGCTGGGAACCACTTCCTGCAGGAGGACAGCCCCGACGAGATCGGCACCGCCATCGCCGAGTGGATCACCACTACGGTGCGGCCATGAGCGACTAGCCCCTCGACGGAACCTGCGACCGGCGCCTCGGCCGCAGCGATGCCGCCGTGATGCCGCCGTGGCGGCCCCCGGTCAGCCGGTGTAGCTCGGCGTGATGGGCGGCGTCGGCTCTGGCTGCGCCGGCGTGACGGCCGCGGTGATCTGTTCGAGGGTCAGGGCGACGCCAGCCCACCCGCGGAGCTCGTAGACCCGCCCGCCTGGCGCGCCCTCGTCTTCGGTGTCAGCGTCGTCGAAGAAGAATCCGAGCTTGGACTTGTTGTCCTGGGTCACGAATGGAATCGTCTTCCCCTGCGGATCCACGAAGGTGAAGAGCTGCTCGATCGCACCGTTCGGGAACCTCGCGTAGACGGTGAACGTGCCGGCGGGCCCGCTGGTCTGTTGACGGACGACGATGAGGTCGAGCACGTCCCCGGGCCTGACGGTCTGGGTGCGAGCTACGTCGACGTCGCCGTCGTCGTCGTAGTAGATGACGGCCTCGAACGGGTCGCTGACCTCGCCGGTAAGGAGGTAAAGACCGTCGTCCGGGCCGCGATCCTGGAAGTCGATGATCTTCATGTAGCCGTCGTCGAGGAACGGGTCGAGCGCGAACTTCAGGATGAAGGTGTAGGTGGTGCCGAGCGGCGCGTCGGTGAGGAGGGTGAGCCCGCCACCGGTGCCGCCGGGGTGGGTGCTCGTCCACTCCCAGAACGTCCCGTCCTCATCGCTGTCGAAGCCGGACGTCGCGATGCACGGGGGATCGCCGCCGACGACGAGCCGACGAGCAGCGCGGCGCCAAGCGCCACGGTGGAGAGAAAAGCGCCAGCGCGCTTCGGGTACTTGAACATGGGGCAACACGAGTGACGAGCGGCGATGAGGTGATGCATCGCCGGGCGCTACGGTTCGGCCATGAGCGACACTCCCATCGACGGCACGTGCGACCGGCGGTTCGCGGCGCTGAAGGACGCGTTCGCGGCGAACTTCGCCTCGGGCCTCGACGTCGGCGCGTCGGTGGCGGTCGTCCACCGCGGCCACCTCGTCGTCGACCTGTGGGGCGGGTTCGTCGACGAGGAGCGAACCACGCCCTGGCAGCGCGACACGATCACGAACGTGTACTCCACGACGAAGACGATGTCCTCGCTCGCCGTGCACATCCTCTCCGACCGCGGACAGGTCGACCTCGATGCACCCGTCGCCACCTACTGGCCGGAGTTCGCGGCGAACGGCAAGGAGCAGGTGCTCGTCCGACACGTCCTCGGGCACACCGCCGGCCTCTCCGGTTGGGAGGAGAAGCAGGCGCCCGCCGACCTCTACGACTGGGACGCGTCGTGCGCCAAGCTCGCCCGCCAGGCACCGTGGTGGACCCCGGGCACGGCGTCCGGCTACCACGCCATCACCCAGGGGTACCTGCTCGGTGAGATCGTCCGCCGGGTCACCGGGCAGGGGTTCGGTGCGTGGTTCCGTGAGGAGGTCGCCGAGTCCCTCGACGCCGACTTCCACATCGGGCTCGACCCCGCCGAGTTCGGGCGCATCGCGCCCGTGATCCCCCCGCCGCTGCCGAAGCGGCCCGAGGTCATGCCGCCGATGCTCGTCCGCACGATGACGAACCCGCGCCTCAGCGCCGAGCAAAGCTGGGAGGACGGCTGGCGCATCGCCGAGATCCCCGCCGGCAACGGGCACGGCAACGCCCGGTCCGTCGCGCTCTGCCAGGCGGTCGTGTCGACACCGGTCGTCGAAGGGGTCTCGCTGCTCTCACGGAACGCTGCGAACCGGATCCTCGAGACGCAGTCCGACGGCGACGACCTCGTCCTCGGCGACCGCTACCGGTTCGGGATGGGGTGGGCGCTGTCGTCGCCCGGTCTCACGCTGCCGATCGGTGACCGGGCGTGCTTCTGGGGCGGGTGGGGTGGTTCGGTCGTCGTCAACGACCTCGACCGTGAGCTCACCGTCGCGTTCGTGATGAACAAGATGCGCGAGACGACCGTCGGTGACCAACGCAGCGCCACGCTCGTCGCAGCGGCGCAGGCCGCCGTCGACTGACCTCTCAGAGACTGCAACGACGCGACGGGGGCGGGCCCTCGGCGTCGCCGTGCTGGCGGTGCAGCACGTGGTCGAAGTCGTCGAGCGTCGCGTACGCCGTCGGTTCGCCCCGCTCGTCCATCACTTCCCACACCATTCCGTCGACCGCCTGCATCGACAGGTGGACGATCCCGCCCGCCGGGCCGCCGCCCTCCTGGTGGAAGTGGTCGCCGTCGACGACGGCGTACGAGCCGGGTCGACGCACCTCGGTCTCGACCCACGTGCCGTCCTGCAGCGAGTAGGTGCGCTGCTCGCCGGCGACGACGACCGTCGTGGTGTGCCCGAGGTGGCGGTGCGGCTGGCAGCGCACCCACGGGTCCATCCGGAAGAAGATGTCGACCGTCGCCGTCGACCGGTCGACGCCGAGCACCCACAGGCCCAGACCGTCGGAGGGGTGGGTGCCGTCGGGTCGACGGGGGAAACCTGACGCGAACGGCTGCCAGGAGATCCCCGACTCGTCGAAGAGCAGCGGTGCGGATGCGGTGTCGGTCACGGTGCGAACCCCCGGGTCGTGCGAACCCGTGCAGTCTCGCGCCATCGGCCGGTCTGCGCCCGTCAGCGACCGAGCGCGGCCCGCACCCGGGGCACCACCTCGGTGGCGAACCGCTCGATGGAGGGGTTCATCACCGACGGCGCGAGCCCGGGCGGGCCACCCCAGGTCACGAGGTCGGTGATCCCGTGGTCGGCCATGAGAGCGGTCAGTTCCGCCACGCAGTGGTCGACGTCACCGACCGTCCACGCGAGCGGGTTGAGCGGCACCGGCGCGTCCGACCCCGCAGGCCGGCGCATCTGTTCCCGGTCGGACGAACCGTGGATGAGCCCGCCGTACACCCGGCGCCGGTAGGCCTCGGCCGCCTTCACCGGCGGCCAGTCGCGCTCGGGGTCGTCGGTGACGAACACGCCGCGGATCAGCCCGACCCGGTAGGTCGAGGGGTCACGACCGTCGGCGCGCAGCGCCTCCTGCCAGGGACCGAGCACCTCCGACGTCGCGCCCTGGGGCAGCAGGTTCGTGTCGAAGCGGGCCGCACGTTCGGCGCCGGCCCGGCTCGTCGCCGCGAGCCAGAGCGGCGGCCCGCCCGGCTGGACCGGGTCGGGGGTGATCCGCAGGTCGTCGATGTGGAATCGCTTGCCGTGGAAGGAGAACCGTTCGCCCTGCCACGCGAGCCGCAGGATCTGCACGACCTCCTCGGTGAGGGACACGCGACGCGACAACGGCACGCCGAACCCGGCGAACTCGTGGGCCGCATAGCCCATGCCGCCGCCGAGCTCGATGCGACCGTTCGAGATGTTGTCGAGGATCGCGAGGTCCTCCGCGAGGCGGATCGGGTCGCGGAACGGCAGCAGGCAGATGTCGGTGGAGAACCGCATCCGCGTCGTCCGGGCGGCCGCAGCACCGGCGACGGGCACGAAGTTCGGCAGGTACCCGTCGTCGATGAAGTGGTGCTCGGTGAACCAGCACAGCTCGAGGCCGACCTGTTCGGCAAGCTCGATCTGTTCGAAGGTCTCGGCGTAGACGCGGGGCATCGGCACGTCGCTGCCGGGCGGGCAGCGGAAGTCGTGGACGACACCGAACCGGAGCGGGAGTGTCATGGGTGCACCCTACGCGGCGGCCCGCACCGGGCTCACCCGTCGAGCAGGTACGACGCCATCGACAGCGACCCGTAGGTGCAGCCGCCGACGAGCAGCTCCGCGTCGCGACCTTCCGCAGCGGCGAGACCGCCGAGGTAGAGCAGCGGCAGGAAGTGGTCGGGGGTCGGCACCGCGGCGGAGAACTCGGGTCGTTCCCGCAGCCGGGCGACGTCACCCGGGGCGTCGACGAGCAGTTCTCGCGCGGCCGCGTCGAAGGACTCCGCCCACGGCGCGCCCCCACGGGTGCCCCACTCGAGTCGGCCGAGGTGGTGCACGACGTTGCCGCTGCACACGATCATCACGCCGTCGTCGCGCAGCGAGGAGAGCTGGGCGCCGAGCGCCACGTGCTCCTCGAACGACTTCGTTGCGTCGAGGGACAGCTGCACCACCGGGACGTCCGCCGCCGGGAACATGT
>VGBO01000053.1 GCA_016870475.1 Actinomycetota bacterium | reverse complement strand
TCGATGCGCGCCGCACCGAAGTGCTCGAGATCGGTGGTCTCCATGTCGGGCATCGGCTTCATCGCGCCCTTCGGACGCTCCCGGTCCCGCAGGTACATGTTCAGCGGCGACGTGAAGATGTGCCGGAGCATCGTCGTCGGCAGGATCACCACGAACGCGATGAAGCTCACCACGTGCGCCACCCACATCACCTGGTGCCAGCCCGACAGGTTCGACGCGTCGTCGACCAACCCCGACAGCGGGTACCCGACGAACGACCACTTCTCGAAGTCGGGCCGGCCGGCGAGCGCGATGCGGAACATCTCGGCGAGGAACCCCGTCACGCCGATCGCCCCGAAGGTCACGAGGATCACCGCGTGTTCCGGCTTCGACTTGATGCGGATCCGGTAGGGGCGCCACGCCCACGGCCCGTAGCGGCGCACCGCCGCCCACGCAATGCCGATCACGAACCCGAGGCCGGCGAGGTCGCCCACGAAGGAGTACCCCATGTACACGCCGCCGTGCAGGAACTTCGCGGCGGTGGGGAGCTGGTGGTTGATCTCCAGCACCGTCGTCACCCCGAGCAGGATGATGAAGTTGAAGTAGATCAGGCTGTGCATGATCCCCGCGCCGGGCTCACGCATCAGGGTCCGCATGTACACGCCCGCCCGGAAGTCGGCGAGGCGACGCTTCACGTTCTGCGGGGTCGTCGCCCGACGATCGGGGCGACCACGCTCCCAGTTGCGCATGCGCAGGGAGAACTGCACCGACCCGTACGCGATCAGCAGCGGCAGGATCGCGTAGAAGGCCAGCTTGAACGACCCGGGGATGTTCCCGAACACCTCACGCCGGACCTCCGAGGTCTCCTCGTGGTGGAACAGCGCCGACGCCAGGCCGGACACCGCCGTCACGGCGGCGAACGCGAACCCGATGACGAGCGGGACGTGCCGAGGCTTGAACGCCGAACGCTTCGGACCGGCAGCGGTCCCGGCGTCGACGGCGGGGGTTTCGGTGGGCGCGGACATCACCCCGAACGGTAGTCGGCCCCCGTTCGGACCGGCGACCTCCCGACCGCCTCAGACCGTGCGTGCCCCGGCCACCCGCCACGCCCCCGGCACCGTCGTCACCGTCGCCGGCAACGGGCCAACCACCTCGCCGTCACCGTGCACGCCGACCACGTCGCCGTCGACCTCGATCCGCACGGTGCGGGCACGGAACGTCTGCACCTTCCGGTGCCGGACATGGCTGGCCGAGAAGATCCGCGGGAACGTGCGGGCGAGCGTGAGCGGGCCCACGTCGCCGATCACGGTCACCTCGGCCAACCCGTCGGTCGGCGAGGCGTCCGGGCACACGCGCATGCCCCCGCCGAACCGGGCGGTGTTCCCCACCGCCACCAGCACTGCCGGCACGACGATCGGTGGGGCGTCGTCGAGGGTGAGCCGCACCGGCACCGACCGCACCCGCGCGAGTTCGGCGAAGGTCGCCACGCTGTATCGCGCCTGCCCTCGGGGGAACCGCATCGCGGTCGCCCGCGAGTTCACCGCCGCCGCGAACCCCGTCGTCGCTACCGTCGCCACCCACGTGCCGTCGACCTGCAGCGCGTCGAGCGCCACCGGATCGGCGAGCGCGACCCGGGCGGCGTCCGCCGGGCGCAACGGCAGCCGCAACGCCCGGGCGAGGTCGTTGCCCGACCCGACCGGGACGATCCCGAGCGCCGTGCCCGAACCGGCGATCCCCTGCAGCACCTGGTGCACGATCCCGTCACCGCCGAACGCCACGACCCGTTCGACACCGTCCGCCGCACAGCGCCCCGCCGCGGCCCGCACCGCCACCACGTCGGGTGTGTCGACCACCTGCGGTGAGGCGCCGAGCGCCTCGAGGGCGGCGAGCCCCCGCCGGACCGCACCGCCGGCGCGGCCCTTGCGTGCTGCAGGGTTCACGAACACGGGGAGCGGGGCGCCGGCCACGGCGGAGGACGCTATCGGCCGGCCGTAACATCCGACGCGTGGACCACGTGCAGGAGGCCGTGCAGGCGCTCGTCGACGACGACCTCGCCGCCGGCCGCCACCTCGGCGTGCAGGTCGCGGCGGTGCAGGCCGGGGTCCTCGTCGTCGACGTCGCCGCCGGCCACCTCGACCCGGCCCGCACCCGACCGGTGCGCAGCGACAGCGTCTTCTGCTGCTTCTCCGTCACCAAGGCGCTCGCCGCGCTCGTGGTGTGGCGCCTCGTCGAAGCGGGCCGCGTCGGGCTCGACGACCCCGTCGCCGCCCACTGGCCCGGGTTCCGTGCCCCGGTCACCGTGCGCCAGGTCCTCGCCCACCAGGGCGGGCTGCACCGTGCACCCCCCGGCATCGACGTCGACCTGCTCACCGCCGACCGGGCCGGCATCGAGTGGGTGGCCGCGCTCGAACCGGCGTGGGAACCGGGCACCGCCACCGGCTACCACACGCTCACCCACGGGTGGCTGCTGCGCGGCCTCGTCGAAGCGGTCACCGGCCGGCCGTTCCCCGCCACGTTCGCGCCCGGCGTGTGGTGCGGCCTCCCGGCCGAGGTGGCCGACCGGGCGGCGGTCGTCGTCGAGGCCCCGGGGTCGCGGGGCCTCGAGTGGATCGTCCCGAACGGGCACGTGCACCCCGCCGCCGAAGCGATGCCGCCGGCGTTCGAACCCGACTGGAACGACCCGCGAGTCCGGGCCGCCCTTCAGCCGGCGTTCTCCGGCTGGGCGTCCGCCACCGCGCTCGCCCGGGTCTTCGGGGCCCTCGCGGCCGGGGGCGGCGGGATGTTCCGCAGCGACACCGTCGCGGCGATGGCCCGCCCGGTCGTCGAAGCGGTCGACGTGTGCCTCGACGTGGAGGTGCGCCGCAGCGCCGGGTTCGAACTCGGCGGCCGGTGGGAGGGCGGCGCCGTGGGGGCGCTCGGGCCCCGCACGACGGCGTTCGGCCACGGCGGCCACGGCGGTCAGGTCGTCGTCGCCGACCCCGAGGCCGACCTCGCCATCGCTGTGCTCGTCAACCTGCTGCCCGCACCCCAGCTCGCTTCGGAACGCACGACCGTCGTGTGCGAACTGATCCGCGGGCTCCTCGACGCGGCCTAGCGGCCGCCGGTCGCCTGCGCGGCGACGGCTGCGGCCGCGGCACGCGCCGCCTCGGCGTCGCCGACGACCCGTTCGAGCGGGTTCATCGCCCGCACCGGACGCAGGTCGTCGTCGAGCTCGTAGTGCAACGGCACCCCCGTCGGCAGGTTCAGCTCGGGGATCTCCTCGGTGCTCAACCCGTCGAGGTGCATGACGAGGGCTCGCAACGAGTTCCCGTGCGCGGCCACGAGCACCCGTCGGCCGGCGCGCAGGTCGGGGACGATGGCGTCGTACCAGTAGGGGAGCATCCGGGCGACGACGTCCTGGAGGCACTCCGTCGCCGGCAGTACGTCCGACGGGAGGTCGGCGTAGCGGGGATCGCGCGACGCGTGGTACTCGCTCGACGGGTCCATCGGCGGCGGCGGCACGTCGTAGGAGCGGCGCCAGACGTGCACCTGCTCGACCCCGTACCGGTCCGTCGTCTCCTTCTTGTCGAGCCCGGTGAGGCCGCCGTAGTGGCGTTCGTTCAGCCGCCAGCTCCGCCGGACCGGCACCCACAGGCGGCCGAGCTCCTCGAGCGCGAGGTTCGCGGTGCGGATCGCCCGGAGCTGCAACGACGTGTGCACCACGTCGGGGGCGAGGCCGGCCTCGGCGAGCGCCCGCCCGCCGGCCGACGCCTCCACCCGACCCTTCTCGGTCAGGTCGACGTCGACCCAACCCGTGAAGAGGTTCCGGAGGTTCCACTCGCTCTCGCCGTGCCGCATGAGGACCAGACTCGCCATGCGCTCATGTTCGCACAGGTGCGAGGCAGGGGTCTCGCCGGCGCGAACCCCCAGGTCAGCGGGCCCCGGAATAAAATTTGAGTCGCTACGACTTAGATTTGCTTGTCAGTGGGGACTGAATGATGCCGCTCAGCCCCGACGACATCGGTATCATCCCAAGTCCGCCATCCGACAAGGAGCAACCAGATGCCGAAGGCAGTGGGAATCGACCTCGGAACCACCAACTCCGTCGTTGCCGTCCTCGAAGGCGGCGACCCGGTCGTCATCGCCAACGCCGAGGGTGGCCGCACGACCCCCTCCGTCGTCGCGTTCTCGAAGTCCGGCGAAGTCCTCGTCGGTGAGGTCGCCAAGCGGCAGGCCATCACCAACCCCGACCGCACCATCCGCTCGGTGAAGCGGCACATGGGCACCCGGTGGAACATCGACATCGACGGCAAGGCGTACACCTCCCAGGAGATCAGCGCCCGCACGCTCATGAAGCTCAAGCGCGACGCCGAGGCCTACCTCGGTGACACCGTCACCCAGGCGGTCATCACCGTCCCCGCCTACTTCGACGACGCGCAGCGCACCGCCACGAAGGAAGCGGGCGAGATCGCGGGCCTCGACGTGCTCCGCATCATCAACGAGCCCACCGCCGCTGCGCTCGCCTACGGCCTCGACAAGGAAGCCACCGACCAGACGATCCTCGTGTTCGACCTCGGCGGCGGCACCTTCGACGTGTCCGTGCTCGAGATCGGCGACGGCGTCTTCGAGGTGAAGTCCACCGCCGGCGACACCCGCCTCGGCGGCGACGACTGGGACGACAAGGTCATGCACTGGCTCGTCACCAGCTTCAAGGGCGACCACGGCGTCGACCTCGGCGCCGACAAGATGGCCATGCAGCGGCTCAAGGAAGCCGCCGAGAAGGCGAAGATCGAGCTGTCGTCGCTGCAGTCGACCCAGATCAACCTGCCGTTCATCACCGCCACCGCCGACGGTCCCCTCCACCTCGACTACACGCTCACCCGGGCCAAGTTCCAGGAACTCACCGCCGACCTGCTCGAGCGGTGCCGCATCCCCTTCGAACAGGCCCTGAAGGACGCCGGGCTCTCCAAGGGCGACCTCAGCCACGTCATCCTCGTCGGCGGCTCGACCCGCATGCCCGCAGTCGCCGACCTCGTCGTCTCCCTCACCGGCAGCGAACCCCACAAGGGCGTCAACCCCGACGAGGTCGTCGCCGTCGGCGCCGCCGTGCAGGCCGGCGTCCTCAAGGGTGACGTCAAGGACGTCCTCCTCCTCGACGTCACCCCGCTGTCGCTCGGCATCGAGACCAAGGGCGGCGTCATGACCCGCCTCATCGAGCGCAACACCACCATCCCGACCCGACGCACCGAGGTGTTCACCACCGCCGAGGACATGCAGCCCTCCGTCGAGATCCACGTGCTCCAGGGCGAACGAGAGATGGCGAACTTCAACAAGACCCTCGGCAAGTTCCAGCTCGTCGACCTGCCCCCCGCCCCGCGCGGCGTCCCGCAGATCGAGGTCACGTTCGACATCGACGCCAACGGCATCGTGTCCGTCTCCGCCCAGGACCGCGCCACCGGCAAGTCGCAGTCGATGACCATCACCGGTCAGTCCTCCCTCGACAAGGACTCGATCAGCCAGATGATCCGCGATGCCGAACAGCACGCCGAAGAAGACCGGCAGCGGCGCGACGAGGCCGAGACCCGCAACACCGCCGACACGCTCGTATACCAGACCCGCAAACTGCTCGCCGACCAGGGCGAGAAGTTCAGCGGCCCCGAGAAGGACGACGTCACCGCAGCGGTCGAAGCGCTCGAAGCCGCCCTCAAGGGCAGCGACGTCGAAGCCATCAAGAGCGACACCGAACGGCTCATGAAGCTCAGCCAGGCCTTCGGCCAGAAGCTGTACGAACAGGCCGCCGCCGACCAGGCCGCCTCCGCCACCGGTGACCCCGCCGGCGGGGACGACGACGTCGTCGACGCCGAGATCGTCGACGACGACAAGCGGTGATGGGCACCGAACCCGCACCCGGCGACGACACCACCCCGGACGACGCGAACATCGGGGCCGAGGCGGCGACCGCCGACGCCCCGATGACCGTCGAGGACCTCGTCGCCCTCGTCGAGAGCCTCACCGCCGAACGCGACGCCCACCTCGACGCCCGCGCCCGGCTCCAGGCCGACTACGACAACCACCGCAAGCGCGTCGCCGCACAACAGGCCGAACTCGCCGAACGCGCCGCCGAAGCACTCGTCGCCAAGCTGCTGCCCGTCCTCGACGCGTGCGACGCCGCCGCCGCCCACGGGGTCGACGGCGTGGCTGCCGTCGGCACCCAACTGCTCGGCGTGCTCGAACGCGACGGGCTCGAACGCGTCGACGCCGCCGAAGTCCCCTTCGACCCGACCGTGCACGAAGCGGTCATGTTCGAAGAAGGCGACGGCGGCCCGCAGATCGTCGCCGAGGTCCTCCGCACCGGCTACCGCTGGAACGGCCGGGTCGTCCGCGCGGCGATGGTCAGAGTTCGCGGCTAGGAAAAACGGCCATGACGTTCGCGTTCCGGACCGCCCGAGCCGTCTACGTCATCTCCGTCGCCGCCGAGCTCGCCGGCATGCACCCCCAGACCCTGCGCGTCTACGAACGCAAAGGGCTGCTCGCACCCCAGCGCACCGGCGGCGGCAGCCGGCGGTACAGCGACGAGGACATCCGCACCCTGCTGCGTATCCAGGAGCTCACCAACGAGGGCCTCAACCTCGCCGGGGTGAAACGCGTCCTCGAGCTCGAGGCCGAGAACGAACGCCTGCGCCGTCGGCTCGAGCAGGCCGCCGTCGTACAGGCCGAGGTCGAACGCACCCACCGGCAGTACCGGCGCGACCTCGTCCCGCTCCGCCAGAGCGTCGAACCGTGGCCCGGTCGACCCGGTGCAGGGGCGCAACGGACCGACCGGTAGACTGCGGCGGCCGGAAACCGGGCCGGCGCACCGTCGCCGACCCGACACCGCACGACCTCGTGCGGAAGGAGGAACCGTGCCTGCGACCGTGGTCGTCGGAACCCAATGGGGAGACGAGGGGAAGGGCAAGTTCACCGACCTCCTCAGCCAGGAGACCGACCTCGTCGTCCGCTACCAGGGCGGCCACAACGCCGGGCACACGATCGTCGTCGGTGACGAGTCCTACAAGCTGCAACTCGTCCCGAGCGGCATCCTGTACCCGCACATCACCCCGCTCATCGGCAACGGCGTCGTCGTCGACCCCCGGGTGCTCATCGGCGAGCTCGACATGCTCGCCTCCCGCGGCATCGACACCTCCAAGCTCCGCATCAGCGGCAACGCCCACCTGATCCTCCCCTACCACCAGGAGATCGACGGGCTCACCGAGCGCTACCTCGGCCGCAACAAGATCGGCACCACCAAGCGCGGCATCGGCCCTGCGTACGCCGACAAGGCCACCCGCATCGGCCTGCGCGTGCAGGACCTGCTCGACCCCTCGATCTTCCGCCAGAAGCTCGACGGCGCCCTCCGCGAGAAGAACCAGGTGTTCGCGAAGGTGTACAACCGGCTCCCCCTCGATGCGGACGAGATCGCCGAGATCTACCTCGGCGACTGCCGAGCCCGACTCGAACCGCTCATCACCGACACCGTCGGGATCATCCACCGGGCGCTCGAAGCGGGTCAACGGATCCTCTTCGAAGGTGCCCAGGCGACGTTCCTCGACCTCGACCAGGGCACCTACCCCTACGTCACGTCGTCGAACCCCGTCGCCGGAGGCGCATGCACCGGCGCTGGCGTCGGCCCGCGCCACATCGACGGCGTGCTCGGTGTCGCCAAGGCCTACGTCACCCGCGTCGGTGCCGGACCGTTCCCGACCGAACTGTTCGACGACGTCGGCGACCACATCGTCACCGTCGGCCGCGAGTTCGGCACGAACACCGGGCGTCGCCGCCGCCCGGGCTGGTTCGACGCGGTGATGCTGCGGCATGCGGTGCGCCTCAACTCGCTGTCCGAACTCGCCATCGCGAAGCTCGACGTACTCGACGACCTCGACGTCGTCCGCATCTGCACCGGCTACGAGATCGACGGCGTCCACCACGACGACCTCCCGTACCACCAGTCGGACCTGCACCGGGCCGTCCCCGTGTACCGCGACTTCCCCGGCTGGAAGACCTCGCTCGCCGACGTCCGTGACCGCGCCGACCTCCCCGCCCGTGCCGCGGACTACCTCGGATTCCTCGAGGAGCAGGTCGGCGTGCCCGTCACCCTCGTCGGTGTCGGCCCCGGCCGGGACCAGTACGTGCGGTGGTCGACGCCGTGACCGTCCCCAACGTCCTCGCCGACCGCTACGCCTCCCCGGAGCTGGTCGCGCTTTGGGCGCCCGAGGCGAAGGTGCGCCTCGAACGGGAACTCTGGCTTGCCGTGCTCGGCGCACAACAGGCACTCGGCCTCGCCGTCGACGACGCCGTGATCGCCGACTACCGGGCGGTGATCGACCAGGTCGACCTCGACGACATCCGCGCCCGTGAACGCATCACCCGCCACGACGTGAAGGCGCGCATCGACGCCTACAACGCGCTCGCCGGCCACGAAGCCATCCACGTCGGCATGACCTCACGCGACCTCACCGAGAACGTCGAACAACTCCAGATCCGCCGGTCGCTCGAGCTCGTGCGTGACAAGACCGTCGCCGTCCTCGCCCGCCTCGCCGATCGCGCCACCGCGCACGCCGACCTCGTCATGGCCGCCCGCACCCACAACGTGCCCGCCCAGCCCATCACCCTCGGCAAGCGGTTCGCGAACGCCGGCGAAGAGCTCCTCCACGCGCACGGTCGCCTCGACGACCTCATCGCGCGCTACCCGCTGCGCGGGGTGAAAGGCCCCGTCGGCACCCAGGCCGACCTCGTCGACCTGCTCGGCGGCGACACTGCAGCGGTCGACGAGCTCGAACGGCGCGTCGCCGCGCACCTCGGCTTCACCGCCACGCTCGGCTCGGTCGGCCAGGTGTACCCGCGCTCGCTCGACCTCGACGTCGTCGCGACCCTGCTGCTCGTCGCGTCCGGACCGGCGAACCTCGCGCTCACCGTGCGGCTCATGGCCGGGCACGACCTCGTCACCGAAGGCTTCCGCGAAGGCCAGGTCGGCAGCTCGGCGATGCCGCACAAGATGAACACGCGGTCCGCCGAACGCATCGGCGGGTTCACCACCATCCTGCGAGGCCACCTCACCATGGCCGGGGCGCTCGCCGCCGACCAGTGGAACGAAGGCGACGTGAGCTGCTCGGTCGTGCGCCGGGTCGTCCTCCCCGACGCGTTCGCCGCCATCGACGGCCTCCTCGAGACGAGCCTCGAAGTGCTGCGCGACTTCGGCGCCTACCCCGCCGTCATCGACGCCGAGCTCGAGCGGTACCTGCCGTTCCTCGCCACCACCCGCCTCCTCGTCGCCGCCGTGCGCGCCGGCGCCGGCCGCGAAGAGACCCACGAACGCATCAAGTACCACGCCACTGCCGTTGCCCGCGAGCTCCGGGAGACCGGCGGACGCGAGAACACCCTCCTCGAACGGCTCGCCGACGACCCGGCGTTCCCCCTCGACCGGGCTGCGCTCGCCGAGGTCCTCGCCGACCACGGATCCTTCGTCGGCCGGGCCGGGGACCAGGTCGACGCGTTCGCCCGTCGGGTCGCCGACGTCGTCGCCCGCCATCCCGGCGCGGCGACCTACGTGGGCCGACCCACGTTGTAACGAGCGTGTGCAGCGGGTACGCCTACCCGTGCCCAGGACGAACCACCGCAGCGGACCACGCATCACCATCGGACTCCCCGTACGGAACGGCGAGCCGTACCTCGCCGCCGCGATCGAATCGATCCTCGGTCAGACGATGGGCGACCTCTGTCTCGTCGTGAGCGACAACGCGTCGACCGACGGCACCCCCGACATCGTCGCCGAGGCAGCCGCAGCCGACCGGCGTGTCCAGGCGCTGCGGAACACCGTCGACCTCGCCGCGAACCCCAACTACAACCGTCTGCTCGCACACGTGCGCGGCCCGTACTTCAAGTGGGCGGCCGCCGACGACATCGTGGCCCCGGACTACCTCGACGGGGTGCTCCGTCTCCTCGACCGTCGGCCCGACGCCGTGCTCGGGCACAGCCGGATGCGCCTCATCGACCGCACCGGCACGCGACCGTCACCCGGGCACCGGCCGCCGCCCGCTCGGCGGCGAGCGTCCACAACCCGTCCGTCACCCCGCAGACCGCGCCGGGCGCACCGCCGGCGTCGAGGTGCCACACCTCCATGTCGACCTCCCGGTTGAACCAGGAGGGCCGCTACCCGCCGACGGGGCCGGCGAAACATCGCCGTGCCGCACCATCGGGCCGTCTGTGGTCGGGACCGGCGTCGATCCGGTGACCTCGCGCTTTTCAGGCGCGCGCTCTGCCAACTGAGCTACCCGACCTCGGTCCCGCCCCGAAGGGCGGAACATGGCGGTCCCGACGGGATTTGAACCCGCGGCCTCCGGCTTGACAGGCCGGCGTGCACTCCAAACTGCACCACGGGACCAGGAGTGGACATTCTCGCCGGTTCGACGCTCCGACCGCAAACGCACCGACCGGGACGCCCACCTCCGAGCGCACCCCCAACGGGATTCGAACCCGTGTTTCCGCCTTGAAAGGGCGGCGTCCTAGGCCACTGGACGATGAGGGCTGGTGCCCCGAAGGGCGCCAGAACGCTAGCAGGCCGTCACGGTTCCGCCGCCTCGACGAGGAGCGACAGCAGCGACGACAGGTAGTGGTAGACGACCTTCAGCTCGACGTGCGGCTCGTCGGGGTCGACGTCGTGATCGCCCTCCGCGACGTCGAGCCGGGTGCCGAGCACGAGTCGGAACCGGTTCACCGTCGTCATCCACGCCGACAACTCGTCGTCGTCGAGCGTCGTCGCCCACAACGTGCGCTCCACGGCCGCGCACGCCGCGTCCTGCGCCGCCCGCAACCCCGAGCGGGCGAGGAGCTGGTAGGCGGCGTCGGACATCGGGTCGTCGGGGTAAGCGGTCGGGAACAGCCGGCGCAGGTCCGGCTGGTCCGGATCGTCGTCGACCTCGGCCCGGAACTCCTCGAGCAGGTGGCCGATCAGCCGCCGCTCGTCGTCGGAGATCGCGAACACCACCCCCGAGGAGGTGCGACGCACCGGCGACCGTCCACGGAAGATCATCGGGAGCTCACGAATCCTGGGTCATGGTCGCCCACAACCCGTGCTCGTGCAGGCGGAACACGTCGACCTCGGCCTGTTCGCGGGTACCGGAGGAGACCACCGCCCGTCCCTTGTGATGCACGTCGAGCATGAGCTTCGTCGCCTTCTCCCGGGAGTAGCCGAAGAGCTTCTGCAGCACGAACGTGACGTACCCCATCAGGTTGATCGGGTCGTTCCACACGAGCACCACCCACGGCCGGTCGACGTCGACGTCGGTGGCGTCCGTCGGCTCCTCGACCTCGACCGGCGACGCACCCGCCATCAGACCCGGACCTCCTGCCGCGTCGGTGCCGCCACCGCAGCGGCGTCACGCACCCGCAACCACAACACCAGCGCCGTCCACCACACCAGGCACGCGCCCAGGATGTGCAGGGACACCAACCCCGCCGGGACCCCCAGCGCGTACTGGGTGTACCCGAGCGCGCCCTGCGCCACCACGAGGCCCACGAGCACGTGCATCGGCCGCCGCAACCCCGCCGCGACCCCCCGCCGGGCGGCCACGACGGCGCACAGGAGCGTCGCCGCGGCGAACACCCACGTCGACACGGCGTGCACCCGGGCGACCGACACCAGCTCGAACGGCAGCCGTGCCGCCCGGTCGTCCCCGGCGTGCGGACCAGACCCCGTCACCACCGAACCTGTCGCCACGACCACCGCCGCAGCTGCGACCACGAGCGTCGACAACCGCCGCACGACCTCGTCGACGTGACCCATCGGCCCCCGCTCCGCCGCCCGGTGCACGAGCACGACACCGTCGAGGATCAGCACCATCGACAGGAGGAAGTGGCCCATGTTCAGACGCGGATCGAGATCGAACAGCACCAGGATCCCGCCGAGGACCGCCTGCGCCAGCACCCCGACCACCAACCCCACCGACAGCCACAGCAGGTCACGCCGGTAGGGGCGGCGCCATCGGGCCGCCACCACCGCGGCGATCGCCGTCGCCACCACCGCGATCGACAACAACCGATTCCCGAACTCGACCCAGTGGTGGAACCCCCACGGGGGCACCGTCCGGTCCTCGAAGCAACGGGGCCAGTCGGTGCAACCGAGCCCCGACCCGGTGAGCCGCACCCCCGACCCGGTGAGCACGATCAGGACCTGGGCGAGGAGCGCGACCACCGCGACACGGACGAACGACGACGGTCGGACCTCGGGACGAGCGGGCACGAGGTGCAGGCTACGACGCCACCGGGACACCGGCGGAGGGTCCCGCGTTGCCGCGCGAGGGTGGGCGACCTAGCGTGACCGACGTGCTTGAGCGGCCGCGGGAGCGTCAACGGGCGAAGGTCGCCGCCTACGTGGCGCTCACCAAGCCCCGCATCATCGAGCTGCTCCTCGTCACCACCGTCCCGGCCATGGTCGTCGCCGAGAAGGGCCTCCCCAGCGGCTGGCTCATCCTCGCGACGCTCATCGGCGGCACCCTCTCCGCCGGCGGGGCGAACGCCGTCAACATGTACGTTGACCGCGACATCGACCAGATCATGGAACGCACCCAGGGCCGGCCGATCGTCACCGGCGAGGTGTCCCCCCGGGCGGCACTCACCTTCGCGATCGCCCTCGAGGCCGTAGCGTTCGCGTGGCTGTGGGGCCTCGTCAACCTGCTCAGCGCCGTGCTCGCCCTCGCCGCCTGCCTGTTCTACGTGTTCGTCTACACGCTCTGGCTGAAGCGACGGTCGGTGCAGAACATCGTCATCGGCGGCGCCGCCGGCGCCGCACCCGTGCTGATCGGGTGGGCGGCCGTGGCGAACGAGATCACCCTCGCCGGCGTCGTCCTGTTCGGCGTCGTGTTCCTGTGGACCCCGCCGCACTTCTGGGCGCTCGCCCTCCGCTACCGGGACGACTACGCCGCGGCGTCCGTCCCGATGCTGCCCGTCGTCGTGAGCATCTCCGAGACCGGGGTGCGCATCGTCCGCTACAGCGTGGCGCTGTGGGCGCTCACCGCCGTCTTCGGTGTCGTCGCCGGGATGGGCCTCGTCTACCACGTCACGGCCGCCGCCCTCGGCGCGTCGTTCACCGTGCTGTCCGTCCGCCTGTGGCGCAGCGGCACCACCGAGGGCGCGATGCGCCTGTTCTCGTTCTCGATCACCTACCTCACCCTGCTGTTCGCCGTGATCGTCCTCGACGAACTCCTGCGGAGCGGTTGGTGAACGCCAGCGACCATTTTCAGGTCCGAAGGACCGGGCGGACTAATGTCCCCGCCCGGAACTACAACCGACAGCAACGCGCCCTCTGTACGCCGCGCCGCGGCCGTGCGTGGGCCCGTGTGTGAGGTCAACACCACCCATGACTGTCACGGAACACCAGGCCGCCGCCGACACCGGGACCGACGCGCCCGCAGCGCCTCCGCCGAATCCGGCCGGCGGCCTCGCCGGGGTGATCGGCACGACCGACCACAAGACGGTGGGGAGGCTGTACCTCGGCTTCTCGGCCGTGTTCCTGCTCGCCGCACTCGTCCTCAGCGCCGTCGTCGACGCCGAGGGGCTCGACGCGTCCGGGTTCGAGATCCTCGCCGACAACACGTTCTTCCAGGTCTTCACCCTGTCGCGGGTGGCCCTCGTGTTCCTCGGCCTGCTGCCGGCGATCATCGGCCTGGCGCTCTACGTCGTCCCCCTGCAGGTCGGCGCCAACAGCGTCGCCTTCCCACGGGCCGCCGCCGCATCGTTCTGGGGTTGGTTGCTCGGCTCCGGGCTCCTCGTCGCCGCCTACCTCACCAACGGCGGCCCCGCCGGCGGCAACGCCGACGCCGTGCGGCTCTCGCTCGCCTCGATGCTGCTCGTGCTGTTCTCGCTCGCCCTCGCCCTCGTGTGCGTCGTGACCACCGTCGCCACCGTCCGGGCGAACGGCATGACGCTCCTGCAGGTGCCCGTGTTCGCCTGGGCGATGTTCGTCGCCGGCTCCGTCTGGCTGCTGAACATCGCTGTGCTCGTCGGCAACGTCGTCGTCGTCACCGTCGACACGATGAACGAGGCGGTGCTCTACGGGGTGCCGACCGTCGTGTGGCCCCAGCTCGAGTGGTTCTTCGGCCAGCCGGCGACCCTCAGCCTCGTCGTCCCCACCCTCGGGATCACCGCGGACGTCGTCGCCACGATGACCGGCCGACGGATCGGCCGCTACCCGGTGCTCCTCGGCACCCTCGGGGCCGTCGCCGCCCTCGGGTTCGGCGGCTGGGCCCAGACCGTGTTCAACCCCGAGGTCGCCACCGAGGCCGCCTTCGTCGCCCTCAGCGTCGCGGCGCTCCTGCCCGCCCTCGGGTTCGCCGGCGGCCTCGCCGACACCCTCCGCCGCGGTCGGCCCCGCCTCGCCGCCGCGACCGGCCTCGCGCTCGTCGGGCTGCTCGGTGGCCTCGCCACCGCCGCCGCCGGTGCGGTGTACGCGCTGCCGTTCCTGAACCTCGCCGGAACCACCTGGCACACCGGCGTGGCCAAGCTCGCCGTCGGCACCGCCGTCATCGGCGTCGCCGCCGGGCAGTTCTACTGGGGCGGCAAGATCTGGGGCCGCACCGTCGTCGACGCCGCCGGCAAGCTGCTCGTCCCCGTCCTGCTCGTGGGCACCGCCCTCTACGGCGGCGCAGACCTCCTCGCCGGCGCACTCGGCCAGGTGCCCGTCGGCGCCGACGGGCTCTTCGCCGCAACGGCCGACGGTGCCGAGCTCCTCGCCGGCCTCAGCGCGGCGGGTGCCGCCGTGCTCGCCCTCGGTGTCGTCCTCATCGTGCTCGCCGTGCTCCCCGCCGCCGTGGGCGGCGGTCGTCCCGCCGACGCCGACCCCTACGACGGGCACACGCTCGAGTGGGCGACCTCGTCACCCCCGGCGTGGGACAACTTCCCGACCCCGATCGCGACGGTCGGCTCGCCCGAACCGTTGACCGATCTCCGCGAGGCCGCAACCGCAGGAGGCCAGTGATGGCGACCACGACCATGCTGAAGTCGGCGCCCCCCGCACCGCCCCAGCGGCCGCGGGTCGCACTGTTCGGCGCCACGCTCGGCAGCATCGCCGCCGCAATGAGCATCCTGTCGATGCTCGCCATGTACCTCGCCCGCCGAGCCGACGTCATCAACACCGGCGAGACGTGGCTCCCGAAGGGCGCGGCACTCGAGCTGCGTCCCTCGAACATGCTGTTCGCGACGCTGCTCATGTCGGCGATCACGCTCGCCTGGGCCCGGTGGGCGCTCCGACGTGACGACCGGCAGAACGCGTACGTCGCCCTCGGGATCACGACGCTGCTCGGCTTCGCCTGGCTCGTGCAGTCGAGCTACCTGTTCTCGGTGAGCAACATCCCCGTCGCCGCCGCCGAGGGGCAGGGCGTGCTGTTCTGGTCGGTCGTCGGCGCCCACTTCGTGATGGTGCTCGTCGGCCTGATCTTCCTCGGACTCACGACG
>VGBO01000052.1 GCA_016870475.1 Actinomycetota bacterium | reverse complement strand
CCTCCGTCGGCTCCCCGAGTTCGTGCACCCGCCACGCCCGCATCACTGCCCCCTCCGTGCCGGCGGACCGCTCCCGCCGCCGGGCACGCTAGCGCCGCCTCAGCCGGGGGCGCCGTCGAACAGCCCGGCGAGGCCGCTCGGTCCGTGGTCGCCGATCGCGAGCAGCTCGAGCACGCCGATGCCGCGCCGGTCACCCCAGCGGGCCCGGACGACCTGGTGCACGTGGAGTGAGGTCGACGCCGTCGGGTCGAGGTCGGCGATCCGCCACGACCATGTCGTCCGTTCGAACTCCCCGTGCCAGATCCCGTGGCCCCACTCCGGGTGGCCGTACCCGAGCCCGACGAGGGGCACGGTGAGGAGCGGATCGAGTTCGATGTGCTCCGCAGGCCCCGACCAGGGGTGCAGCACGATCCGGGCCGAGCGCGCCCGCCGTGTGCCCGGTTCCCACGCCAGCTCGTGATCGACCGAACGCCAGACGTCGGCAGGAGCGCGCGGGTCGTCACCGACGTCGCGCAGGTCGGGGAGGAGCGCAGCGAACTCGTGGAGGCGGCGGCCGGCGGCGTCCTCGTTGGCGTCGACGTGCACGGCGACGTCGGGGAACCGGAGTGGTGCCCACAGCCAGAAGAACTGCGGCCGACCGCGCTGCGGTGCGCCGCGGCCGGCGCGCTCACCGATCGGTCGCACGCCCCATGAGCGGTCACGACAACCGGTCAACCGCAGCGCTCCGACATCGAGTTCGGAGCCCGCGACGCGCAGCGTGCCCTCCCACCGGCCGAACTGCGTGACCCGGGTGTAGTCGAACGTGGGCACGGTGCCGCGGGACTGCAGGAACCGGGGCTCGATCGCGGCAACGGTGGTGGCCTCGAAGGTGAGGTCGCCGGCGATCGGACCGTCGTCGTCGAGGACGATCCGGATCCGGCGGAAGGGTTCGACGATGTCGAGCCGCAACGGCCCGAGCTCGAGGGTCGTGCGGTCCTCCGGCGCGCGTCCGGAGAACAGGACGCTGTGCTGCGCGCCGTCGCGCACCACGGTCACGGCACCGTCGACGACGCCCCGGTTCGCGTACACGCCGAAGGCGACGCCGACGTAGATGCTGCCGTCGTCGTCGTAGGCGTCGAAGAAGTAGCGGTCGTACAGGTTCGGGCTGCTGGTCGCGGGATGCAGCACCGGTGCCGCACCGCCGTGCACCGGGTACTCGTCGAAGGGATGCAGCACGGCGTCAGGCGAAGGTCAGGTGGCCGTCGCGGATCGCGGGCGTGCCGTCGGGGCCCACCACCTCGAACCGGTCGTTGCGGTACAGACGCACGGTGAGAACGGACGGCATCGGGACCCAGGCGCCGAATCGTCCTCGTACCCGGCGGATCGAGCGCGGGTCACCGCGCCCCACGGCGTGGACGGCGACCGACACGGCGTGGGCGAGGGTGGCGGTGCCGTGGAGGATCAGACCGGGGAGTCCCGCGTCGTGCGCCACGGCGAGGTCGGTGTGGATCGGGTTCCAGATCCGGGCGCACTCGGTATAGGTGTGCGCGTCACCCGGTCCGATCTCGATGTCGAGCTCGGCCTCGAGCCGGTCGTCGTGGTCGGGGAGCTCCGGCCCTTCGACGGGTGCAGGTCGGTCCTCGCCCTCCACGTCGACACCGAGGAAAAGCGAACCCTGCACGGTGCGGCACACGAGCGCGCCGGACGCGTCCGTCGTGCGCATCTCGAGGGTCATGAAGGCACCGGGGGAGCGGCGTTCGACGCCGATGACCTCGCCGACGGTCGTGAGCGTCTGGTCCGCCTGGATCATCCGTTCGATCGTGAGGTCGTGGGTCGCGTGGATGCCGCGGCGCGCCTCGTCGTGGGTCAGGGTGTCGACGAGGCCGGGCACCCGACGGCTGAGGAGCACCACGGGCCACTCGAGGCACACGGGGAAGAGCGGGTGGGCGATCAACCCGTAGGCGCGGGTGGTGTCGAGGTAGACGGGCGCATGGTCACGCAGGGAGGCGGCGTACGCCATGATCCAGCGGTTGTCGACCGTGTGGGTGACCGGCTCGGTGGTCGATCCGACGATTGCGGAGGGGACGGGCACGGCCTACGCCCTCACCCGCTGCCGCGCAGCCTGCGGTGCCTGTGCCATGGTGATCCCCCGATCCTCGATGCGGAGCGAGAGCCTATGTCCGATCCCGGAGTGGAACCCTCACTGCTGAACGGCATCGCCACGACCCGGTCGATCCGGCGGTATCGGCCGGATCCCGTACCGACCGAGGACCTGAACACGATCCTGTTCGCAGCGACCCGCGCCCCGCAGGGATCGAACCGGCAGGGCTTCCGGTTCGTCGTGCTGCGCGACGGGCCACGGGCGCTCGAGGCCCGACGCCTCATCGGCGAGGGTGCCCGCAGCGTGTGGGCCGACAAGCGTGTCACCGACGCCTACGACCGCGGCAGCGGGGCCGCGGACGATTCGCCGAAGGCTCGGATGGCTCGGACCATGCAGCACTTCGTGGATCACGTGCACGAGGCGCCGGTGATCGTGTTGGCCTGCCTCCACTGTCACCGTGCGCCCAGCCTCGCACTCGGCGGGGCGGTGTGGCCGGCCGTGCAGAACCTCCTGCTCGGCGCGAGGGCACTCGGGTACGGCGGTGTGATCACCGGATGGCACGGACCCCGGGAGGCGGAGATCCGGCAGGTGCTCGGCATGCCGGCCGACCCCGACCGGCTCGCCATCGCGGCCACGATCCCGCTCGGCCGTCCGGTCGGTGGGCACGGACCGGTCCGCCGACGGCCGCTCGCCGAGGTGGTCTACGAGGACGGCTGGGGTGAGGCGGCGCCGTGGGCCGTCGACCCGGAGGGTGCACGCTTCACGGCACCCGGCCCGCCCTCGGGGCTGAGGCTCTGACCCACCGACCCCGGTCGTTCAGACCGGGAGTGCGTCGAGGAAGCCGAGTGCGGCGTCGATGAAGCGGAAGTCCTTCACGATGCTGAAGTGGTCCGCCTTGCGGAGCTGCAGGTAGGTCGCGTCGGGGAGCGCCTCGACGAGCGGCTCGCCGGGCATCGCGAAGTCCTGCTCGCCGAGGACGACGAGGGTCGGTGCGGTGACGCGGGCGAGGCCCTCGACGGTCACGGGCCAGGGGTTCCGGCGGCGGAGCAGGGCAGCGAGCGCCGTGCGGTCGATCTCCGGCGAGTCGGCGAGCTGCGCGAAGTACGACGACGTCCGGTCGTCCGGGTCGGGGTCGCCGGCGAGCCCGCGCCGGATCGCCTCGTGCCGCGTCTCGTCGATCTCGAAGAGGTTCGCGCCGACGCCGGCGACGACGATCCTGCGGAACCGTGCGGGCCGGTCGATGGCGAGCGCGAGCGTCGTACGTGCACCGAGGGAGAAGCCGATGACGTCGACCGGTCCGTCGGGGAGTAGGTCGGCGACGTGCTGCTCGAGCGCGTCGTAGGCGGCGGGGTCATGGGGCTTCGGCGCGTCGCCGTGCCCGAGCAGGTCGATGGCGACGACCTCGCGACCGGCGTCGCGCAGCAGATCGATCCACCCGTTCTCGCCCCAGGTGCGGGCCGCGGACGTCGCGATCCCGTGGAGCAGCACCACCGGCGGCCCGCTCATGCCGTCTTCGCCGCGATCTGCTCGGCGCGATCCATCGTCACCTGGAAGATCCGAGCGGTCGCCGCGTCGATCATCATCCCGTTGAGGGTCGCTGCGCCGAGGCCCGCCGCCTCGGCCTCGCGCACCGCACCGATCGCCTCGCGTGCCTTGGCGATCTCGTCGGGACTCGGGGCGAACACCTCGTTCGCTATCTCGATCTGGCTCGGGTGGATGCACCACTTCCCGACGGCCCCGAGCGTCGTCGCCCAGGTGGCCTCGCGGCGGTAGGCGTCGGGCGCCTTGAAGTTGGCGAACGGTCCGTCGATCGCGTCGATGCCCGCCGCTCGGGCGGCGACGATCATCCGGTTCCGCGCGTAGTGCCACATGTCGCCCGGGTAGCGCTCCGAACCGGCCTCGCCGATGTGACCCGTGCGGATCCCCTGGCTGGCGGAGAGGTCGCCCACCCCGAGGATCAGCGCCTCGAGACGGGGGGAGCAACGGGCGATCTCCTCGACACAGGCGAGGGCCTCAGTCTCCTCGATGAGCACCTCGATGCCGATGCGGTGGGGGAGGCGAAGCTTCGCCTCGAGCTGGTCGAGGAGGGTCTCCACGAACCAGATGTCCCGCGGTGCCTTCACCTTCGGGATGATGATGACGTCGAGGCACGCCCCCGCACCGGAGACGATCTCGAGGATGTCGTCGTGGCACCAGGTGGTGTGCGTGCCGTTGATCCGCACCGCCCGGGTCTTCCCGGTCCAGTCGTGGGTGGTGAGTGCCTCCACGACGGGCGCCCGGGCGGCCTCCTTCTCGGAGGGGGCGACGGCGTCCTCGAGGTCCAAGAAGACGAGGTCGGCGTCGGACTCGGCGGCCTTGGCCATCATCTTCGGACTGGTGCCCGGGGTGGACAGCTCGGAGCGGCGCAGGCGCGGCAGGGTCGGCATGGCTCAGATCCTCTCGGTTGGTCGGATGGTTCGGGCGAGACGCTCGGCGTGGTCACGGTCGACCCCGGCCTCCACGAGCGCCTCGACGGTGTGCTCGCCGAGGAGCGGCGGTCGGCGATGCGGCCCCGGGGGCGTCCCGGTCAGCTTGATCGGCGTGCCCGCCACCGGCAGGGACCGGCCGGTGCCGGGGTGGGGTAGCTCCACGACCATCTGCCGGGCGGCGACGTGGGGGTCGGCGAGGATGTCGGGCGCGAGGTTGACCGGGCCGACGGGCACCTGGCCGGCGAGGGTCTCCATGATCTCCGCCCGGGTTCGCACCGAGGTCCAGCCTCCGACGACCTCGCGCACGAAAGGTGCGTTCGCTACCCGGGCGCGGTTCGACGCACACCGCTCGTCCGATGCGAGCTCCGGTCGGCCGATCAGTGCGGCCAGGACCGGCCAGTGGCTCTCCGTCGGCGCGGCGATCGCGATCTGCCCGTCGGCGGCGGGGAAGACGTCGAAGGGGCAGAGCTGCGGGTGCCCGTTGCCTGTCGGTCGGGTCACGAAGCCGGCGTACCCGTAGCGGTAGATGAGCGCTTCGGAGAGCGCGAGCACCGCGTCGTACATCGCGACGTCGACGAACTGGCCCTCGCCGGTGCGCACGGCGTGCAGGAGCGCGGACACGATGCCGACCGCGGCGATCGTGGCGGGGTAGATGTCGCCGACGCTCGGTCCGCAGCGGACCGTCTCGCCCTCGGCGGTACCCGTCATCCCCACGACCCCGCCCATGGCCTGGGCGACGATGTCGTAGGCCGGCCACTCGGCATACGGCGAACGACCGGTGCGCGGGTCACCGAACCCCCGGATCGCGCCGTACACGAGGCGGGGGTTGCGGGCGTGCAGCATCTCGTAACCGAGGCCGAGGCGGTCCATGACCCCGGTTCGGGCGTTCTCCACCAGCGCGTCCGCGCCGTCGAGGAGGTGGAGGAGCGCCTCGCGGCCCCCCTCGGTCTTGAGGTCGAGGACGACGGACCGCTTGTTGCGGTTGATCGATGCGAAGTACCCGCCGTAGTGGCGTTCCCGGTCCCCGAGGGTGAAGGGACCGGAGAACCTCGTCATGTCGCCCTGGGGCGGCTCGACCTTGACGACGTCGGCGCCGAGATCGGCGAGGAGCATCGTGCAGAACGGCCCGGCGAGTGCCTGCGTGAGGTCGACGATGCGGATGCCCTGCAGCGGACCTGCCGCCCCCGACGTGCTCACGACACGGGACGCCGGCGGATGAGGGCGATCTGCTCGCCCTCGAAGACGACCTGCCCGTCGACACGGTGCCCCTTGATGTCGAGGCCGTGCTTGGTGCCCCAGTGGCGGAATCGGACGATCCCCGCGTCGTCGCGATCCGGAGCGGGGGAGGACTCGACCACCTCGGAGAACGCGTAGATCGTGTCCCCGTGGAACACCGGTGCGGTGAACCGCATCTTGTCGAGACCGAGCGTGCGGATAGCGTTCTCGCAGCAGTCCTGCTGGGTGAGGCCGATCACCATCGACCCGGTCACGAGCCCGAACACGAGGCGCTTCCCCCACGGCGAACGCTCCATCGAGTGCTCGTTCCAGTGGCTCTGCGCGGTGTTCATGACGAGTTTCGTGAGCATCTGGTTCTCGAACTCGCCGACCGTCGCACCTCGGACGTGGCGCATCCGTCGTCCGACGGGGTAGTCCTCGAACCAGGTTCCTTCTCCGGTGAGTGCCATGGTCGCTCCCCCTGGTCAGCCGAGCGGCGAACGCGGCAGCAGCCGGTCGCTGATGATCTTCTGCTGGATCTGGCTCGTTCCCTCGAAGATCGTGGTGAGTCGTGCGTCCCGCCAGTGCCGTTCGACGGCGCGCTCGGTCGTGTAGCCGTTCCCGCCGTGGATCTGGATCCCCATCGCGGTGACCTCCGCCGCCATCTCGGTAGCGATCAGCTTCACCATCGCGGACTCGGTCTCGGCGCTCTCGCCGTCGTCGATGGCCTGGGCGACCTGATGCGTGAACGCCCGGCAGGCCTCCGTGCGTGCGGCCATCTCCGCGATCATGAAGCGGATCGCCTGGAAGTCGGCGACGGGGTGCCCGAACTGGTGGCGCTCTTGGGTGTAGGCGATGCAGTCCTCGACCGCGGCACGGGCGAGGCCGACGGCGCGGGCCGCCGTGTGGACCCGGGCCACGTTGAGGGTCTGCTCGACCGCCCGGAACGCCCGGCCCTCGCCACCGACGTCCGCTCCGTCGGTTCCCTCGGCTCCGGCTCGCGCCCGGTTGCGGCGCCCGGCGCCGAGCAGGTTCTCCTTCGGGACCACGAGTCCCTCGAAGGTGAGGTTCCACGTGCGGAAGCCGTGATACCCGATCTTGTCGATCGGTTCCCCCCGAAGCCCGGCGGGGAAGGCGTTGCGTTCCTTCTCCACGAGAAGGGTGGTGAGCCCCCGGCTCCGGGACTCGCCGGGCTCGGGGTCCCGGGTCCGGCAGAGGAGTTGGATGAAGTCGGCGCGCAGCGCGTTGCCGCACCACCGCTTCTCCCCGTGGATCTCCCAGTGGTCGCCGCAGTCGATCGCCCGTGTCTGCACGTTGGCGAGGTCCGACCCGGCACCGGGCTCCGACAGCGCCGCCGCACCGATCCAGCGTCCCGCTGCCGATCGCCGCAGGAGCTCGGCGCGCCGTTCGGGGTCCGCGACCGCGCAGCCCATGCCGTTCGCCCGGGCGATGATCGACGCGGAGGACATCCACGCCCTGGCGAGTTCCTCGGAGATCATGCAGTACTCGAAGGTTCCGAGTCCCATCCCTCCGTACTCCCGGGGGATGGTGATGCCGAAGTAGCCCATCGCAGCGAGCTGGTGGAGGAATTCCTCGGGGAACTCCGCCTTCTGGGGATCGAGCTCGTTGGCGAGGGGGAGGACGACGTCGTGCGCGAAGGCACGCGCGGTGGCCTGGATCTCGAGCCGTTCGGCGGTCAGGTAGCGGTTCGTCACCCGGGTGGCACCTCCCGCTTGGCCGAGAGGTTGGTGCGGGTGTAGCTGAGGACCAGCTCCCCCCGCTGGTTGTGGGCCTCGGTCCGCCAGGTGACGATGCCCTCGCGGGGCCGGCTCGAGGACTCCCGCTTGTCGAGCACGGTCGATCGGGCAGTCACCGTGTCACCCGGGTACACGGGGGTAGGGAAGGCGCACTCGTTCACGCCGAGGAACGGTCCGCCGCCCTCGGAGAGGTCCTCCACCGACAGGCCGACCACCGTGCAGAGGAGGAGCATCGGATTCACGAGCTCGCGGGGGTGCCCCTCGCTCCGGGCGAGCTCGGCGTTGGTGTAGCGCGGGTTGAACGCCAGGGTGGCCGTCGTGAAGAAGCTGTTGTCGCTCTCGGAGAAGGTCCGACCCCAGTGGTGCTCGAAGACCTGACCGATCTCGAAGTCCTCGTACTGGTGGCCGTGGGGCACCGGCGGGAACGCCGCTGGATCGAACGTCGTCACGACGTGGAACGTAGTCTGTCGCCCGCGGCGGCGCGTGGGGGCATCGTCGCAGCGACCGGGGAGCGCACTGCGATGGCTGAGGGGATCACGGCCCGACTCGTGGAGATCGGGCGGTCGGTGGAGGCGTCGTCGCTGCCCGAGGAGGTGCTCGAGGTCGCCAGGCACTGCGTCCTCGACTGGCTCGGCTGCACGATCGCCGCGGTGGACGAGCCGCTCGTCCGGATCCTGCGTGACGAGATCGTCGCAGGGGAGGCCGGGCAGGGCGCCACGCTGGTCGCGTCCGGCGGAACGACGTCGGTGCTCACGGCGGCGCTGGTGAACGGTGCCGCGTCCCATGCACTCGACTTCGACGACACGCACCGCATCCTGAGCGGGCACCCGTCGGTTCCGGTGTTGCCGGCCATCGCCGCGCTGGCGGAACGCGACCGCCGCAGCGGTGCCGATCTGCTCGCTGCGCTCGTCGCCGGTATCGAGGTGGAATGCCGTCTCGGCGCGCTGCTCGGTGCACCGCACTACGACATCGGCTGGCATGCCACGGCGACGCTCGGCACCTTCGGCGCAGCCGCGGCGGCATCGCACCTGCTCGGCCTCGAGGAGGTGGCGTGGCGGCATGCGTTCGGCCTCGCCGGGACCCAGGCTGCAGGACTCAAGTCGGGGTTCGGCACCATGGCCAAGCCGCTGCACGCCGGGAAGGCGGCGCAGGGCGGGCTGCTCGCAGCGCTCCTCGCCCGGGGCGGGTTCACGGCGAACCCCGACGTGGTCGAGACCACCCAGGGCTTCGCCGCCGTGCTCGCCGGGACCGCCGAGCCGGACCGGGCGCGGCTCGACCGGTGGGACGGTCGCTTCATGATCAGCGACACGCTGTTCAAGTACCACGCCGCGTGCTACCTCACCCATGCCCCCATCAATGCGCTCGTCGAGATCCGTGACGGCCTCGGTGCGGGCTTCGTCGCGGAGGACGTCGAGGCCGTCGACATTCGGATCGACCCGCCCGCGCTGAAGGTCTGCAACATCGCCGAGCCGACGACCGGACTCGAGGGGAAGTTCTCGTTGCGGGCCACCGCAGCGATGGCCCTGCTCGGGCGAGACACCGCGGCGCTCGACAGCTTCACTGACGCCGTCGTCACCGCCCCGGAGGTCGTCGCGCTGCGGGACCGTGTCGACGTTCGGGGCGACGCCTCCGTATCGTTCATGCGGGCGGAGGTCACCGTCCGCCTCCGTGGCGGTGAGACCCGGATCGTGCTGTCGGATTCCTCCGTACCGGCGGCCGATCTCGGTCGGCAGCGCGAGGCACTCGAGCGGAAGTTCGTCGGGCTCGTCCGGCCCGTTCTCGGGGAGCGACGGACCGCGGAGCTCCTCGGGCAGGTCTCCAGGATCGGTGAGCTCGACGACGTCGGTTCGCTGTGGCGGGCCACGGTCCGCTGAGGGGCCTCCGGCGTCTGGGAGGATCGCGACGATGAGCATGGCCACGAGCTTCGACTGCCCGCGATGCGGCGGGGCCGTGACGGAGGAGTACTACGGCCCCTGCGGAGCGTGTCGCGACGTCTTGCGGGCGACCGTCGGCTCGGCGGCGCTCGACGTCGAGGCGGCCGCCTACGAGCCGAAGATGAACGTCACCCCGAATGCGGTGGCGACGAAGGACTGATCGGTCTCAGCGTGCGTCCCGCCCGAGCGGCAGGACGGTCACGAAGCCGTGGCGTACGCACAGTGTGAGGAGGTCGGCGAGGCTCGCCTCGTCCACGTCGCGGTCTTCGAGCCAGTTGAGGAGCGCCGCTTCGAGCAGGCCGACGAGGCCGGCCACGGCGAGTCGTCCCTCTGCGCCACCTCCGACGACCTCGCCAAGCTCGAGCGCTCGTTGGCGGCGGGCCCGCAGCACGGCTGGGTGTTGCGCGGCGGCTGCCTGGCCGAGGATGTGCCACGTCCCGGCGTGCGCCCGGGCGAAGACCAGGTAACAGTTCACGATCGCGGCCACGCGGTCGTCGTCGTCGCCGGGGCCGAGGAAGGCCGTGCGGAGGCTCGCGTCGAGCTCGGCGAGCGCATGGGTGTAGACCGCAGCGAGCAGGCCGCCCTTGTCGCCGAAGTAGTTGTAGACGAGCGCCCGCGAGACGCCGGCTTCAGCCGCGATGTCCTCGAAGGTCACGACGAGCGGGTCTCGGGAACCAAGCACCCGGTCTGCCGCTGCGACGATCTGTGCTCGCCGCTTCTCGGGGTCCAGTCGGGTCCTCGTTCCTCGAGGTCGCACCGTCATGGCTGGTCACTTCCGGAGATCTGTGACGCATGGCACAATCGGACCCTACGGTCGCTCGGCGGCACTGTCAAGTAACGATGCCCCGCGTCCTAGGGTCGTGCGGTGGCCGATCGTCTCCGTGCCGACGGGATCCGGGCACCGTTGCCCGTTCGCCTGCCGCGCGACCCGGTGCTCGCTGCGGCGGTGCTGGTCGCACACGACGACGCGCTCGCCCGGGGCGCCGAGACCTACCGTGACCCGCGTTCCGGACTCCTGGTGCTGACCGCGGCGACGCTGGCGGCGCGCGAGCGGTGCTGCGGGAGCGGGTGCCGCCACTGCCCCTACGAGCCCTGAGCGCCTCAGCGGTCCGCCCCGGTGGCGCGCCGCTCCCCGGCCGGGCATTGTGGTCGCACCCCGCCGGCGCGGGTGCGAGGGGATCCCGGAGGGTGTCATGGGTGATCGGATCAGCGTGCGGGTCGACGGGGGAGTCGCCGATGTGCGGCTCGATCGGCCGGAGAAGATCAACGCACTCGACGCCGGAATGTTCCGGGCGCTCATCGAGACCGGTGACGCGCTCGCCGCGGATCCGTCGGTGCGCGCCGTCGTGCTCTCGGGCAACGGGCGTGGCTTCTGCGCCGGTCTCGACTTCGACAGCTTCCGGGGGATGGCCGGCGAGGGTGACGCTCCGGTCATCGGCCGGACCGACGACGGACCACGGCGGATCACCAACCACGGGCAGCAGGCGGCCTACACGTGGACGGAGCTGCCGGTCCCGGTGATCGTCGCGGTGCACGGCGTGGCGCTCGGCGGCGGTTGTCAGATCGCTCTCGCCGGCGACATCCGGATCGTCGCGCCGGATGCCCGCTTCTCGGTCCTCGAGATCCGCTGGGGGCTGACGCCCGACATGACCGGGACGCAGCTCCTCCCGCGACTCGTCGGTCTCGACGTGGCGAAGGAACTCACCTTCACCGGACGAATGGTCGACGGTGTCGAGGCGGTGCGGATCGGCCTCGCCACCCGCGCCGCGGACGACCCGCTTGCTGCGTCCCTCGAACTGGCGCACGAGATCGCCGCCCAGAACCCGCAGGCCATCCGAGGGGCCAAGCACCTGCTCGAGATGGCCGGCCGCGTCAGCCTGGCCGAGGGGTTCGCCGAGGAGGAGCGGGTGATCAAGGGGCTGATCGGCTCGCCGAACCAGGTCGAAGCGGTCCAGGCCTACTTCGAGCGGCGACCGCCCCGCTTCGTCGACGCGGACTGACGGCCGGGCGCGTTGCTCCCCGACGCTCTCCGCCGGGAACTCGTCGACGCCGTCGGGCCGGAGCACGTCCTCCTCGACGACGACGTCACCGCCGGCTACCGGGTCGACTGGACGGGTCGGTTCCGCGGTCGGACCGCTGCGGTGGTGCGACCGGCGGACACCGCGCAGGTCGCTGCGGTCCTGCAGGCCTGCTCGGCCGCCTCGATGCCCGTGGTCCCCCAGGGTGGCAATACCGGACTCGTCGGCGGCGGCGTGCCCGGGGCGGGCGAGGTGGTGCTCAGCCTGCGCCGTCTCGACACCATCGGGCCGGTCGACCGGCGGGCCGGCCAGGTCACCGTCGGCGCGGGCGTGACGCTCGCGGCAACACAGCGCGCCGCCACGGACTCCGGGCTCGCGTTCGGCGTCGACCTCGGCGCCCGGGAGTCGGCGACGATCGGGGGCATGGTCGCCACGAACGCCGGCGGCCTGCAGCTCCTCCGCTACGGCGGGATGCGCCAGCAGCTCGTCGGTTACGAGGCGGTCCTGGCCGACGGCACCGTGCTCCGCCACCTCGGCGGGCTCCTCAAGGACAACACTGGCTACGACCTCGGTGGACTGCTGTGCGGGAGCGAGGGCACGTTGGCCGTGCTCACCGCTGCCCGGCTGCGGCTCGTGCCCCGCCTCGAGCACCGCGTCGTCGCACTTCTGGGCTTCGGTGGGATCGACGCGGCCCTCGACGCGGCGTGGACGGTCCGCGACTCGCTGCCGTCGCTCGAGGCGCTCGAGCTGTTCCTCGGCGACGGTCTGGAGCTCGTGTGCACCCACGGTGGGCTCGCCCGCCCATTCACGGAGGTGCACCCGGTGTACGTGCTGGTCTCCTGCGCGGCATCGGCCGATCCGCTCGACGGGCTCGCGCGGGTGGTCGAGGGTCTCGCCGGGGTTGGAGACGTGGCCGTCGCGACGACGGCAGAGCGTCGCGCGGCACTGTGGCGCTTCCGCGAGGGGCACACCGAGGCGATCAACGGCCTCGGGCCGCCGCACAAGCTCGACATCACGCTTCCCGCCGGTGAGCTCGCACGGTTCCCCGACGCGGTGCGGGCGGCAGTGGCGGCGGTCGACCCGGCGGCTCGGGTGTGGCTCTTCGGGCACGTGGGCGACGGGAACCTGCACGTGAACGTCACCGGACCCGACCCCGACGACGATCGCACCGATCGCGCCGTGCTCGAGCTCGTCGCCTCACTCGGGGGGAGCATCTCCGCCGAACACGGCATCGGCGTCGCCAAACGGGAGTTTCTCCATCTGAACCGGACCCCGGCCGAACTCGCGACGTTCGCCGCGATCCGCTCGGCGCTCGACCCGGCCGGCGTCATGAACCCGCAGGTGCTGTTCCCACCGGTCAGGGGCCGGGCCACATCCCGCGACCTTCGAGAAGACCACGGAGGACGCTCGGTCGATCCGTCATGATCCCGGCGACCCCGACGTCGAGCAGCTCCTGCATCGTCGCCGGGTCGTCGACGGTCCAGACGTGCACCCCGAGACCCCACCGTCGGGCGTGGCGGACGAATCGTCGGTCCACGACGGGGACACCGAGGTGGCGGATGGGGACGAGCGCGGCGTTCGGCCCGACCGGTCGTCGGAGCGGGATGCCAACGCTGGCGAGGCGGATCCGGGTGACCTCGGGCGGTGTGGTGGCCGTGCAGAGGTGGGGCCCGAGGGTGCGCCGGATCGTGCGGAGCCGTCGGGTCGAGAACGATGCGACGCAGACACGATGTTCGGCGCGACACCGTCGGATCGCCTCGGTGAGAGGGCCGACAACGGCGTCCTCCTTCGCGTCGACGGTGACGCGGAGCTCCGGCCAGGAGCCGAGGAGGTCCTCGAGTAGCAGAGGGCGATGGGCGTCCAGATCGTCACCCGGCGGCCGAAGGCCGGCCCGACGAAGTTCATGCCATGCGACGGCGTCCACCCGACCCGTCCGATCGGTCGTTCGGTCGAGCGTGGCGTCGTGCCAGATGACCGCCCGGTCGTCGCGGGTGCGGCGGACGTCGGTCTCGACGTAGCGGTACCCGAGCCCGACGGCGTTCTCGAACGCCTCGACGGAGTTCTCCGCACGTTCGGCGGAACCGCCCCGGTGCGCGTGAGCGATCGGCAGGTCGCCCTCGAGCCAGCCCGGACTCACGCCGATCCCCGCACGGCCCCGCAACGCCGAACGGCCTCCTCGCAGTGCACGGCAGAACGCTACCGGTGGCCCGCCTAGGGTCGTGGCGTGTCGAACATCCGACGTGGCGCCGGCGAGGATGGGTCGATCGTCGAGCGGTTCGCCGATCTCGTCGGCCGGCCGGCGGCGGACGTCCCCCTCGACGAGGCGGCGGCGCTGCTCGGGGCGATGCCCCGCCGGGTCTGTGACGTGGCCGGCGCCCTCGCAGCGCTCGACGTCCTCGGGGTCCGAGTCGTCCGTGGGGGTGGCGATCTCGACGCGCTGCGGCACGTGCTCTTCGTCGAGGACGGGTTCGACGGCGACCGGCGGACCTACGGCGCAGTGGAGAACAGCTTCCTCGACGCCGTGCTCGCCCAACGGCGAGGCCTGCCCATCACGCTCGCGGTTATCGCCATCGAGGTCGGCCGCCGCGCCGGCGTGCCCCTCGTCGGGATCGGGATGCCCGGCCACTTCCTCGTCCGTGCCGCTGCACCGGATGGCCCCTACCTCGACGTCTTCGACGGCGGTCGGCTCCTCGACCGGGCGGGCTGCGAGGCCGTCCACGCCCGGGTCCGGCCTGGGCACGCGCTGCCGGCTGGGGGGCTCGAGCCGGTCGATGCCCATGCCGTCCTCGCCCGGATGCTCATGAACCTCACCGCTGCGGGTCGTCGGGCGGTCGACCCGGCCCTCGGCCTGCGGGTCGCGCGGTTGCGTTGCGCCCTGCCCGACGCAGGCCCGGCCGAACAGCTGGCGCTCGGGTCCGCACTCGGCGTCGCGGGCCGGTTCCTCGAGGCGGCCGAGCTGTTCGAGCGGCTGGCCGCAGGCGCCGCGGAACCCGTCGCGCGCGAGCTCGGAGCACGCGCCGTCGCGCTCCGGGCCCGCCTCAACTGATCGGCGGCGGTCGGTTCGGCGCAGCCGCGTGAGCCCCGGTAGCGTTTCGACCGTTCGCAGGAGCGTGCCTGCGTCCGGAGGAGGGACCCCATGAGCGCGACCGAGGTACTCACGTCGGAGGAGCAGCGTGCTGCGGAACTCTGCGATCAGCTCCTGGCCGAGTGCGACCCGCGTGCCGTGCCGAGCACGGAGTTCCTCGGACGTCAGTTCGACCTCGGCCTGGCGTGGGTCCACTTCCCCGAGGGCAACGGCGGGCTGAGCATGTCGCCGAAGGTCCAGAAGCTCATCAACGAGCGCCTGTTCGCCGCGGGTGCCCCGAACCCCGTCATGCGGAACCCGATCGGACACGGGATGGGTGCGCCGACGATCGTGACGCACGCGTCGGAGGACCAGAAGCGCCGGTACCTGCGGCCGCTGTTCACCGGCGAGGAGGTCTGGTGCCAGCTCTTCTCCGAGCCGGGTGCCGGCTCCGACGTCGCCGGCCTCGGCACGCGGGCCGTGCGGGACGGTGACGAGTGGGTGGTGAACGGCCAGAAGGTGTGGACCACGCTCGCGCACCTCGCCCGCTGGGGGATGCTCCTCGCCCGGACCGATCCGGAACAGCCGAAGCACACCGGCATGAGCTACTTCGTGATCGACATGCAGGCGCCGGGGGTCGAGGTGCGACCGCTCCGCCAGATCACGGGTGAGGCGGAGTTCAACGAGGTGTACTTCACCGACGCGCGGGTGCCCGACGTCGAGCGCATGGGGAACGTGGGGGACGGCTGGCGGGTGGCCATCACCACGCTCATGAACGAGCGGGTCTCCATCGGTGGTGCGATCGCACCGCGGGGATCCGGTCTGATCAAGCAGGCCGTCGACGCCTACGACCGCGGCGACCACGACGCGGCGACGCGCGACCAGCTCATGCAGTTCTGGATCCGGGCGGAGGTGCTGCGCCTCACGAACATCCGGGCCTCGGCGGCACGCAAGGCCGGCAACCCCGGACCGGAGGGCTCGATCGCGAAGCTCTGCATG
>VGBO01000051.1 GCA_016870475.1 Actinomycetota bacterium | reverse complement strand
GTGGGTCGACGCGGCGCCGACCACCACGTCGGTCCACACCGAGTGGAGCGCAGCGGCTCGCGAGGTCACGTCGGCGACGGCCTCCCGTGCGCTCGTTGCGCGCTGTCGGAGTGCGACGGCGAGCGCTTCGTGCGCAGCCCCGCCGAACAGCTTGGTGAGGAGCGCTTCGCGCTCGCCGGCCGGGGCGGTGAGGAACCGGGCGAACTCGCCCTGGGGGAGCAGCACCACCCGCTGGAACTGCGCGGCGTCGAGTCCGACGAGAGCGGCGCAGGTCACGGTGACGTCGTTCGCCCGGGTGGTGAGCGAGGTGGTGGTGCCGTTCGCCTCGATGCGAACCAGTGACGCCGAGGCGGCCTGGGTGGTGGTTCCGCTGCCGCGGGTCTTCGGGCGGAGCTGGGCGGGGGAGCGTTCCACGACGTAGTGCGTGCCGCCGGCCTCGAAGTCGAAGCGCACCGCCGTGCGGACATCGCTGTCTGCGTGGTGGGAACGCACCTCCTCGGCGTCGACCCGGGTTCTCCCGAACAGGGCGTAGAGCATCGCGTCGAAGATCGTGGTCTTGCCGGTGCCGGTGTCGCCGGCGATCACGAAGAGCCCGCGGTGTGTGAGCGCCGCGAAGTCGACGACGACGCGTTCGGGATACGGGCCGAATGCTGCGAACTCGATGCGGAGCGGTCTCATTGGGTGTCCAACTCTGCGGTCGCGTCGACGAGGAGGGCGTCGGTGTCCGGGTCGGGCGGTGCGCCCTCGGCCGCCTCCCAGAACGCACGGGCGGCGTCGATCACCGAGATGCGACGCCGGAGCACCCCGGTGGACTCCGCCGACCCGCTGGCGGGGGTGGGTCGACGATGGTCGATCTCGGCGATGTAGGGATAGACCCCCTGCAGGCGCACCTTCGCGTCGATCACGGTCTCGCGGTCGGTCAGCACCGCTCGCACGAGCGCACCGTGCGCGTCGGGATGGCGAGCCGGGTCGAGGAGATCGTCGATGGTCCCCGTGAGGGTGCGAACCGGGCGCCCCACCGGGACGGGGATCTCCCGGACGTCGACTCCTCCGGTGGTGGTCATCTCGATGAGAGCGACCGACTTCGCGTGCTCCTCGGAGAAGGAATAGGCGAGCGGACTCCCGCTGTAGCGAACGGTCGGTCCACCCACGGCCTGGGGTCGGTGGAGGTGGCCGAGCGCCGTATAGGAGAACCCGTCGAACACGTCGAGTGGCACGTCGCCGCCACCGCCGACGGTGAGGAGTCGTTCGGAGTCGCTCGTCGCGCCACCGGAGACGAAGGCATGCGCGACGCCGATCGATCGGTGCCGCACGCGGGTGCGGGCTCGAGCGGTGGCGTGGCGGAGGACGGTGGCGTGGGTGCGGCTCCGCCGGCGTTCGAGGAGGGCCTCCTCACCCTCGGTCGCGCCGGGGTCGTCGCCGAGGTGGTCGGGCGCGGCCTGTGGGTCGAGGAACGGCAGGAGGACGAGGTCGACCGGGCCGTCATCCAGGTCGAGCTGCACCACCTCACCGACGGCGCCGTAGCCACCGCGCAGCAGGAACCCGGTGTCATCGAGCATGCCGGCGTAGGGCACCACCCGGTCGGCGGCGTCGTGGTTGCCGGTGATCGCTGCGACCAGCACGCCGGCTGCCCTGAGTCGGCGGACGGTCGTCCCGAAGAGGTCGATCGCGTCGACCGGGGCGATCGCCCGGTCGTAGAGGTCGCCGGCGATCACGACGAGGTCGACCGCCTCGGCCTGTGCGAGGTCGACGAACCAGTCGACGAAGCTCGCCTGGTCCGCAGCAAGGGACAGCGACCCGAAGGTGCGACCGAGATGCCAGTCGGCGGTGTGGAGGATGCGCACGCCCGGCGAGCGTAGGAGGAGGTTGTGACAGGATCGGCGCGCATGGCACGCCGCCACCCCGCTGCCGACGCACCGGTCGACCTCTCGAGCGCCGACACCTTCGCTGCCGGGTTCCCCCACGACGCCTTCGCCCGGTGGCGGCGGGAGTCCCCGGTGTTCTGGCACGAGCCGACCGACCGGACGCCGGGCGGCGTCGGGTTCTGGGTCGTCACCCGCCACGCCGACGCGGCGACGGTGATGAAGGATCCGGTCACGTTCTCCTCCGGCGTCGGTGGGACGACGATCGGGGACAGCCCCGGCGCCGGGATCATGCTGAACATGACCGACGACCCCCAGCACCGTCGGCTCCGTCACCTCGTGAATGCAGGGTTCACCCCTCGGGCGATCGGCCGACTCGAGCAAGACCTCCGGCGCCGGGCGGCCGCCATCGTCGACGCCGTGCCCGACGACGAACCCTTCGACCTCGTCGAACGTGTCGCCCAGGAACTGCCGCTGCAGGCGATCTGCTCGATCCTCGGGGTGCCGCAGTCACAGCGCCTCGAGCTGCTCCACATCGTCGACGCCGCGGCCGACAGCGACACGGGGGAGGTGTTCGACCCGGAGCTCGTGCGCGTCCTCAGTTCGCACGGCGCGCGCATCATCGCGGAGAAGCGGGCGAATCCAGGGGACGACATCCTCTCGGTGGTCGTCCACGCCGGCGGCGACGACGGCGAACCGCCGTTGACCGACCGCGAGCTCCGGGCGTTCTTCAACCTGCTCTTCCCCGCAGGAGCGGAGACGACGCGGAGCGCGATCGCCGGCGCGGTGCTGGCGTTCGGGGAGTTCCCCGCCGAGGAGCGTCGGCTCCGGTCGGATCCCTCGCTGCTCCGGACCGCCGTGGAGGAGGTCGTCCGGTGGACGTCGCCGTCGGTCTACAAGCGGCGCACGGTGACCCGCGACACCGTGCTCGGAGGCTGCCGGCTCCGCACGGGCGACAAGGTCACCTACTGGGAGCTGTCGGCGAACCGTGACGAGTCGGTGTTCGCCGACCCGTTCCGCTTCGACGTGGGTCGTGATCCGAACCCGCACCTCGGGTTCGGGGTGGGTGTCCACTTCTGCCTCGGCGCGAGCCTCGCCCGCCTCGAGATCCGGCTCATGCTCGAGGAGCTCTTCCGCCGGTTCGCCACACTCGAGGTGGTCGGGTCGCCGACCTGGAGCAGGAACAACCGACTCGTCGGGGTGACGTCCCTGCCGGTGATCGGGCGGTCGCACCGACCGCGAAGGTGACCAACGGCCCTACGGCGGAACCTGACGGGCGAGTCGACTTCCTCGTAGTCTGACGAACGGACCGGGGGAACCGGGCCGATCCGGCACAGGAGCAGGGGTATGGGAACCACGACCGCAGTGGACTACGACGTCGTCATCATCGGCGCAGGGGTCGCCGGGATCTACCAGGTCAAGCGGCTCACCGACCTCGGCATGCGGGCGGTCGTGCTCGACTCCGCCGGCGACCTCGGGGGCACCTGGTACTGGAACCGGTACCCGGGCTGCCGGTTCGACTCGGAGAGCTACACCTACGGCTACTCCTTCTCCAAGGAACTCCTCGACGAGTGGCACTGGGTCGAGCGGTACTCGCCGCAGCCGGAGAACCTCAAGTACCTCAACCACGTCGCCGACAAGTTCGACCTGCGCAAGCACATGCAGTTCAACGCTCGACTCGACCACGCGACCTGGGACGACGCGGCCGGGGCCTGGCAGCTCGAGGTCTCCGACGGACGAACGATCACGTCGCAGTTCCTGATCCTCGCGCTCGGGCTGCTCTCGGCGCCGACGATGCCGCGCATCCCCGGGGTCGAGGACTTCAAGGGCCAGTCGTGGCACACGTTCTTCTGGCCGCACGAGCCGGTCGACCTTGCGGGCAAGCGGGTCGCCGTGGTCGGTACCGGCGCCACCGGCATCCAGTGCATCGCGGCGATCGCACCCGAGGTCGGCACGCTGCACGTCTTCCAGCGTCGGCCCAACTGGAGCTCCCCGTTGCACAACGGACCGATCTCGGCCGAGGAAATGGACGAGATCCGCTCGCGCTACGACGAGATCTTCGAGACGTGCGCCCGCACGCCCGGTGGTTTCGAGCACGAGCCCGATCGCCGCGGCTTCTACGAGGTCACCCCCGAGGAGCGGATCGAGCTCTGGGAGCAGCTCTACCAGCAGCCCGGGTTCGCGATCTGGTTGCGGAACTTCCGGGAGATCTTCACGGATGAGGCGGCGAACGCCGAGTTCTCGGCATGGGTCGCCGACCGGATCCGTGAGCGGGTCGAGGATCCGGTCATCGCCGAGAAGCTGATCCCGAAGGATCACGGGTTCGGCGTGCAGCGGGTCCCCATGGAGACCAACTACTTCGAGGTCTACAACCAGCCGAACGTCCGCCTCGTCGACATCAGCGAGACCCCAATCGAGCGGGTCACCGAGACGGGGGTCCAGACCTCCGCCGAGCACTTCGAGTTCGACGTGATCGTCTACGCCACGGGGTTCGACGCGATCACCGGTGCCTTCGACCGGGTGGACATCACCGGGGTCGGCGGTCAGAGCCTGCGCGACAAGTGGGCCGATGGCCCCGAGACCTTCCTCGGCATGGCGGTGAACGGGTTCCCGAACCTGTTGATGCCGTCCGGTCCGCAGAGCGGTTCCGCGTCGACGAACTTCCCGCGTGGGATCGAGAAGGGCGTCGAGTGGGTGACGGGCCTGATCTCCTACATGAAGGAGCACGACCACGAGCGCTTCGACGTGGACCGCGACGCCGAGGTCGACTGGGCGGAGCACGTGAAGGCGATGTACGCAACCATGCTCATGCGCAAGGCGAAATCGTGGTTCACCGGGTACAACTCCAACGTCGACGGCCACGAGGAGGGCAAGGTCCGCTACCTCGTGTACAACGGCGGCGCGCCGAAGTTCTTCCGTCGAGCCGAGCGGATCGCCGAGAGCGGCTATCACGGGTTGACCTTCGACTGACCATCGACGTCGGCGGGTCGATCGGTCGGAAGTAGCCTCTCCGACGTGTTCGGAGCCCGATCGAATCGTCGCCTCGTCGGGGTCGTCCTCGGCGCTCTGCTGGTCCTCGGAGCGTGCACGGGTCGTTCGCCCGGCGTCGACACGTCGGCGTCGCCGACGCCCGCCACGCCCGCCACGCTCACCTCCACCACCGAGGTCGGCCCCGGTTCGGCGATCGCGGTCGCAGTGGGCCGGAAGGTCGTCGCGCTCGCCCAGACACCCGAAGGCGTGCCCGCCGTGACGGCGACGCCGTCGGCCGCACCGACCACGACGGCGAAGCCCCTGAACGTCGCGGCGATCCCGCGCGCCGGGACGACGTTCCTCGGGCTGCGGAACGTCACCGGGGGCTGGGAGTTCGACAACCCGGGCATGCACGGCCAGGAGCTCCGGTTCCTCGTCGAGCGCATCGAGGGCAACTGGGTGCAGGTGCACGTGCCGGTGCGGCCGAACGGCCAGCTCGGGTGGGTCAAGGCGTCCGACGTGCGGATCGAGCGAACCGCCTACCGCATCGAGGTCGATCTCTCCGACCGGGAGCTGCGCGTCTTCGACGGCACGAAGGTCGTGCTCACGACGAAGGTCGCCATCGGGACCGACGCGACGCCGACACCGGGTCTGCGGACCTACATCGCCGCCCGGCTCGACCAGTCGAACGCCGACGGCTTCTACGGCCCGCACATCCTGCCGACCAGCGCCTACAGCGAGGTGCTCGACCTGTTCGACGGCGGGATGCCGGTGGTCGCGTTCCACGGCACGTCGAAGCCGGAACTCATCGGCCAGGCGGTCTCGAACGGGTGCATCCGGCTCCCCAACGAGGAAATCGCGAAGATCGCGGCGATGGTGCCTGTCGGCACGCCTGTCGAGATCGTGGCCTGACCGACGACGGGCGGGCCCGGCGTGGCGCCCGACCGTTAGGGTGCGGTCATGCGTGACTTCGCCCTCACCGCTGAGGTGCAGGAGCTCTGTGTGGCCGCCGATCGACTCGGACGCACCGAGCTCGCCCCGGCGGTCCGTGACCACGAGGAGGCCGGCGCCTGGCCGCCGGCGGTGACCGCCGTGCTCGACGGCTTCCCGCTCGGCGGGCTCGACCTTCCTGAACGCCTCGGTGGTGTCGACGCCGGCTGCCTCACGAAGGTGGCCGTGCTCGAGACGCTCGCCCTCCACGACGCCGCCGGGCTCGCGGCAGCCGACCGGACGGGACCGACGGTCGGAGCGCTCCTCGCCTGCCCCGATCGTGGGCTCGCGACCGAGGTCGCAGCATCGCTGCTCGCCGGTACGGCGTCAGCGGCGTTCACCGTTCCGGACGCCGAGCTGGGCACCACGGAGCTCTTCTGGGGCCCGTCGCAACCTGCACTCCGGTGGATCTGGACCTGCGCAGGATCCGAGCTCGGACTGCTCGAGGTGACCGGACCGGTGCATGCGGCGAAGGTGTTGGCCTTCCAGGCCTCCGGCGGCGTGTCGGTGCCCTTCGCCTCGACGACCGAACGCGGTCGCTGGGACATCGGGGCGCGTGCGGCGCTCGCCGTGCGGGGCCGGGCCCGCCTGTGGGCGGCGGCGATCGCCGTCGGCGTCGCCGAGGCGGCTCTGCAGGAGACGCTGCAGTACACGACCGATCGGGTGGTGTTCGGCAAGCCCGTCGCGCACCACCAGGGGAATGCCTTCGACCTGGCGTTCGCAGCGTCCCGGGTTCACGCTTCGCGCCTCGTGGTGCGGGATGCCGCGGCGAGCTTCGACCGCGACGAACCGGATGCGGGGTTCTGGGCCACGCAGGCGTGGCTCGAGACCATGGAGAACGCCTTCCTCGTGACCGACACCGGGATCCAACTCCTCGGGGGGCACGGCTTCATCGTCGACCATCTCGCCGAGAAGCGGTTCCGCGAGTGCCGCCACCTCGCGATGCTCGCCGGCGCGCTCGACGCCGCCGAGGCCGATGTCGCCGCCGTGGTGCTCGACGTGCCCGACGCCCTCCTCGCCGGACTGGAGCAACAGCGATGATCGAGCTGGACCACCGCACGATGGAGATGCTCGAGGAGGTCCGGGCCCTCGGTCGTGAGCACATCCGTCCGATGGGCCTCGAGGCCGACCGGACGGCGTCGCCACCTCCCGTCGACCACCCCTTCTACCTGATCTGCACCCGCCAGGGTGGGCTGGTGTCCGGCATGATCGGCGCCGAGGACGGCCCGACGTCGCTCGACTGGAAGCCGGTCCGGAACTTCCTCATCGGCGAGGAGACCGCCTACTGGGACCGCGGTGTGGCGCTGTCGCTCCCCGGGCCCGGTCTCGGTGGTCCTGCGTTGCGGAACACGGCGACGCCGGAGCAGCGCGCTCGGTTCCTGTCGATCTTCGAGGACCACAGCCGTGCCCGGTGGGGTGCGATGGCGATGACCGAACCGGGGGCCGGGAGCGACGTCGCACGCATCGCGACGCGGGCCCGGAAGGATGGCGACGAGTGGGTGTTGAGCGGGCAGAAGATGTTCTGTTCGAACTCCGCCCGCGCCGACTGGGTGGTGGTGTGGGCGACCGTCGATCCGGCGCTCGGCCGCGGCGGCCACCGGGCGTTCGTCGTCGAACGGGGGACCCCGGGGTTCGAGATCATCAAGGTCGAGCACAAGATGGGGTCCCGGGGCTACGAGACGGCGAGCTTCGCGCTCGACGACGTGCGGTTGCCGGCCGACAACCTGCTCGGCGGTGAGTCGTTCTACGAGTCCCGGAAGGGGTTCAAGGCGTCGATGGCGACGTTCAACATGACCCGCCCGCTCCACACGGCGCACGGGGTCGGCATGGGGCGTGCGGCACACGACTTCGCCCTCGACTTCGTGCGCAGCGACTACCCGGCGCAGGGTCGGCGGCGACAGCGGGCGCTCGAACGGCTCGCCCGAATCCGTCGGCGCCTGCACACGGCGCGCCTGATGTACCTGCAGGCGGTGTGGCTCGCGAAGACCGGGCAGTCGAATGCGCTCGAGGCGAGCTACGCCAAGATGTACTCGCCGCCGATCGTCCTCGAGGCGGTCGTCGCCGCACTCGACATCCTCGGTGAGGCCGGGGTGCGGAACGACCGGATGCTCGAGAAGTTGTATCGCGACGCGAAGATCCTCGACATCGGCGAGGGGACGCAGCAGGTGCAGCGTGTGGTCGTCGCCCGGCAACTCTTCGACTTCCCGCGTGACGCCTGATCCGGTCGCGGTCCCCGAGGCGACGGGCCCGCTCCGGGGGATCCGCGTCGTCGACCTGTCGGCGGTGATGTCCGGCCCGCTCGGCACCGCGATGCTCGCCGACCAGGGTGCCGACGTGATCATGGTCGAACAGGTCCGGATGCCCGACATCGTCCGGCAGGGCGGACCGCTCGTCCCGGAGGCGCACGGGGTGAGCGCCTACTTCGCCGCGCTGAACCGGAACAAGCGGTCGATCGCCCTCGACCTGCGCCAGTCAGAGGGCCGGGCGCTGCTCGAGGACCTCGTTCGGCGGGCCGATGTCGTCGTGCAGAACTTCCGTCCCGGAGCGCTCGACCGGCTCGGCGTGGGATGGGAGCGGCTGTCCGCGATCAACCCGTCGCTCATCATGTGCTCGGTGAGCGGGTTCGGTCCGGACGGACCGTACGAGCGGCTCCCGGCGTTCGATCCGACCGTGCAGGCGATCGCCGCGTACCCGGCGGTGCAGGCCGGCGCCGGCGGTCGACCGGCGCTCGTCGCCACCGCCGTGTGCGACAAGGTCACGGCGCTCAACGTCGCGCAGGCGATCTGCGCTGCGCTCGTCGCCCGGGCGAACGGTGCGGGTGGCCAGCACATCGAGCTCTCGATGCTCGAGGCGTCGATCCACTTCCTGTGGCCGGAAGGGATGTGGAACCACACCTACCTCGACCACGAGACCGATCAGCCGGACCTGTCGGAGATCTACCAGCTCTACCCCTCCGCCGACGGGTGGGTGATGATCTACCCGACCGCGAAGGACGAGCACTGGCAGGCGATGTCCCGGGCGTTCGGTCGTGAGGACCTCCGCACCGACCCGCGCTTCGTCGACCGTCAAGGTCGCATCCGCCACGGTGACGTGGTGAACGAGGAGATCACCGCCGAGACGGTGCGTCGGACCACGGCGGAGATCGTGGAGATGCTCGTGGCCGTCGACGTGCCGGTGGCCCGGGTCAACTCGCGCGACGAGATGATCGCCGATCCGCAGGTGCAGGCCCGCGGGATCCTCGTGGAGACCGTGCACCCGACGGCCGGCCGGCTGCGCCAGGCGCGCCCGCCGGCAGTCTTCTCGGCGACGCCGTCGTCGCTGCGCCGTCACGCGCCGACGTTCGCGGAGCACACCGACGAGGTGCTGCGGGAGGTCCTCGGGCTAGCGGATGACCGGCTCGCCGCGCTGCGCCGGGACGGCGTCATCGCCTGAGAACCGTTCGGCGGCCGGTGTCGCCGGGCGGAGGCCGGCGACACGGTCGAGCCAGTCGTCCGATGCCGGGCCGAGTCGGCGGTACAGCGTCGCCGCGAAGGCGAACGCCCGCTGCGCCGGCCAGTCGGGGGGAAGGAGCTCGTCGGGGAGGTCGGGGTCGCTGAGCCGTGCGCGTCGGAGGTCGTGGACGACCATCGTGCGCAACAGGAACGCCGCCCGACCCTCCAGCGTGCGGAGGTCGACGGCGGTCGTGCGGCTTCGGTGCACGAGGACGTCGTCGTAGCGCCGTCGCGGTGCGTCGAGGTCGAACGACGTGGTCGTCCAGCCGTCTGCGACGAGTGCGGCGAGCTCGCTCACCTCGCCGACCACGACGGGAATCGGTGCGGTGATGCCGAGTCGGCGGGCGAGGCGGTGCACGGTGCCGGGCGCGCTGCGGGGGAGGGCAAGGATGCCGGGTGCGAGCTGGGCGAACCCCTGCCAGCGGAGCGAGCCGCGCAGGGTGTCGCGCTCGGCCCGGTCGAGACGGCCCCCGTCGAGGAGGGCGAACGTCCAGCGTCCGTCCCACGCAGGCGCGCGCAGGTGGTAGATGCGCTCCTCGGCGTCGGCGAACTCCTCGATCGCTGAGGCGGCGAGCCGGTACCGGCTCCGTCGACCGACCCGCTCGGTGGCGAACCACCCCTCGGCGGTCAGCCGGGACAGCGAGGTGCGCACGAGACGATGGTTGAACCCGAACGGCGCGCACAGCTCGATCAGGTCGGCGAGCCAGATCTCCCCGCCGGCGGGCACGACGGCGTCGCCGAAGATCGTGACGAGCATCGACCGGGCGGAGAGGTCGTCGCGGGCGCCGAAGTGCTCTGCGAGCGTGTCGGCATCGAGGCTCGGGATCCGGGGCACGGGTGGAGCGTAGCGGGCACCCGTGGATATGACACGAATCGCTTGCGCGGCAACGCTTTCCATGTATCATGTCGAGGAGATCGCGAGGGGAAGGTGGGCAACCATGACGGTCACCGACGAGACCACCGAGGCGGCGCTGCAGGAGCGGTTCGACGCAACGCTCGCGGACGGACGCAAGATCGAGCCGCGCGACTGGATGCCGGAGCCGTACCGGCAGACGATGATCCGCCAGATCGCGCAGCACGCACATTCCGAGGTCATCGGCCAGCAGCCGGAGGGCAACTGGATCACCCGGGCACCGACGCTCGCCCGCAAGGCCGTCCTCGTCGCCAAGGTGCAGGACGAGGCCGGCCATGGCCTGTACCTGTACTCCGCGTGCGAGACGCTCGGCATCAGCCGCGACGAGCTCAACCGTCGCCTCCACGAGGGACGGCAGAAGTACTCCTCGATCTTCAACTACCCGACGCTCACGTGGGCCGACGTCGGCGCGATCGGCTGGCTCGTCGACGGCGCGGCGATCACGAACCAGGTGATGCTGACCCGCACCTCCTACGGCCCCTATGCCCGGGCGATGATCCGCATCTGCAAGGAGGAGTCATTCCACCAGCGGCAGGGCTTCGAGATCATGCACACGCTGGCGACCGGCACCGACGAGCAGCGGGCGATGGCGCAGGACGCGCTCGACCGCTGGTGGTGGCCGTCGATCTCGATGTTCGGCCCGCCCGACGCCGAGTCCGTGCACACCGAGCAGTCCGTCGCCTGGGGGATCAAGCTCGAGACGAACGACCAGCTCCGTCAGAAGTTCGTCGACCAGACGGTGCCGCAGGCGGACTACCTCGGCCTGCGCATCCCCGATCCGGACCTGCGGTGGAACGAGGAGCGCGGCCACTACGACTTCGGTGCGATCGACTGGGACGACTTCTGGAAGGTCGTCCGGGGCGACGGCCCGTGCAACCGGGAACGCCTCGAGCACAAGCGGGCGACCTGGGAGGCAGGGGCGTGGGTCCGTGAGGCGGCCCTCGCCCACGCGGCGAAGAAATCGGGGCGGGACACCACGACGGAGGAGGCACGATGAGAGCGTCGGAGCAGGGCTGGCCCCTCTGGGAGGTCTTCGTCCGGGCCGATCGAGGCCTCAACCACGTGCATGCGGGCAGCGTGCACGCCGTCGATGCGGAGACCGCGCTGCAGGCCGCACGCGATGTCTACACCCGGCGTGCCGAAGGCGTCTCGATCTGGGTGGTGCGCTCCACCGAGATCGTCGCCTCCGACCCGGACCGTCGCGACGACTGGTTCGGGGACCTCAAGCCGTACCGGCACCCGACCTTCTACGAGATCCCCGACGCCATCGGGCACATGTGACCATGACGACGACCACCACGACGCCGCTCATCACATTCCTCCTGCGCACGGCAGACGACAACCTCGTCCTCGCGCAGCGGCTCGGTGCGCTCCTCGCCCGTATGCCAGAACTCGAGGAGGACATCGCAGTGGCGAACGTCTGCCTCGACCACCTCGGTCAGGCCCGGAGCCTCTACGCCCACGCTGCGATGCTCGAGGGACTCGGTCGCAGCGAGGACGATCTTGCGATGCTCCGGGACGAGCGGCAGTTCCTCAATGCCACCCTCGTCGAGCAGCCCGATGTCGATTTCGCCCACACGATCGTGCGGCAGTTCTTCGTCGACGCGTACCAGGTGCCGTTCTACGACGTGCTGTGCGGCGCTTCCGACCCGGTGCTCGCGGGTATCGCCGAGAAGGCCATGAAGGAGGCCCGGTACCACCTGCGTCGTTCGGCGACCTGGGTGGTGCGACTCGGGGACGGCACGGAGGAGAGTCACGACCGCACCCAGGCGGCGGTCGACCTGCTCTGGCGATACACGGGCGACCTCCTCGCCCTCGACGAGATCGAGGAGACCCTCGTCGCCGACGGTGTCCTTCCCTCGCTCGACGGTGTTCGGGGGGTCTTCGACGCCACGGTCGCATCGGTGTTCGCCGAGGCGACGCTGACCCTGCCGACCGACCCCTACCAGCGGCTCGGCGGTCGGGCGGGCGTGCACACCGAACAGTTCGGACACCTCCTCCCGGAGATGCAGCGTCTCTACCGGTCCCACCCCGGAGCACGGTGGTGAACGAGGTGGCCCTCGACCTCGAGCGACTCCGTCAGGAGATCGGCGAGGTACCCGATCCCGAGGTGCCGGTGCTCACCATCGCCGACCTCGGCGTACTGCGCTCGGTCGAGGAGGTCGCGGGCCGCGTGGTCGTGACGATCACCCCGACCTATTCGGGCTGCCCCGCGATGAGCCACATCGCCGAACGCATCGCCGCAGTGCTCGACATGCACGCGGTCGAGGGTGAGGTACGTACGGTGTTCTCGCCGGCCTGGACCACGGACTGGATGAGCGACGACGGCCGACGGAAGCTCACCGAGTACGGCATCGCGCCGCCCCACCGTGCGCCGGCGGGCGACGTGCTCGTCGCGATCAGACCGCCGGTGCACTGTCCCCGGTGCGGGTCGGCGGACACGCGCCTCGTGAGCGAGTTCGGTTCGACAGCGTGCAAGGCGCACTACTCGTGCCGCTCGTGCAGCGAGCCGTTCGACTACTTCAAGGAGCTCTAGGTGGACGTCGCCTTCCATCCGCTCGTCGTCAGGGTCCGTCCCGAGACCGATGACTCCGCGACGATCACCTTCGACGTGCCGGAGCACCTCAGGGACCTCTTCCGTCACGAGCCGGGCCAGCACGTGGTGCTGCGAGCCGACATCGACGGCGAGGACGTGCGTCGCTCGTACTCGATCTGCTCGGCGCCGGGTGCACCGCTGCGCGTCGGGGTCAAGCGCATCCCCGGTGGACGCTTCTCCACCTGGGCGACGACCGAACTGCGGGACGGCGACCGGCTCGACGTGCTGCCGCCGATCGGCGAGTTCGTCCACCGCACCGACCCGACCCGCGCTGCGTCCTATGTCCTCGTCGCCGCGGGGTCGGGCATCACGCCGATCCTCGCGATGGCGACCACGATCCTCGCCACGGAGCCGGAGAGCACCTGCACGCTCGTCTACGGGAACCGGCGGGTCGCATCGATCATGTTCCTCGAGGAGCTCGAGGCGCTGAAGAACCGGTGGCCCGACCGCTTCCGGCTCCTGCATGTGCTCAGCCGTGAACCGCACGACATCCCGCTGTTCGCCGGTCGGATCGACCTCGACAAGGTGCGGATGCTCGCCGGTGGCCTCATCGACGTGGACCGGGTCGACTCGTGGTATCTGTGCGGTCCGCTCGGCATGGTCGAGGACGTGCAGGCAGCGCTCGCCGACCTCGGCGTTCCCGCCGCCCGGGTCCACGCCGAACTGTTCTACGACGAGCGTGTCGAGTCGGTCCCCGAGGTCGACGAGAGCTCGGCGGGTTCCGTGCCCTTCACCGTGACCATCGACGGACGATCGTCGACGTTGCACGTCGACCCGGACGGACCGTCGCTCCTCGACTACGCGCGCACCGTCCGTTCCGGGGTCCCCTTCGCGTGCAAGGGCGGCATGTGCGCCACCTGCAAGGCGAAGGTGCTCTGCGGTGAGGTCACGATGGCGAAGAACTACGCGCTCACGCCCGACGAGGTCGCCGACGGCTTCGTCCTCACCTGTCAGGCGCACCCCGTCGCCGGCAGCGACCCGGTGACCGTGAGCTTCGACGTGCACGGCGGCATCGGCCGCTGAGTACGGTTCCCCCGGAAGGGGGAGGCGTGCAGGGACGGTTCGTGGTGACGGGGGCGACCCGCGGCATCGGTCGGGCGATTTCGTCCCGGCTCGCCGACGCCGGGCACGAGGTCGTGGGTGTGGCCCGCCGGGGCGACCCGACCTTTCCGGGCGCGGTCGTCGTCCCCGACCTGTTCGTCGCGGCCGATCGTGCTGCGACGATCGCGGAGATCGGAGCCGCCGGCCCGGTCGACGGACTCGTGAACAACGCGGGCATCGCACGCGGGGCGTCCCTGGTGGACGTACGCGACGACGAGCTCGATGAGGCGTTCGACCTCAACGTTCGGACCGCTGTCGAGTTCGCCCGAGCGTTCTCCGGCGGTATGGCGGAGCGCGGCTGGGGTCGGATCGTCAACATCTCCACCGTCGCGACGGTCGGCCTCGCCGGGCGGACGACGTATGCGGGGGCGAAGGCGGCGCTCGAGGCGATGACCCGGGTGTGGGCGATCGAGCTCGCCCCGCACGGGGTGACGGTCAACACGGTGTCGCCCGGACCGACCGCAACCGAGATGTTCGAAGCGGTCTACCCGCCCGGGTCGGCGGCGCGGACCGAGGTGCTGTCCTCGCTACCCGTCGGCCGGATCGGCCGGCCCGAGGAGATCGCTGCCCTCGTAGCGTTCGTGTGCTCCGACGACGCGGGATACCTGACGGGCCAGAATCTTCGGATCGACGGCGGCAGGAGCCTCGGCAGGGGAGTGATGGGATGACAGGAACGGGCATCGTGGCACGGTTCGACGACCTCGTCGGAAAGCGGGTGCTGCTCACCTCGGCCGGGTCGTTCATGGGGCCGACCCTCGCGGCGGCGTTCGGCGGCGCCGGCTGCGACGTGGTGGCGGACCCGCGTGATCTCGCCGATCCCGCTGCACCCGACTCGGTCGTCGCCGAGGCGGCGGCCGGTGGGCCGATCGACGTGGTGCTCGCGAACCTCGGCGTGCCCGCTGCTGCGGCGACCGCCGTCGACCAGGACGACGAGTCGTGGCTCGCGATGTTCGACCATCTCATCCACCCGCTCATGCGGCTCGTGCGGGCGAGTCTCCCGGCGATGATCGAGCGAGGTCACGGCAAGATCGTCGTGCTGGGCTCGTCCTCCGCCCTCAAGCCGATCCGACGGTCGACGCCGTACGCGACGGCGCGCGGTGCGCAGCTCACCTACGTGCGCTACGTCGGGGTCGAGGTCGCCGCGCACAACGTGCAGGTCAACGCGATCGCCCAGAACTACATCGCGAACCCGACGTACTACCCGCCCGAGCTCGTGGCGACGGAACGGTTCCGAAAGAGCCTCCAGCGCAACGTGCCCGCGGACCGGCTCGGACGGCCCGAGGACACGGCCCAACTCGCGCTCTTCCTCGCGTCCGGCGCGTCGGACTTCATGAGCGGGGTCGTCGTGCCGCTCGACGGCGGCTGGTCGGTCTGATCAGGCTGTCCGGGAGGGCTCGGGTTCGAGCCGTCCGGCGGGGGTCGTCGGCAGACCGACGAGCAGGCCGCGGCTGGCGATCCCGAACACGACGCACGCGACGATCGCCCAGCGGTACGTTCCGGTTGCGTCGATGACGATCCCGGCAATCGGCGGGCCGAGCAGACCGCCGACACCGGACGCCGTGTAGAACAACCCGAGGATCGATCCGAGCCCTTCGACACCGAGGCGGTCGGCGAGCACCACCGGGCTCAGAG
>VGBO01000050.1 GCA_016870475.1 Actinomycetota bacterium | reverse complement strand
GGGATGCTCGCCGACTGGCCGAAGGTCGCCTGGGACGACCCCGACGCGCTCGAGGCGGCGATCGTCGCCGCCGGGCCCGAGCGGGTCGCTGCGTTCATCGCCGAGCCGGTGATCGGCGCTGCAGGTGGGGTGCTGATCCCGCCGGACGACTACTTCCCACGCGTCGCCGAGATCTGCCGTCGCCACGGCATCCTGCTCATCATCGACGAGGTGATGACCGGGTTCGGGCGCACCGGCCGGAACTTCGGCATCGAACACTGGGGGGTGACGCCCGACATCATGGTCGGCGGCAAGGGGCTCTCCGGCGGCTACGCGGCCATGGGCGGCGTCTACGCCACCGACGCGGTCACCGCCCCGATCGCGGAGGCGGCCCACGGCTTCATGTTCTTCACCTTCGGCGCGCAGTCCTCGGCGTGTGCGATCTCGGACCGGGTGCTCGAGATCATGGAGCAGGAACACCTCGTCGACCGCTCCGCGAAGCTCGGTGCGTCGCTCGCGACGCTGCTGCGCGACCGGTTCGACGACCACCCCCACGTCGCCGAGGTGCGGTGCATCGGGTTGTTCGCCGGCATCGAGCTCGTCGAACGACGGGAGCCGCACACGTGGTACCCGAAGTCGGTGGGCTTCGCCCAGCGGGTCGTGCAGGAGTCGCTCGCCGAGGGCGTGTGGGTCTACCCGGCGGGTTCGGGGCCGCTCGCGCAGGACGCGGTGATGATCGGCCCCGGGTTCACCATCACCGAGGACGAGCTCGACGAGATCGTCACGAAGGTCGGCCGGGCGGTCGACCGGGCTGCTGCGTCGGTCTGACCGGCGCCGGGCAGCAGTCGAGCGGGCACACGTCGGGCCGCGTCCCCAACACACCGAGCGCTCGCCGCAACGGTTCGGTGGCGCGCCGCTCCTCGACGAGCTCGCGCACCATCGCCACGAATGCCGGGTCGCACCCGACCGTCGGCGCCCGCCGGGCCCACAGTCCGATCTCCGCGGCACGGGCGAGCGCCTGCGTGTCGAGGTCGTAGATGACCTCCATGTGATCGGACACGAACCCGACCGGGACGATCACCACGGCGCGGCGACCCCGCCCGGCGACCGCGTCGAGGTGCGCGACGACGTCCGGTTCGAGCCACGGCACCTGCGGGGGACCACTGCGGCTCTGCCACACGAGGTCGTGCGGGTAGTCGGCGTCGAGCCCGGCGAGGACGAGTCGCATCGTCTCGCGGAGCTGCGCCTCGTAGTCGCACGACGTCGCCGAGGCGAGCGGGAGCGAGTGGGCGGTGAAGACCAGTTCCACGTCGGCAGCGAGGTCGGCGGGGACCTCGGCGAGGGTGGCACGGACCCGGTCGATCAGCGGTTCGACGAAGCCGGGGTGGTTGAAGAACGCCCGGATCTTGCCGACCTGCGGGGCGTCGGCGCCGATGGCCGCCTGCGCGGTGGCGATGTCCTCGCGGTACTGCCGGCACCCCGAGTACGAGCTGTACGCGGAGGTCACGAACGCCACGGCGTTGCGGACGCCGTCGGCGACCATCGTCCGCATCGTGTCCTCGAGGTAGGGGTGCCAGTTGCGGTTCCCCCAGTAGATCGGCAGGTCGCCGAGGCCGTGCGCGTCGAAGTCGGCGCGCAACGCGTCGAGCAGCTCCCGGTTCTGGTCGTTGATCGGGCTGCGACCGCCGAAGAGGTGGTAGTTCTCCGCGACCTCGGCGAGGCGCTCGGCGGGGATCCCCCGGCCTCGGGTCACGTTCTCGAGAAAGGGGAGCACGTCGTCTGGTCCTTCGGGGCCGCCGAAGGACAGCAGGAGGACGGCGTCGATCGGCGCGGGTTCGGCGGCGGTGGCCATGCGGGCATCCTGCCGCGGGACGCCCCGCTACCGGGAATCACGCGCGCCATGCCCGTGACGCGACGAGACTGCAGCGGTGACCCGTCGTGCGCTCTCCCGCCTACTGCTCACCATGGCGCTGACCGTCGGCTCGCTCGCCTGGGCGGGGGTGACCTTGCAGCGCACCGTGTTCGACGCGTCCCGGCCGGCGAGGATCGCCGCAGAGCTGCTCGAGGACGACACGCTGCGCCGGGAGCTCGCGGAACGCATCGTCGACTCGCTCGACAGCGTCCTCCCCGCCGAGGTCATCGAGATCGTGGGACGTGAGACGCTCGTCGAGATCACCGACGAGTCGCTCGGCGACGACACCGTCCGTACGCCGCTGACCGACACGATCACAGGCGTCATCGCCTACAGCCTCGGGTCGACCGACGTGGCGCCGACCTTCGACACCGGGGTCGTGGACACGCTGCTGCGAGCACGCATCGCCGAGTTCAGCCCCGTCGTCGCTGCGATCCTCCCGCCGCTCCCTGCTCGTCAGGTCGAGGTGCCCGCACCCGAGATCACACCGCTGCGGACGGCCCGTTCCCTTGTCGAGCGGGGCACACCGATCGCTGCAGTCCTCGCCGGACTCGCCGCGCTCCTCGCCCTTGCCGTCGCCCCGACCCGGTCGGTCGTGCTGCGCCGGGTCGGCTGGTGGGCGCTGTCGACCGGCGTGGTGTGGGTGGTGCTGCGGTACACGGGACCGCTCCTCGCCGACGTGTTCCTGCCGGGAGCATCCGGCATCACCGAGGCGTTCTCGCGTGCCGCGGTCGGTTCGATGCTCACCCCCGGGCTGGTGCTCACCGGTGTCGGCGGTGTGCTCGTCGCCGGCAGCTACCTGGTCGGCGGGGGCCGACGGGCCGGCTCGACGGCCGGCGGGTCGGCATCGGAGCCGAGCTCGTGGTCGGTGCGGAACCGGGCAGCGAACATCGCCGACATCGCGGGCCTCGACGTGGTTGCCGACGTGCTGCACACGACCGACGATCTCGTGGACCTCGTCGACGTCCGGGGCGGCTGGTCACCGTCGGCGCCCGCCCAGGCGGACGCCGCACCCGTGCCCACCGCACCCGCTCCCGCCGCACCCGCTCCCGCCGCAGGCGACGCCACCGTCGTCGATCCCGGTGGGCCGCGCTGGGTTCCCGGCATCGGCTACGTGTACGCCACACCACCCGGACCGAACGCCGAGTGGGTCGACGGACACGGCTGGGTGGACCGCCCGAACTAGCTCGGCGACGATGTGCGGGTGCCCCGGGCCCGATCGATCGAACCCGAGTCGAAGACCTGCGCATCGTGCGGGCGGAGCATGACCTGGCGGGCCGCATGGGCTGCGAACTGGGACCGCGTCCGATACTGCAGCGACGCCTGCCGACGTCGTCGGGTCGGTGCGACCGACCGGGCGCTCGAGACGGCGATCCTCGAGCTGCTCGCCGCTCGGGCGGCGGGCGCGACGATCTGCCCGAGCGAAGCGGCACGCACGGTCGACGGCGACGGGTGGCGGGACCTCCTCGAGGCGACCCGGGCCGCGGCGCGACGGCTCGCCGCTGCGAGGCGGGTCGAGATCACCCAGCGCGGCGTCGTGGTCGACCCCTCGACGGCACGGGGACCGATCCGGGTTCGCCTCGCACCCGAGGTGCTGCCCGAGCCGGAGCGCCACCGCCGCGGCCGACGGGCCTGATCAGCCGAACGCGTCGCCCGGCAGGTCCGTTGCGCCGTCTTCGACCGCGTCGACGATCCGTCGGGCGACGGCGGCCGGGTCGAGACCGACCGGCATGCGCGGTGCCGTGCCCTCGAGGGCGCGGTCGGCGAGGCCCGTCTCGGTGTGGGGCGGGCGGGCGTCGATCACCCGCACCTTGCGCCGCCGGGCCTCACGGGCGAACGCCTCGTCGAACGCCCGCAACGCCGCCTTCGACGCCCCGTACGCGGCCATGCCGGGCAGGTTGCGCTCGGCGATGACGCCGGAGACCTGCACGATGACCCCGCCCTCGCCGATCGCCTCGAACGCCGCCTGCGCGAGCAGGATCGGCAGGAACGTGTTCGTGAGGAACAACTCCTCCATCGTGTCGACGGTCAGGTCGGCCACCGCCCCGAACGCCACGACCCCGACCGCGTTCACGACGACGTCGAGACCACCGCCGTGCACGACCGCTTCGTCGACCGCGGCACGACACGCAGCAGGGGACCGGAGGTCGAGGGCGAGGCGGTGGCCCGGGACGTCGAGCGCATCGAGCCGCGCCCGGTCCCGCGCGACAAGCGTGAGGATCGCCCCGCGGCCGGCGAGTTCTCGCACCACGGCTGCGCCGATCCCGCCGGTCGCACCGGCGACGAGCACCGACCGCCCTCGCACGGAACCGGTCGGACGGTCGAACGAGTCGGTCATGGCTGCGCTCCTGTCGTGATCCGGCGGAACGGGGCGACACGCACGTCGACACCCGGTGAGTACAGGGCGCGTGGTGGCCCCACCGGCGCGGGCAGGCCGGCCGCCTCGAGCACCGACGCGTCGACGTCGACGCTATCGACCCGACACAACGACCAGCGGAGGTGGTCGACGGCACCGTGGAGCAACCGGTCGCCGCGTGCCGTGACGAGTCCCCACCGGGCCGTGAGGAAATGATCGAGGTCGGTGACCTCGTCGGCTGCGATCGAGTCGCGGACGTCGAACGCGATGCGGGCCGTCGCGCCCCGGCCGTGCGCCGAGCGACGGGTCATCCGGTACTCGTGACGTGCACCGCGCACCATGTGCGACGCGCCCGCCCAGCGGTACGGCAACGCAAAGACCGTGCGGGTGACCGCGACGACGGGAAGGGTCGGCACGTCGAGGGAGAAGAACCACACGGATCGCCGTCCGCTGGCGTCGACGACGTAGGTGCGCACGTTGATCTCGACGAACCGCCGGAACCCGGGGAGCGGCGGCAGCGGGCCGAGACGGACATCCCGCATCTCGAAGGGGATGAGGCCGACCCACGCGTCGCCGTCGAACGTGTCGACCGTGAGCCCGTCGGGCAGGAGACGCTGGACGACTGCGGGGTCGTAGCGCCAGTGCAGGTACGCGAGCTCCGCCCAGCGCTGACGCAACAACGTCCGTCGGCGCCACAACGGCGGGTCGGCGCTGACCGGCTCGACGTCGTTCTCCGATTCGCACTCCGCCGGAACGTCCCCGTCGCCATCGAGTCGCTGCACCACGCCGGCGCCGGCGCGCACCTCGATCGCATCGCCGGTCGCGACGCCGCGACGGACGCCACGGACGTTCGTGATCGCCGGGAGTCCGAGCTCCCGGACGAGGATCGACCCGTGCGAAAGGTCGCCCCCGGTCTCGACCACTGCGGCGCCGACACGGCTGAGCGTGGTCACCCACCCGGCGTCGATCGACCGGGCGACGAGGATCGTCGATGCCGCATCGAAGCCGTCGGGGAGGTCGTGTGCCGGCTCATCGAGCACCCATGCCCGACCGCGCACCGTGCCGTCGGTGAGCGACAGCCCACGCCACGTCGAACCCCCGGCGGCAGCGCCGTCGGTGACCCAGTCCGCAGGATCGTCGGACCGTCGCACCACCGGCGGCGGCTCGAGCGCGGCGAGTCCGGCACGTTCCTGCGCCCGGGCGGCAGCGTCCGCCGCGGTCACGACGGTGCCGACGTCGAGGGCGCGAGCCTCCGCGACGGTGAGCCCCCAGAGCGCGTCGACGGTGGGGAGTCGCCCATCGTCGACCGCGGTCGTCGCGAGGGTGACGAGCGCGCGTCGCACCGCAGCAAACGCGCGCATCGCCTCGTGCCGGAGCTGTTCCCGGGCGTCGAGCGGCGCACGTGCCGACCACCACACGGGGACGGTGAGCAGAACCCGAAGCGATCGTGCGGCCTTCGGCGGCGACGTGGCCCGCAGCGGCGCAGGCGCCGGCGGGGCACCGCCTCGCAGGACCGTCGGGTCGTCGAGGTACCGAGGGCAGGCGATGTCGCTCTCGTAGACACCCCGGTGACCGAACGCTGCGAGGAAGTCCTCGACCGAGCGTGCTCCGGCCTGCACGGCGGCAACGCCGTCCGCGAGCTCGGTCGTCACGGTTCGATGACGCGCCGCGTGCGCCTGCAGGGTCCCGAGGCGCCGCAAGACGGCGAGCGGCGGGCCGATCGCCGAGGAGAGCGGGAACATGCCCGTCACGAGTGCGACGTACGCGTCGTGCAGCACGTCGAGCGCCGCGCCGAACGTCGCCATCGGTTGATCGCCGAGTGCGACGAGCGCCGCCTCGTTCCGGCGTGCGCGCCGCACCGCGGTGACCTGCGCTGTGCCGAGTCGCAGGAGCGACGGCAGCGCACGCACCACCCGCACCGGGCGGAGGGGGCGGTCGACGTCGGGCGGGCCGCCGATCGAGTCGGCGACGAGCCGCGTGGGGAGACCCAACTCGCGGAGCATGTCCTCGAGCAGCGACAGGTTGATGAACGGCCGGCCGGCGATCACCTCGAGGAAGTCCCGGTTCGCCGGCAGTGCGGGCACGGCGCGGCGATACCAGCCGAACAGTTCCGGCCCCGCTCCGGCGATCACGCTCGTCATGAGCGTCGACGGCAACGCAGGGAGGATCTCGGCGTGGTTCGCGATCGTGAAGCACTCGTCACGACGGGTCGGTCGGGTGACCGGTCGGAGCTGCACCAACCAGCAGACACGACCGTCGTCGACCCACTCGACGTCCCACGCGTCGTCGCCGAAGGTGCTGCGGACCCGGCGGAGGAGTCGTTGGAGTCGCCGCTGCCAGCCGGCGGGAGCGCGCTCGAGTCGCGGCAGGAGGAGCCGCTCCCCTTCGTCGTCGCCGACGACGAGCCGTTCGGCGGTACCGGACGTGGCGTTCACCAGGTCGTCGTAGGTTCCTGCCTCGCTGAACGCGACGCCGGACGTGCGGCCCTCCACCATCGCCATGACGAGGACGTCCCGTCGGAACGTGCCGGGGCGCCGATCCGCGGACCGTTGCACCGCTGCGATCCGGTCGACGACCGCGGTCGCTTCGACCCGGAGGAAGGAGTCGAACCACCCGGCGAGACTCGCGACATCACCGTCCTCGGCCGCGAACGCCGACCGGACGGCGAACCGGGGCACGGGGGATCTGCCCCCGAGCGTGGTCAGGTCGGGCGGACGCGCACCGTCGAGGATCACGACACCGGCGGGCACCGGGAGCCCAGCAGCAGCCGCCCGGTCGAGCAGTGTCGCCTTGGGTCCGGCGCCACGGCCGGCGACCAGCCCGCTGCCGAGAGCGACGATGCCGTGCCCTGCGGCTGCGACGTCAGCGGGCCAGGAGGTCGCGGGCGATCGTCGCGATCGCAACGGCGTACTCCTCGGGTTGTTCGATCATCGGGAAGTGGTCCCACCCCTCGCGCACGACGACCTCGGCGCCAGGCACCTTCTCCCCCACCGCGTCCGCCTGACCGCGTCGCAGCACCCGGTCGTCCGCGCCCCAGAGCACCACCACCGGCACGCCCCGCACCGGCGACAGACCGTCGAACCACGACGACGTGATCAGGTCGAACATGTCGCCGAACACGGCGCACGTTCGATAGGCCTCGAAGAACTCCTCGAGGACCGGCCGGGGTGCACCGTAGGGAAAGAACAGCCGCCGCCAGACCGGTCGCAGCAGCCTCGACGAAATCGCGCGGCGGACCACGGCCCGGGCAGGACGGGTCGTCATGAGCCGGGGGAACAACCGGGTGTCGAGGTGGGCGCCGACGGGCGCGTGCAGGACGAGGCCGGCCACGAGCTCGGGGTGGCGGCTCACGAGGTCGAGGGCGATCGACCCCCCGATGCCGTGGCCGAGGAGCACGGGCGTCGCCCCCTCCGCGCGTGTGACCGCACGGACCTCCTCAGCGAGCCGGTCGGCGTAGTCGGCGAGGGTGCGCAGCGCAGGATCACGCGGACGGGCGGCGAACCCCGGCAGCGTCGGCGCGACGAGGCGCGTGCCCTCCGGCATGTGCGCGGCGCACCGTGCGAAGCGTTCCCCGCCGCCGCCGTTGCCGTGCACGGCGAGCACGGTGACCGCGCCCTGCGACGTCGTCATGTGCCCACCACGAGGTCGGCGAGGCGCGCCACGTCCGGATGGTCGCCGGGGTGCCCGCCACGGTGTTCCCACACGATCCGGTGATCTCGCACGGCGAAGATCGTCGGCATCGTCCATGCGTCGCCGATCTTGCGTCCGACCCGATGTCCCTGCCGGAACGCGGTGATCCCGCACGACCACGACGCCGGCCCGAACATCGCGAGCACACCACCCCGCTCCACGTCGAACCGGCGGTACAGCTCGCCGTCCGGATCGGCGATCGCCACCGCACCGGGGAACAGCCGGTCGAAGAACATCGGCCCCTGCTCGACCGTTCCCTGGTACACGAAGACGACGGCCGGGTGATCGGCCCGCTGGGCGACGGCGTCGGCGAACTCGTCGACGAGTTGACGGTAGAACAGTCAACCGTGATGGCGTAGGAACACGAGCAGCGTGTGCTGCTGCCCGAACACCTCGGCGAGCTTTCGCCCCGCGAGGTTGTGCCCCTCGACATGGAGGTCGAGTGTCGCAGGGTCGATCGGTCGCGGGATCGTCATACGCGCACCACCAGTGCGGCCGCGAGCACCCCGCGCGCCGACCACCCGACGGTGCGCACCCAGTTCAACCCGACGAGGCGGTCGATGTGGCGACGCCGCTCAGCAGGGTCGGTGACCACGGCGAGGCGACCGTGGAGCGGCACCTGCAGGAACACGGTGCTCGTGTGCACGACACCGAGCACGCCGAGCGCGACCAGCGGGAGGGGTCGTCCGACGCCGGACGGCGGATCGACGACGAGCCAGAGCGCACACAGTCCTTCCGCAGCCATCAGCGGGCCGACGACGAAACCGGTCCGACGCTGGTGGTCGGCCTCGTACGCAACGAACCGGTCGTCACCGACCGCCCGGAACAGCGGGTAGTGCACGACCTGCACGAACCAGATCAACCCGACCATCGCGGCCGTGGCGACGAGGTGGAGGAGCGGAACGACCATCGGGTGGAGACCCACGGCGGCGAACCTACCGTGCCCCCTGCGCTACCGGACCCCGGCGTCAGCGACGCTGCAGAGTTGCTGCAGCACTCCGCCCGACTCGACCGATCGCTCGGAGCGGCGCGGTGACGCGCCATGAGCGGCTCCCGCGGACCGCAGCCCGCTCGCATGCCAGCTGACGGCGGAGCGCAGTGATCTCGTCCTCCCAGATCGTGGCGACGACGTTGTGGCTCACCGCCGAGGTCCACAACGCCGCCCGGACCATGGCCTCCCACGTCGCCGGGAACGACGGGTCGCCCAACCGGTCCCACCACTGCTCGATCTCGGCACGTCGGGCACCGGTCGGAAGGTCGTCGCGTACCTCCGCCATCAGCTTCAACGTCGTCGCACGCGAGCTCGTGACGCCGGCGAACCAGTCCTGTTCGAAGAACTGCTGCCACATGTAGTGGTCGGTCCAGCGGCCCTCGGGTGTCTCCCGCCAGCCATGCGGCAGTCGCAGGTACGCGTCCCGGGTGTGCACCACCCCGGTCAGGGAGATCGTGTTGCGGGAATCGTCGCTCAGGTGCCAGCGCACCGACTCCGGTCGCCGCAGATCCGACGGCATGAAGAACGGCATGCCGTCCGAAGCGATCAGCACCGGGAGCGGGTGGATGAAGTCGTGGCCCCGGATCCCCTCCAGCATGGTCTCGAGGTGGTCGGGGAACCACAGGTCGTCGTCACAGCAGTAGGCGACGTACTCCGAGGTGGAGGCGCGGATGAGCCGATCGCGATGGAGCTCCCCCCGTCGCGGGCTCTTTGGGTGGTCCTCGAAGGTCACCCGGGCGTCGAGAGCGCACAGCCGGTGCGCCTCCGACCGGACCGCGTCGGTCACCCCGTCCCCGATGATCACCACACCGAGGTCCGCGACGGTCTGGCCGAGGATGCTCCGAACCGCGAACGCCAAGGTCTCGTGGTGGCGGTGCGTCGGCACGACCACCGTGGTCGTCGGCGACGACACGGTCGGGCTCGGCGCGCTCAATCGCAGCCCTCGACGGTCGACCCGCTGAACTGGATCGGGAAGAACTCCCGCAGGTCGACCGGGATCTCGGGGGCGTCCCACGGCAGCAGCAGCCGATCCGGGTTCGCATGGTGGTACGCCTCGGTCGGGTGGTTCACGAGGAAGGCCTCCTCGGACCCGACGTTCACGTTCATGTGCCAAACGCCTGTCGGGATGCGCAGCTGGCGCACCCCCTGGGTCGTCAACGTGACCTTCTGCACGACGCCGTGGGTGGGCGAGTCGAGGCGGGCGTCATAGAGGATCGTCAGCAGCTCGCCCGTGATCAGCGAGTACCGGTCGTCCTTCCGCTCGTGCAACCCCCACCCCTTCACCTGGTTCGGGCGGGCGGTGAAGCCGTAGCAGTAGACGATCGGATCCGTCCAGAACTCGCTCGGCCCCGGGTACAGCTCGAACACCCTGCCCCGGTGGTCGACGTGGTTCACCGGTGCGACGGTCCGCACCCCGTCGATGGTCGGCGCGACCGACCGACCCTCGGGAGTCACGGTCTGCTGGTCACGCCGGGCGGCGTCGACCGTCGCGTCGAACTGCATCTCGGTCATCGTCCTCGTGGCTCGTGGGATCGGGCGCGCCCGAGCGTACGACGACGGGACAGCCGACCGCTGGTCCGTGCCGATGGTGCCCGGGGCGGGGTTCGAACCCGCACGCCCCGAAGGGCCGGGGGGTTTAAGCCCCCTGCGTCTGCCAGTTCCGCCACCCGGGCGTGACGGTCACCGTAGCGGCCCGACGGCGGAGGTCAGCCTGTGTACGCCGGACCGACGACCGGATCCGTCGTCGGCGTCGACGGCGGAGTGGGCGTCGTGGGCGGGGGCGGCGGGGTGTAGCTGTACGAACCGGCCGTCATGATCCGGTTGTTCGTCCCACTCGACGCTGCCGCGACGAGCATCGACGCTCCGGCGGTCACCGCCGACCAGCCGTTCGCTGCGGGCACCGTGCCCATGGTCCAGTTGGTGCCATCGGGCGAGGTCATCACCGCCGACGTGCCCACGGCGACGAACTGGCTGCCGGCAGGGTCCCAGGTGACGTCGTTCCAGGCCGACGTCGCCGGGGCGCCCGACAGGGACGGTGCCGTCCAGTTCACGCCATCGGTCGAGGTCATCACGCGCAACGCTCCGCTGCTGGCCACGGCGACGAAGGTCCCGTTGCCGAACGCGATGTCCGCCGCACCGACGGGCAGACTGCTCGTGAGGGTCCAGGTGAGGCCGTCGGGCGACGTCAGCGACCGGCTGTAGTGCGAGATCCCGACGAAGATGCCGTTGCCATAGGCGATGTCCCGCCACTGCGTCTGGTCGATCGTCGACGACGCCGCGTCCGCGTCGATCGCCGTCCAGGTGACCGCGTCGGTCGAGGTGAGCACCTTGCGCCCGGGGAAGAACGACACCGCGACGAACCGCCCGGCGCCGTAGGTGATGCCGGTCCACTCCGCGAAGTTCGCCACGGTCGGATCGATCTGATCCCAATTGAGGCCGCCGTCGTCGGAGACGTGGATGTGCCGGTCGTATTGGGAGAGCGCGACGAACTTCCCGTCGCCATAGGTGATAGAGGTCATGCAGATGTCGCTGGCGGTGCCCAGATTTATCCACGTCGAGCCGTCCGACGACACGAGGAACTCGTTGCCCGCACCGCTCACACAGTTCACCCCGACGAAGACGCCGTCGCCGTAGGCGAGTCCTGACCCGCCGACCGTCAACGTCGTCGTGTCGGTGATCGTCCATGTCTCGCCGACTGCACCGGCGCGATCGCCGGCAGCGGCGAGACCGGCGACGGCGAGCACGAACGAGGTCGTGATGGCAAGGAGTTTGCGCAGCGACATGGCCAAGCGCAGTAGCGCTGCGCCGCTGCGCACCGCCGCACTGCCCTCAGGCAGCGGCGACGGCGGCGTCGGCATCGTCGCCGAGTGCCTGCGGGTCGCCGGCGAGCCCGGCCCACAGCTCGGCCCGACAGCGGGCCGCCGCAGCACCTTGCAACCGGTTGGCCGCCACGACCCCCTCGACGAGGTCGGCGAGCACGGCGTCCCACACACGATCCGCAACCGCCACCGCGACCACCACACCGTGCGGCGCCCGACGGATCGTGCGTGTCACCCCGGGGACCCGGGGCGGACACCGGAATGCCGGCACCGACCAGCTGCATGCCCGGGCGGCCGCGCCGATGCGCCGGACGGCCTGGGCGAAGCGGAGCGATGCGACATCCATGCGGCGAGGATGCACCACGCCTGTGACAACGAAGCCCGGCGGCCTCAGCAGTCGAGGCCGACGTCGACGTTGCGCACCGAGTGGGTGAGCCAACCCGTCGAGATCAGGTCGACGCCGCACTCGGCGACCGCACGCACCCGCTCCGGGGTGATCCCGCCCGACGCCTCGGTCACCAGGCGACCGTCCACCCGTCGCACTGCGTCGGCGAGCGCGTCGAGGTCGAAGTTGTCGAGCAGCACCGCGTCGATACCGTCGAGGCCCAACACCTCGTCGAGCTGCGCGAGCGAGTCGACCTCGACCTCGACCTTCACGAGGTGCCCGACCGTCGCCCGAACTCGGTGCACCGCCTCGGTGACACCGCCGGCCACGGCCACGTGGTTGTCCTTCACGAGCACGGCGTCGTCGAGACCGAACCGGTGGTTGGAGCCACCGCCGACCCGCACCGCGTACTTCTCGAGGAACCGCAGGCCCGGGGTGGTCTTGCGGGTGCACACGATCTCGGTGCCGGTCCCCGCCACGAGGGCGACCAGGTCGGCGGTAGCGGTCGCGATCCCCGAGAGCCGCCCGAGGAGGTTCAGCGCCGTGCGCTCGGCGGTGAGCAGCGCCCGCAACGGGCCCTCGATCTGCACGAGCACCTCGCCCGCTGCGACCCGGGCACCGTCGACCACGCACGGCACGACCTGCACGGTCGGGTCGTAGAGCGTGAACGCCCGGGCGGCGACGTCGACCCCGGCGACGACCGCGTCCTGCCGTACCCGGATCTCCCCGGTGCCGCGGAGGTCGACCGGCACGATCGCATCGGTCGTGACGTCGCCGGCGCGTCCGAGGTCTTCCACGAGCGCGGCGCGCAACAGGTCCTCGTAGAGCAGCGCGGGCAACGGCCCGCGTCCGAGGGTCATGACCGCACCGACGCGGTCGACGCCACCTCGGCGAACGCCTCCCCCACCCGCAGGGTCACGGTCGCCGCCGCGACCGGGTGCACCACCCGCCGCGACGCCTGGGCCGGATCGGGCTCCGGGTGGTCGCTCCGGAAGTGCGCCCCGCGGCTCTCGGCCCGGGCACCCGCCGCCTCGAGCACGGCTCGGGCGACGACGAGCGCGTCACGGCCGGGGACGTCGACCGGTTCGCCGTCGGACCCGAGCGTGTCGAGCGCCCGCAGGCCCGCCGCGATGCCCTCCCCGTCGCGCACGACGCCCGCGTGGTGCCACAGCACCTCGCGCACGGCCGCGAACACCGGCCCGGGCGCGGTGCCCTGCACGGCGAGCGCACCGGCCGGCACCTCCACGACGTCGACGGTCGGTGCGACGACGCCGGCGAGCAACGGGCCGACCCGGCGACCCATGACGACCCCCTCGAGCACCGAGTTCGACGCCAGACGGTTCGCGCCGTGCGCTCCCGTCGATGCCGCCTCGCCGATCACCCACAGGCCGGCGACGCTCGACCGTCCGTCGACGTCGGTGGCGACCCCTCCCATGCAGTAGTGCGCTGCGGGTGAGACCGGCAGCACGTCGGTGCGCGGGTCGAACCCGTGGGCGCGGGCGAGCGCGAACACCGTGGGGAACCGGTCCGGAAGGTCCGGGCCGATCGAACGGGCGTCGAGCGCGGGCTCCCCGCCCGCCTGCTGCACCCGGTAGTTCGCGCGGGCGACCACGTCGCGAGGGGCGAGCTCGGCGTCGGGGTGCTCCTCGACCATGAACCTGCGGCCGTCACGGTCGAGGAGCGTCGCGCCCTCGCCACGCAGCGCCTCGGTGAGCAACGGCAGCGGATCGGCACCCGGCGCAGCGAGCGCGGTGGGGTGGAACTGCACCATCTCGAGGTCCGCGACCGCGGCACCGACACGGCAGGCCATCGCCACACCGCCTCCCCGCACGACGGGCGGTGTGGTCGTCCGGGCGAACAGGTGGCCGTAGCCGCCCGACGCGACGAGCACCGCACCGGCGAGGTGCAGCACCGTACGGCCACCCTCGAGGGCGACGACCCCGACGACCCGGCCGCCGCGGCGAAGGAGGTCGACGGCCACGCTGTGCTCCCGCACCCGCAGGTTCGGGGTGTGACGGGCGACGTCGACGAGCGCCCGCACGATCTCCGCACCCGTCGAGTCGCCGTGGGCGTGCACGATCCGACGAGCCCGGTGCCCGGCCTCCCGACCGAGCGCCAACTCGCCCGACGACCCGACGTCGAACCGGGTGCCGAGCGATCGCAGCCAGGCGACGGCATCGGGCGCACCGCCGGTGAGCACGTCGACGGCGTCGCGGTCGCCGAGACCGCCGGACACGGCGAGCGTGTCCGCAGCGTGCGCTGCGGGACTGTCCGCCCCGTCGACGGCCGCGGCGAGGCCGCCCTGCGCCCACGGGCTCGACCCGCCACCGATCGTCGTGTCGACGAGCACCGTCACCGTGCCCGCGGCGGGTCCGCCGGGCACGGTCGCCGCAGCGATCGCCGCCGACAGGCCGGCCACACCGGCACCGATGACGACGAGGCCGTGGCGCTCGACGCGCAAGGTCACCGCTTCGCCCCGACGGCGAGCATCCGGTCGACCGACCGGCGGGCGCGCTCGGCGACGTCGGGGTCGACGACCACCTCGTGGGTCATCGTGCGCAACGAGTCGAGGATCTTGCCGAGGGTGATCCTCTTCATGTGCGGGCAGAGGTTGCAGGGCCGCACGAACTCCACGCCCGGCGCCTCCATCGCGACGTTGTCGGCCATCGAGCACTCCGTCACCATGACCACCCGCTCCGGGACCGGTCGCCCGCCGCGACCCGTCACGAAGTCGATCATCCCCGCCGTGGAGCCGACGTAGTCCGCTTCGGCCAACACGTCGGGTGGGCACTCCGGGTGGGCGATGACCTGCACCCCGGGCGATTCGGCCCGGTAGGCGCGCAGCTCCGCCCCCGTGAAGCGTTCGTGCACCATGCACGCGCCCTTCCACGGGATGATCTCGACCTCGGGGAGCTGCGTCGCGACCCAGGCGGCGAGGTACTGGTCGGGGATGAACAGCACCCGGTCGACACCGAGGGAACGCACGACCTCGACCGCGTTCCCCGACGTGCAGCAGATGTCGACCTCGGCCTTCACCTCCGCGGAGGTGTTCACGTAGGCGACGATCGGCACACCCGGGTACTGCTCCCGCAGGCGGCGCACGTCGGCGCCCGTCAGCGACTCGGCGAGCGAGCACCCCGCCCGAGGGTCGGGGATTAGCACGGTCTTGTCCGGGCAGGTGATCTTCGCGGTCTCCGCCATGAAGTGGACGCCCGCGAACACGATGACGTCGGCGTCGGTGCGCGCCGCCTCACGGGCGAGGCCGAGCGAGTCACCGGTGATGTCGGCGACACCGTGGTAGATGTCGGGCGTCATGTAGTTGTGGGCGAGCACGATGGCGTTGCGCTCGCGCTTGAGCCGGTCGATCTCGGCGATGACGGGGGCGATGGCGTCCCACTCAAACTCGGGCAGCGTGTGGGTCGCCCGCTCGAGCGGAGTCGCGCCGTCCTCGGCCCGGACCAGAAGGGGTCGCTTGGTGGCGGTCATCGCCGTCCTCCGTTCACCGGCGGGTCCCCGGGGGTTCCGG
>VGBO01000049.1 GCA_016870475.1 Actinomycetota bacterium | reverse complement strand
TACGCCCAGCGGATCGTGACCCGCAAGCACTACGACCTCGAGGGGGCGAAGCGTTCGGCTCTCCGGCTCGCCGGGATCGCCGAGACCGACGCGCCCTGATCAGGGGCGTCGGGCCCGCAGGGCCGGCGCGACCTCGGTCGCGAAGCGCTCGAGGCTCGCCGCCATGCGGTCCGGGTCGACCCCGGGCGGCACACCCCACACGACGACGTCGGTGATGCCGTAGGCGTCGATGAACGCGCCGAACTCGGCGATGCACTCCTCCACGGTGCCGACGAACCATCCCTGCGGGATCGACTCGACGGTGCGGTCGAACGCGGTGAGCCGGTCCTTCGTCTCGTTGAAGAAGCGCCCGTACACGCTCATGCGGTAGCGCTCGCCGTCCTTGATCGCCGCCCAGTCACGTTCGGGGTCGTCGGTGACGAGGCACGACCGGATGATCCCGACCCGGTAGTTCCCCGGGTCGCGTCCCGAGGCGACGAGGTCGGCCCGCCACGGGTCGAGGACGACCTCGCGGCTGCCCTGGGGCAGCAGGTGCGTGTCGAAGCGCGCGGCCCGGTGCGCCCCGCCCTCGCTCATCGCAGCGATCCACAGCGGCGGACCGCCGGGTTGCACCGGGGTCGGGGTGACGAGCAGGTCCTCGTACGTGTAGCGCTTGCCCCGGAACGTGAACCGCTCCCCCGACCAGGCGAGTCGCAGGATCTGCACGAGCTCCTCGGTGAGGGAGACCCGTCGGGACACGGGGATGCCGAAGCCAGCGAACTCGTGCGGCGCGTACCCCATGCCGAGGCCCAGCTCCATGCGCCCGCCCGAGATCAGGTCGAGCACGGCGACGTCCTCGGCGAGACGGATCGGGTGGTAGAAGGGCGCGAGCGCGATGTCGGTCGACAGCCGCACGTTGGTCGTTCGTGCGGCGATCGCACCGGCGATCGGTACGAAGCTCGGCAGGTGGCCGTCCTCGAGGAAGTGGTGCTCGGTGAACCAGATCTGGTCGTAGCCGAGCTGGTCGACGAACGTCGCCTGTTCGATCGTGCGGGCGTAGACGTCCTGGAGCGGGAGATCGCTGCCGGGCGGCGACCGGAAGTCGTAGACGACGCCGAAACGGAGCGAGGGTGCCATGGCTGCGACCCTAACGCCGGTCCTGCTGCGGTGTCGGGCGACTCGCTCTACGATCGACGGCGTGGAACCCGTGAAGTACGTCGAACGACTCGCCCACCGCTACGGCCAGCAGGGCTTCCCCCCCTACCAGTGGACGATCAACACCGAGGCGCCGCTCACCCCGCTCCGCCGCCCCCTCGCCGAGTGCCGGGTGGCGATGCTCACCTCCGGCGGCGTGTCCCGTTGCGCCGCCGCGTCGTGGGATCCCGATGCCCGCAACGACTTCCGCCTCGACGTCATCGATGCCGATGCGCCTGCAGACGACTTCCAGGTGCACGACAGCTACTACGAGACCGATTCGGCGGTCGAGGACATCAACTGCGTGTTCCCGATCGAACGTCTGCGTGAGTTCGCGGCGGAGGGCGTGATCGGTTCGGTCGCGGAGCGACAGTGGAGCGGCTTCATGGGCCGGATCTACAAGCGGCAGCACGTCCTCGAGGTCGCGGCACCGGCGTTCGCCGCCGAGCTCGGCCGGGACGAGGTCGACCTCGCACTGCTCGTCCCCGCTTGACCGCTCGACCACCAGACGGTCGGTCTGGTCGCACGGGTCGTCGAGGAGGCGGGCATCCCCACGGTGCTGCTCTCCACCGGTCTCGACCTCACCCAGCAGGTCCTGCCACCGAGGTCGCTGTTCGTCAACCATCCGATGGGTAACCCCTTCGGCCGCCCCGGCGACGGCGATCAGCAGCGTCGCATCCTGCGGGCCGTGCTCGGCCTCGCGGAGCGGGTCGCGGTGCCGGGGACGATCGAGATGTGGCCCGAGCCGTGGGGTGAGGACTTCGATGACGTGATCGACCGGACGCTCGGCGCAATGGGTCCGTCGTGAGCGGTGCCACGGACGACCTCTCCACGTACCACAAGGACCACTGGGTCGAGATCGAGCCCGACCGGTTCGAACGCTACGACCAGCTCTTCCGGATCGACCCACGATTCGCCGAGCGCATGCTCGGCCCGGTCGGAGTGCAGCCCGGTGAGACCGTGGTCGACTTCGGCTGCGGTCCCGGGTACGTGGCGGTCGAGCTCGCTCGGCTCGGTGGCCCCGGAACGACCGTGCACGCCGTCGACGTGAACGCCGACTTCGTGGAGCGGGCGCGGGTCGTGGTGGGCGAGGCGCAGAAGGACGACGCCGTGACCGTTCACCACGTCGCGGACGAGCGACTTCCCTTCGCCGACGGCTCCGTCGACCGGGTCTATGCGAAGAACGTGCTCGAGTACGTCCCCGATCTCAGCGGCACGCTCGCCGAGCTGGTGCGGGTGCTGCGTCCCGGCGGGACGCTCGTCGCGTCGGACTCCGACTTCGGGTTCGTCGTCGTCGAGCCGCTGGACGTGTCCGAGGTGCGCGAGATCTTCGAGGCCGCGGCGCCGGCGTTCAAGGAGCCGAACGTGGGACGCAAGCTGCGCAACGCCTACCGGCGGGCCGGTCTCGTCGACGTGAAGGTCGACGTCGCCGTCACCCCGGACACGCGCGGAACGCTCCGGGGCGTGATCGAGAACATGCTCGGCTACGGCACGAAGTTCGGCCGCATGAGCGACGCACGGGCCGTAGAGCTCCGCGGGCGGCTCGACGCGGCGATCGCCGACGGCGACTTCTTCATGGCGCTCCCGCAGTGGTGGGTGCGGGGCAGCAAGGCCTGACCGCTCAGGCCGCTCAGGCCGCCCCGGTCGCGCGGCGGGAGGCGTAGGCCTCCTCGAGCAGCGGTCGCAGCACGTCGCGCACGGACACGACACCGGTCGCGCTCCCGTGCGGTTCGACGAGGACCACGTGGCGGACCTCCGCGTCCGCCATCAATTCGGCGACGGTGAGCACCGGGTCGTCCGGCGAGGCGGTGAGCACGACGCGGCTCATCACGTCGGTCACCCATTCGGCATCGGGGTGCCCGCCCTCGGCGACGGCGAGCAGGACGTCGCGTTCGGTGACGATGCCGATGTCGCCGTCCCGACGGCGCACGACGAGCGCACCGCCGTGGGCGTCGCGCATGCGAGCCGCCATCACCCGCAGGCTGTCCTCCGGACGCGCCCACACGACCGGTGTGGTTGCGACGGTTCGTACGGCGTCGTCGGGTGTGCTCATGCCCGCATCGTTCCCCGCCGTGCCGTTCCCCGGGCAGGGCACAACGGCCCGAACCCGGGGGTCTACCGACCCCGGAAGTTCGGTTCCCGCTTCTCCTGGAACGCCTTGACCGCCTCGATGTTGTCCTCGGTCCCGAAGCAGGCGATCTCCCGGCCGAGCGAGATCGGCATGATCGTCGCCGACACCTGCCGGAGCCACGTGTTGATCGCGACCTTCGACGCGGCGATCGCCACGGACGGGCCGGAGGCGAGGCGGGTGGCGATCTCGAGGGCCCGGGTGTCGAGCTCGTCGTCGGGCACGACGAAGTTGACGAGCCCGATGCGCTCGGCCTCGACCGCAGGGACACGATCGCCCGTCATGAGGAAGAACTTCGCCCGGTTCACCCCCACGAGGAACGGCCAGATGAGCTGTCCGCCGTCACCGGCGCCGATCCCCATCTTCACGTGGGTGTCGGCGAAGAACGCCGACTCGCCGGCCACCACGACGTCGCAGAGCAGTGCGATCGTCGCGCCGAGGCCCATCGCCGGGCCGCGGACGGCCGACACGATCGGCTTCTCGCACTCGAGCAGGTGGTCGACGATCCGGCGCGCCTCCTCCATGAGGCCGCCGCCTCGCGACCCCATCGGCTCGTCGGCCGCACCGCCGAAGTCGCCACCCGCGCAGAACGCCCGGCCCTCGCCGCGCAGCAGCGCGGCACGGACGGTCGTGTCGTTCTGGATGTCACGCGGCAGGTTCGCGAGCTCGCGGTGCATCGCGGAGTTCACCGCGTTGAGGCGTTCGGGCCGGTTGAGCGTGCACACGGCGACGCCGTCGTCGCGCTTGTCGATGCGGATCGTTTCGTACGCAGCAGTATCGAGCATGGGCGCACCCTAGATCGGGCGGGTGGCGACGCTCACCGCTACCGTGCCGGCATGGCCGCACCGCTCGCCCTCGGGGTGTTCAACATCAACATGCACGTGTGCAGTGAACCGGAGGCGATCGCCCGGGTCGCCCGGGCCGCGGAGGACGCAGGGTTCGAGTCGCTCTGGACGGGGGAGCACGTCGTGCTGCCCGACCCGCAGGTCCCGCCGTCGCCGCTCCCGCCGCAGAGTCGCCTGCTCGACCCGGCCGTCGCGCTCACGTGGGCGGCGGCGCACACCTCCCGGGTGAAGCTCGGAACCGGCATCGTCATCCTCCCGCAGCGGAACCCGCTGGTGCTCGCCAAGGAACTGGCATCGGTGGACGTGCTGTCGGGTGGGCGGCTGCTCTTCGGCGTCGGGGTCGGCTACCTCGAGCCGGAGTTCGCCGCCCTCGGGGTGCCCTTCGACGACCGCGACGGCCGGACGCTCGACGCGTTGGCGGCGATGCGGGCCGTCTGGTCGAGCGACACCCCGTCGCACGACGGCCCCTACTGGCGCTTCTCCGGCGTGCAGGCGCAGCCACGGCCGGTGCAGCAGCCCGGCCCGCCGGTGGTCATGGGCGGGCACAGCGCGGCGGCACACCGTCGGGCGGTGACGACGTGTGAGGGCTGGTACGGCTTCGCGCTCGACGTCGATGGCACGGCCGAGCAGATCGCCGGTCTTCGCCGGGCGGCCGAACGGTACGAGCGTCCCGCCGAGCTCGGCCGGCTCGAGATCACGGTGACCCCCCGCGGGCGGGTGGATGCTGCGATGGTCGAGCGGTTCGCCGAGCTTGGCGTCGACCGGCTCGTGCTCACCCCTCGGGGCGACGACGTCGAAGGGTGGCTCGCCACGATCGAGGGCTGGGCGTCGACGCTGCTCTAGCGCCGGGCGGCGGTCAGTCGGGTCGGCGGGCGAGGCGGCGGAGGAGCGCCGCGGTCGACGCGTCGTGATGCCCGACGTCGGCGGTGCCGGTTCGGACGTCGTCGACGAGCCGGGCGGCGAGCACCTTGCCGAGCTCGACACCCCACTGGTCGAAGCTGTCGATGCCGAGCAGGTGACCCACCGCAGCAGTGCGGTGCTCGTAGTGGGCGAGGAGCTGGCCGAGCCGGAACGGTGAGAGCTCGTCGAGCAGGATCGTCGTCGAGGGCTGGTTCCCGGGGAACGTGCGGTGCGCGACGAGGTCGGCGTGAACGCCGTCGCCGGCGACCTCCTCGGCGGTCCGACCGAACGCGAGCGCTGCGGTCTGCGCGAGGGCGTTCGCGACGAGCTGTTCGTGGTGCTCGGCGAGACGGTGCCGGGCACGGGCGACGACGACGACGTCGAGCGGGACGAGGTGCGTGCCCTGGTGCAGGAGCTGGAAGTAGGCGTGCTGACCGTCGGTGCCGGTGCTGCCCCACACCACGGGTGCGGTCGTGGCGCCCACGGGGCGACCCCAGCGGTCGACCCGCTTGCCGTTCGACTCCATCTCGAGCTGCTGCAACCACCCCGGCAGCGACGCGAGGTCCTCCGCGTAGGGGACGACCGCCCAGGACGTCGCGCCGAGCAGGCTCGTGGTCCACACCCCGAGGAGCGCGGCGAGCAGCGGGGCGTTGCGGCGCAGCGGTGCGGTCCGGGCGTGGTGGTCCATCGCCCGCATCCCCGCGAGGAGGTCGTCGAAGCGTTCCGGGCCGATCGCGATCGCAGCGGCGAGCCCGACGGCGGAGGACAGCGAGAACCGTCCGCCGACCCAGTCCCAGAACCCGAAGGTGGCGTCGGCGGCCACGCCGAACGCGCCGGCGGCCCCCGGGGCCGCGGTGACGGCGACGAGATGACGGCCGGCGGCGTCCTCCCCGAGCCCGGCGGCGAGCCACGCCCGGGCGGACCGGGCGTTCGTCATCGTCTCGACGGTGGTGAACGTCTTCGACACCACGACGAGCAGGGTGGTCTCCGGGTCGCACCCGGCGAGTACCCCTGCGAGCGCGGCGCCGTCGACGTTGGAGACGAAGTGAACCCGAGGGGTGGTCGTCGGGTCGCCGAGTGCGCGGGCGACGAGCGCGGGCCCGAGGTCGGAACCGCCGATGCCGAGGTTGACCACGTCGGCGAAGGGGCGTCCGGTTCCCCCGCGGCGCACGCCGTCGCGGACCTCGGCGGCGAACGTGGTGATCGCGGCGCGCACGGCACGCACGGCGGGCACGACATCGACCCCGTCGACCTCGTAGCGATCCGCGGCATCGGCGCGCAGCGCCATGTGCAGAGCGGCGCGGTCCTCGGTGGTGTTCACGTGCTCGCCGGCGAACTGCGCCGCCAACCCGCCGACGAGGCCCGTCGCGTTGGCGAGCTGTTCGAGGAGGTCGATGGTGGCGGCCGTGACCCGTTGCTTGGAGAAGTCGACCACCAACCCGTCGGCGTCGACGGTGAGCCGATCGACCCGGTCGGGCTCGGTCGTGAACAGGTCGCGGAGGTGACGCGGCCGGACGGCGTCGGCGTGGGACCGCAGCGCCTGCCAGGCGGGCAGGTCGACGGTGCGGGGCGGTGGTGCGGCGTGCGGGTCGGTCACAGCGCCTCGGTCGCGGTCCGTGCGGCGAGGCGGCCCCAGCCCGCATCGTTACGGACCCGGCCGTCGGCCACGGCGATCTCGCCCCGCGTGATCACCGTCCGTGGCCAGCCGGTGACCTCCCACCCGTCGTAGGGCGACCATCCGGCGAGGGAGTGCATGGTGCTGCCGTCGATCCGGCGGGTCGCCGTGTCGTCCCAGATCACGAGGTCGGCATCGGCTCCGACGGCGATCGTGCCCTTGCGGGGGTAGAGGCCGAACAGCTTCGCCGGGTTCGTCGAGGTCACCTCCACGAACCGCGACATCGACATCCGGCCGGTGCGCACCCCGGCCCACCACAGCATCGGCAGCATCGTCTCGAGCTCCGCCATCCCGAGGCGCAACGACGTCGCGTCGAGCGACGGGTCGAGCTTGTCGGCGAGCGCCCAGGGGGCATGGTCGGTGGCGACGGTGGCCACCGTGCCCTGCCGGATCGCCGCCCAGAGCGCGTCGACGTCGGCGGGGTCGCGCAGCGGCGGCGCGCCGGCGTACTTCGCGCCGTCCTGCTCGTCGAAGCGTTCCCGGGTGAGGAACAGGTAGATCGGCCGGGTCTCGACGTGCACGGCGACGCCGCGGGCCTGACCAGCACGGCAGCGGTCGAGCGCCTCGGCGGAGGAGAGGTGCACGACGTAGACGGGACAGCCGGTGACCTCCCCCATGGTGACGGCCCGTTCGGTCGCCGAGCGTTCGGCGGCGACGGGGCGTGCCTCGGGGAAGTGGCGGGCGTCGGTGCGGCCCTCGGCGCGCAGCATCCCGCAACAGCACTCCATCACTGCGACGTCCTCGCAGTGCAGGAGCGCGAGCCCGCCCGCGGCGCCGACCCGTCGCATCGCCTCGAGGTACCCCTCCACGTTGTGGTCGAAGCGGCGGAACGACAGGAAGATCTTCACGCTCGGGTGGCCGTTGCGGACGAGCGACTCGAGCGCGTCGATCTCCTCGGGCACCGGGTTCATGAGCACCGGGTGCAGGAAGAAGTCGCACCGGCTCGTGGCCGATCCCAATGCGACGTCGCGGGCGATCGCGTCGGCGACCGACTCGCCGGAGCCCGGGTGGCACATGTTCCCGACCGTGGTGATGCCCCCGGCGAGCGCAGCGGCCGTCCCGGCGGGGAAGTCGTCGATCCAGCGCCAGGAGTGCGGCCCGGTGCCCGCCGGGGTGAGGTGTACGTGCCCGTCGACCCCGCCGGGCAGAACGAATCGCCCGGTCGCGTCGATCTCCGTCGCCGCGGTCATGGGCCCGCCAACCTGGGCGATCATGCCGTTCTCGACGCCGATGTCGGCGACCTGCACCGACCCTGCGGTCACGACCGTGCCACCGCGCACGACGAGGTCCATGGCGCCCTACGGTATCGGTCGCAGCTTCGGGGCGACGACGGCGTCGCCGCAATGGGGGAGGACGACATGGCAGGTGGACGCAACGCCGGACGGGTGATCGTCGTGACGGGTGCGGGTTCGGGCATCGGGGCGGCGGCGGTGGAGCGCCTCGTCGAGGAGGGAGCGTCGGTCGTCGCGGTCGACCTCACCGCCGACAGCCTGGCGTGGTGCGCGGGCGCCCCGGGCGCCGACCGGATCGCCACCGTCGTCGGCAGCGTGGCGGACGATTCGACGAACGCCGAGATGGTCGCGGTCGCCGTCGAGCGGTTCGGTGCGCTCCACGGTGCGTTCCTCAACGCCGGGATCGCCACGTTCGGGGTGATGCAGAGCGCGCCGATGGAAATGCTCGACCGGGCGCTCGAGGTGAACGTGCGGGGCGTCGCGCTCGGCATCAAGGCGGTGATCCCCGAACTGCGCAAGGTCGACGGCGGTGCGATCGTGGTGACGGGGTCGACGTCGGGGCTCGCCGCCGATCCGGGGAACTGGTCGTACAACGCGTCGAAGGCGGCGGTGATCAACCTCGCACGGGGTGCGGCGATCGACCTCGCCACGCTCGGGATCCGGGTGAACGCCGTGTGTCCGGGTCCGACCCGCACGAACATGACTAAGCCGATGCTCGACCGGGGCGGCGACAGCCAGGTGCGGCGCAGCGTCCCGATGGGCCGCTGGGGTGAACCGTCCGAACTCGCAGCGGCGGCGTCGTTCCTGCTGTCGAAGGATGCGAGCTTCATCACCGGGGTGGCGCTGCCGGTCGACGGTGGTCTCACGGCGGATAGCGGTGCGATCCCGCTCTACGGCGCCCGGCTCGTCGACCGGGAGGGCTGACCGTGCTCGAGGGGATCCGGATCCTCGACCTGACCCAGTACCTGTCGGGTCCGACGACCACGCTGCTGCTCGCCGGTCTCGGCGCGGACGTGATCAAGGTCGAGCCGGGTCCCCGCGGCGATGCCAGCCGCATGTTGCCGGTCACCTCGGGTGCCACGAGCTCGTACTTCGTACAACAGAACCGGGGGAAGCGCAGCGTCTGCGTCGACCTCGACCGGCCCGACGGCTGCGAGCTCGTCGCCGAGCTCGCCGGGCGGTGCGACGTGGTCGTGGAGAACTTCGGGCACGGTGTCCTCGAACGTCGCGGGCTCGACCACGCCTTGTTGCGGGCCCGCTTCCCCCGGTTGATCTACTGCTCCATCTCCGCGTTCGGTCGTACCGGCCCACTCCGTGAGCGGCCCGGGTTTGATCTGATCGCGCAGGCGTACGGCGGGGCGATCGCGATCACCGGCGAACCGGGGCACACCCCGATCGCCTCCGGCGTCCCGATGGGCGATTGCGGCGCGGGGACGCTCGCGTTCGGTGCGATCGGCCACGCGCTGTTCCACCGCGAGCGCACCGGCGAGGGCCAGTTCCTCGACATCTCGATGGTGGAGGCGATCTTCCACATGCACCCCTTCGCCGTGCAGGGCCCCTCCGTGACCGGTGGGAAGCTGCGGTTGCGACCGAGCGGCCGGCACTTCGGGGCCGTCCCGCCGGCCGGCACCTACAAGGGGCCCGAGGGGTACCTCGTGCTGCAGGTCCTCGACGCGCAGTGGCCCCGGCTGTGCGACGCGGTCGCAGCGACCGGTCACCACGACCTCGCCGCCGACGCACGCTTCACGACCTCGAAGGACCGGGCCGACCACCGCCACGAGCTCGTCGACCTGCTCGAGGGGTGGATGCAGACGTTCCCGACCGACGTCGACCTGCTCGCGTACCTCGACCGGTTCCGGTTGCCCGCCGCGCCGGTGATCGACCCTGCGGACGCGCATCTCGAGCCGCACTTCCGTGCACGGCGGGCGGTCGTCGAGGTGGAGGACGAAACGATGGGTACCGTGCGGGTCCCCGGGTTCCCGATCCACTCGAGCGCCGCCGCCGAGCGCACGGTCGAGCCGCCGGCGCCGCGCCTCGGCGAACACAACCGGGCGGTGCTGCAGGAGCTGCTCGGCTACGACGACGGACGCGTCGACGCGCTCGTCGCCGACGGAACGCTGCGCGGCGACGGCTGAACGACCCTGCGATCCGGCCGTGCTCGTAGGCCTGAACATGGACCGGCAGCTCCTGCTGTCGGGGTTGGTCGACTACGCGGCCCGGTTCCACGGCACGACGCCTGTCGTCTCCTGTGACAGCACCGGTGCGGTGCGGCGCACCGACTGGGCGTGGATCGGTGAACGGGCCCGCCGGTGCGCGACGGCGCTCGGTCACCTCGGGATCGTGGCCGGTGACCGGGTCGGCACGCTTGCCTGGAACGACCACCGGCACCTGACGGCGTACTACGGGATCACCGGTATCGGCGCCGTGCTCCACACGATCAACCCGCGGCTCTTCGACGACCAGCTTGCCTACGTCGTCGGCCACGCCGAGGACCGGATCGTCCTCTACGACCCGGCGTTCTCCGACACCGTCGACCGCCTCCGGCCGCGCTGTCCCGGGGTCGAGCACTGGATCGCCCTCGACCCGGGTTTCGACGCGCTGCTCGACGCGCACGCTCCGCTCGAGGTGTGGCCCGAGTTCGACGAACGCAGCGCCGCGGCGCTCTGCTACACGTCCGGCACGACCGGCAACCCCAAGGGCGTGCTCTACCACCACCGCGGGCTCGTGCTGCAGAGCTTCGCCGTGTGCACGGGCGACGGGCACGGGGTGTCGTCGCGTGAGACGGTGCTGCTCGTCGTGCCGATGTTCCACGTCAACGGGTGGGCGTTGCCGTTCGCCACGGCGCACTCGGGCGCCCGCCTCGTCCTGCCGGGGCCCGACGTCGGTCCGGAGGCGTTGCACCGGTGGATGACCGGGGAACGGGTCACGTTCTCGGCGGGCGTGCTGACGGTGTGGCTCGGGCTCGCGGAGCACCTCGAGCGGCACGGCCTCGACGTCCCCAGCTTGCAGCGGGTAGCGATCGGTGGGTCGGCGGCACCGGCCTCCCTCATCGAGACCCTGGAGGACCGCTACGGGGTCACGGTCAGCCACGTGTGGGGCATGACGGAGATGACGCTCGGTTCGTCGGGCATGCCCACCGCGGCCACCGTGGCGCGGCCCGTCGAGGAGCGTCGGGCCCGGCAGATGAAGGCGGGTCGCGTGCTCTACGGCGTTGAACTCGACGTGATCGACGACCACGGGCGATCCGTGCCCCACGACGGGACGAGTCGCGGTGAGCTCGTCGCCCGGGGTCCGTGGGTCGCGGGCCGCTACTACCTCGGCGAGGAGGGCGGGGGGACGAGCCACACCGACGGCGGCTGGCTGCGCACGGGCGACATCGCGACGATCGACCCCGAGGGGTACCTCGAGCTCGTCGACCGGGCGAAGGACGTCATCAAGAGCGGTGGCGAGTGGATCAGCTCCATCACACTCGAGAACGAGGCGGTCGGGTGTCCGGGCGTGAGCGAGGCGGCCGTGATCGGCCTCCCGCACCCGCGCTGGCAGGAACGGCCGTTGCTCGTGTGCGTCCGCGTGGCCGGCGCCTCCGTCACGGCCGAGGACGTGCTCGCCCACCTCGCCGCCCGGGTGGCGCGCTGGCGGCTCCCCGACGAGGTGGTCTTCGTCGACGAGCTCCCCCACACGGGCACCGGGAAGATCCAGAAGACGGCGTTGCGGGAACGATTCGCCGGGCACGTCCTCCCCACCGCGGGCGACTGAGGACCTCCTCGCGGCTACCCTGCGGGAATCGCATGCCGACGGAGGGGGAGCAGGGATGACCGACGTCATGGGGCGGCCGGAGGCCGCGAGCGACCTCGACGCGAAGTACTCGACGCGTGAGGGCCAGTTCTTCTACACGGGCATCCAGGCGCTCGTCCGGGTGCTGTTCGACCAGCTCCGCGCCGACCGCGACGCCGGTCTGCGGACGGCCGCGTTCGTGTCGGGGTACCAGGGCTCCCCGCTCGGCGGCTACGACCGTGAGCTGATCGCCCACCAGCGGCTCCTCGAGCAGCTCGACATCGTGCACACGCCGGGCCTCAACGAGGAGCTCGGCGCCACCGCCGTCATGGGCAGCCAGCTCGCCGCCACGTTCCCCGGCCAGCGTCACGACGGCGTGGTCGGCGTCTGGTACGGCAAGGCGCCAGGGCTCGACCGGGCCGGCGACGCGATCCGTCACGCGAACTACGCCGGGACCTCGGCGAACGGCGGGGTCCTCGCCCTCACCGGCGACGACCCGGCGTCGAAGTCCTCGACCCTGCCCTCCGCGTCGGAGGGGACGCTCGCCGACCTCCACGTCCCGGTCCTGCACCCGGGCAACGTGCAGGAGATCCTCGACCTCGGTCGACACGGCGTGCACCTGTCCCGGACCGCGGGCCTGTGGACGGCGCTGAAGATCGTCACCGCGGTCGCCGACGGCGCAGGGACGGCCGAGGTCGGCCCGGGCCGCGTCCGGCCCATCGTCCCGACGATCGAATGGCGGGGCAAGCCCTACCGGCCGACGGTCACCGGCAACCTGGTCACGCCGTACTCGAACGCGATCGAGCAGGAGATCTACGAGGCCCGCCTCGAGCTGGCGCTGCGGTACGGCCAGGACAACGGGCTCAACGAGATCACGATCGCGCCGACCGACGCCTGGCTCGGCATCGTCGCGTCGGGCCGCGTGTACTACGAGGTCGTCGAGGCGCTCCGGAAGCTCGGTCTCGACCACGACGCCATCGCCCGCAACGGCATCCGGCTCCTCCGGGTCGGGATGATGTTCCCCTTCGACGGGGTGATCGCCCGTCGCTTCGCGGACGGCCTCGACGAGGTGCTCGTCGTGGAGGAGAAGCGCCCCTTCCTCGAGACCGCCGTACGGGACGCGCTGTACGGCATGCCCGACGCCCCGAGGGTCGTCGGCAAGCGCTGCCCCGACCGCGAGGTGCTCGTGCCCTCCTACGGGGCGCTCGACGCGGACGCGCTCGTCGAGCCGCTCCGGCGGCGGCTCCTCACCAGGATCGACGCCGGCCGACTCACGCCGGCCACGCCGGCGCCGGCGCTGGCCTTCAAGCGCAAGGTCGAGCTGCTGCCGGCGCGCACGCCGTACTTCTGCTCGGGGTGTCCGCACTCGACGGGGACGAAGGTCCCCGACGGGTCGCTCGTTGGCGCGGGCATCGGCTGCTCGGGCATGGCGATGTTCATGGACCCCGAACGGGTCGGGACCATCACCGGCATCACCCAGATGGGCGGCGAGGGCACGCAGTGGATCGGCATCGGGCCGTTCGTGGAGAGCGACCACTTCATCCAGAACATCGGTGACGGGACGTTCTTCCACTCCGGGTCGCTGTCGCTGCGCGCCGCGGTCGCCGCGGGCGCGCACATGACCTACAAGGTCCTCTACAACGGCGCCGTCGCCATGACCGGTGGCCAGGACGCCGCCGGGGCGATGCCCATCCCCGAGCTGACCGCCTGGTTGCGGAGCGAGGGGGTGCGCCGCGTGATCGTCACCACGGACGACACCGACCGGTACCGCGGCGTCGAGCTCGCCCCGGGGACCGAGGTCTGGGAACGGGAGCGGATCGTCGAGGCGCAGGAGACGTTGCGCGCCGAGCCGGGCGTGACCGTGCTCGTGCACGACCAGATGTGCGCCGCCGAGAAGCGCCGCGACCGCAAGCGCGGCCTGCTCGCCGACCCGCCGGAACGCATCGTGATCAACGAGCGGGTGTGCGAGGGCTGCGGGGACTGCGGGGCGAAGTCGAACTGCCTGTCCGTGCAGCCGGTCGACACCGAGTTCGGGCGCAAGACCCGGATCCACCAGTCGTCCTGCAACAAGGACTACTCCTGCCTCCAGGGCGAGTGCCCGTCGTTCCTCACGGTCGTGCCGCGCAAGCGACCGAAAATCGGGTCCCGTGCCGAGGGCGGGGCACGGCGCCGGCCGACCTTCGACGTGGCGGAGCTGCCCGCGCCGACGCTGCGGATCCCCGCCGACGACGCCACGATCCGCATGCCGGGGATCGGCGGGACCGGCGTGGTCACAGTGTCCCAGATCCTCGGGACGGCGGCGACTGTCGACGGACGGTACGTCTGGGGCCTCGATCAGACCGGTCTCTCCCAGAAGGCCGGACCGGTCGTGTCGGACCTGCGGATCACGGTCGAACCGGTCGAGGGAACCAACAAGGTGACCGCAGGTTCGGTCGACACCTACCTCGTCTTCGACCTGCTGGTCGGCCTGTCGACGAACCAGCTGCTCGCGACCTCGCCGGACCGGACGTTCGCGCTCGTGTCCACCGCCCGCACGCCGACCGGCGAGATGGTGACCAAGGTCGATGCCCAGTACCCCGACGAGCAGCTCCTCGAGGAGGATCTGCGGGCGGCGACCCGTGACGCGTGGTTCCTCGACGCGTCGGCGGTCGCGGAGGGGCTCTTCGGCGAGACGACCACCGCGAACGTCCTGCAGCTCGGCGCGGCCTACCAGCTCGGCCTCCTGCCGGTGAGCGCCTCGGCCATCGAGCAGGCGATCGAGCTGAACGGCGCTGCGGTCGAGGCGAACCGTCTGGCGTTCCGCTGGGGACGCATGTGGGCGGTCGACCCGGAACGGGTGCTGGCGGCGTCGGTGTTCGCCGAGGACCACCTGCCCCGGCCGGCCGCCGGCCTCGAGGCCGAGATCGTCGGCCGAGGCCTCGGCGAGGGCGAGCTCGGCCGGGTCGTCCGGATCCGCGCCGCGGACCTCGCCGCCTACCAGGACGAGCGCTACGCCAGCCGCTACCTCGGCACGGTGGCGACGGTCGCCGCCACCGGGGACGAACGTTTCACGGCGGCCGTCGCGCACCATCTGCACCGGTTGATGGCCTACAAGGACGAGTACGAGGTCGCCCGACTCCACCTCGAGGAGGCGGCGAAGCTCACGGTGACGAACGCCGTCGGCCCCGACGTCAAGGTGTACTGGAACCTGCAGCCGCCCGCGTTCCGTGCGCTGGGCTTCGATCGCAAGGTCCGGGTCGGTGCATGGTTCCGCCCGGCGTTCGTGGCGTTGCGGGCCGGTCGCCGCGTGCGCGGCACACCGGTCGACCCGTTCGGGTGGACGTCGATGCGGCGCATGGAGCGGTCGCTCGTGCGGGAGTACCGCCGTGCCGTCGAGGCCGTCGCCGGCCGCTACGATACGGTCGACGCCGCGGACGCGCTGCGTCTCGCCGAGCTGCCGGACGTCGTCCGCGGCTACGAGAGCGTGAAGTTGCGCAACGTGGAGCGCTACCACGCCGAGCTCGCGCCGCTCCGACGTCGACTCGGGGTCTGAGCGTGGACCTCGAGCTGACCGGACGCCGGGCGCTCGTCACCGGCGGATCCCGCGGCATCGGCAAGGCGATCGCCCGGGCACTCGCCGAGGAGGGCGTGCACGTGGCGATCGGCGCGCGTGACCTCACGACCCTCAGCGCGACCGCGTCGGAGCTCGCCGAGATGACCGGCGGTCGTGTCGTCCCGGTGCGACTCGACACGGGCGATACGGCATCGGTCGATGCGGCGGTCGACGAGGTCGTCGACCTGCTCGGCGGGCTCGACATCCTCGTGAACAACGCGGCGGTGCCCGCCGGGCAGGCGACCCCGCCCCGACTCGCCGAGCTCGCCGACGAGGTGTTCTGGGACGACGTCAACGTTAAGGTCCTCGGCTACCTGCGCTGCGCCCGGGCCGCGGAACCCCACCTGCGGGCGAACGGTTGGGGCCGGATCATCAACGTGTCGGGACTCGCCGCCCGCACGACGGGGTCGACCGTGTCCTCGATGCGCAACGTCGCCGTCGCCGCGCTCACGAAGAACCTCGCGGACGAGTTCGGCGGCTCAGGGGTGAACGTGACCTGCGTGCACCCCGGTCTCACCCGCACGGAACGCACCCCCGGGGTCGTTGCGGCTCGCGCCGCGGCCGGTGGGTTCGACGACGTCGAGGCGGAACGGCGGATGGCATCGTCGAGCGTGATCGGTCGGCTCGTCGACGCCGAGGAGGTCGCCTGGCTCGTGGCGTTCCTCGCATCCCCCCGATCGGTCGCCGTGAACGGTGACGCCATCGCGTGCGGCGGCGGCCAGGTCGGTAGCATCCATTACTGAGACGGCGCTACGGTCGCTGA
>VGBO01000048.1 GCA_016870475.1 Actinomycetota bacterium | reverse complement strand
CGTGTCGATGACCGACAGCGTGCCGTCGACATTGTTCGCGACGTAGACGCGGGCCCCGTTCGGTGACACGACGACCCCCGCCGGACTGCTCCCCACCGGAATCGTCGCGACCACCGTGTTCGTCGACGTGTCGATGACCGACAGCGTGCCGTCGACATTGTTCGCGACGTAGACGCGGGTCCCGTTCGGTAACACGACGATCCCGACCGGCCCGTTGCCGACCGTAATCGTCGCGAGGATCTCCGCTGTCGCTATCGAGACGACGCTCACCGTGCCGTCGGCGAAGTTCGTCACGTACCCGGTCGTTCCGTCCGGGGAGAACGCCATGGCGAGCGGCGAAGCACCTACCGGGAACGTCCCCGGCGCACCCGACGGAACCGGGAACGCGGTCACATGGCCGACCACCGTGTTGAACACCACGTACAGGCAGCTGCCAGTTGCACCGGATGGCGTAGCCGTGAGGAACATCGAGGAGACGACGGCGAGCAGCGCAGCGGCGATGCGGCGGATCACTGCGCGAAACCTAGGCCATATCCGTGCTCAGCGCCCCACGAGATCGTCGAACATGAGGTGCGACATCGCCTCCGAGGCCGCAGCCGCCCAGTCGCCGGGGTCCAGCACCCCCTCGGCAAGCTCAGGGAGTTAGTGACCGAGCACGAGCCCGTGCCACACGGCAGCCACCGATTCGGCGGCGAGCGCATCGCGTAGAGCGGGCCGCTTCGCTGCGGACCCGAGCACCTCGATGCACGTCGTACACCGGCTGACCAGCCTCTGGTCGTCAGACGTCGCGGGCCATGTTGGCGAACTTCGTGTACTGGCCGAGCCACGCGAGCCGCACCGTGCCCGTCGGGCCGGAACGGTGCTTCGCCACGATGACCTCGGCGATCCCGGCGTCCTGCGTCTCGGCGTTGTACACCTCGTCGCGGTACAGGAAAAGGACGACGTCGGCGTCCTGCTCGAGGGACCCGGACTCACGCAGATCCGACAGCATCGGGCGCTTGTCGGCACGCTGCTCAAGGCCACGGTTGAGCTGGGCGAGCGCGACCACGGGCGTCTCGAGCTCGCGGGCGAGGATCTTCAGCCCTCGGCTGATCTCGGCAACCTCGACCTGGCGGTTCTCGGCGCCGTTCCGACCGGTCATGAGCTGCACGTAGTCGACCACGATCAGGCCGAGCTTGCCGGTCCGGGCCTTCAGCTTGCGGGCCTTCGACCGGATCTCCATCACCGTGACGTTCGGGTTGTCGTCGATCCAGATGTCCGCATCGCCGAGCGGGGTCATCGCCCGGGTGATCTTCTGCCAGTCGGCCTCGGTGAGCCGCCCGTTGCGCATCTTCGTCGCGTCGACCCGAGCCTCCGAGGAGAGGAGGCGCTGCACGATCTCGAGATGGCTCATCTCGAGGGAGAACACGAGCGTCGGGACACGGGCGTTGATCGCCGCGTTCGCCGCCATGCCGAGCGCGAACGCCGTCTTCCCCATGGCGGGCCGGGCGCCCACGACGACGAGAGCGTTCGGCTGCAGCCCCGACAGCAGCTCGTCGAGATCGACGTAACCGGTCGGAGTCCCCGTGATCGACGACCCGACGTCGTAGAGCTGCTCGAGACGGTCCATGGCTCCGCCGAGGAGCTCGCGCACCTCCACGAGCGACGACTCGGTACGCCGGGTCGCCAGGTCGAAGATCATCGCCTCGGCCGAATCGACCGCCTTCGTCACGTCGTCGGGCAACGAGTAGCCGATCTCGGCGATCTCGCCCGCCGTCGTGATCATCTTCCGGAGGAGGGCGAGCTCCTCGATGATCCCCGCGTACCGGGTGGCGTTCGACACGGCCGGCGCGTTCGCCTGCAGCCGGACGATCTCACCCTCACCGCCGAGCGAGTCGAGCAGTCCCGCACGACGCAGCTCCTCGGCCACCGTGATCGGGTCGGCCGGCTCCCCGGCGGCGTAGAGCGTGGTGATCGCGTCGAAGACGTGACCGTGTGCGGGTCGGTAGAAGTCGGCGGCCCGGACGACCTCGATCGCGGCCGCGATCGCGTCGCGCGAGAGGAGCATCGCGCCGAGCAGCGCTTCTTCGGCACCGAGGTTGCTGGGGAGTGAACGTCCGGAGCCACGGGACCCGCCGTCCACCCCGTTCGACGGGATGGCCATGATCAGCTCACGCTGCCCGACGCAGCCTGTGGGCCGCTAGTGGACAGTGGAGGAGATTCTGTGGACGAACCGGTGGACAACCGAACGAACCCTCGGGAGAACCGAGTCCGGACCTGTGGATGAACCCGGTCGACCTGTGGACAACCAACGGTCGAGCTGACCGGATCAGCGGCCGACGACCTCGACCTGGAGGAAGATCGTGACGTCGCTGTGCAGCCGGGCGGGCACCGAGTGCTCGCCGACCGTCTTGATCGCCTCCGCGAGCTCGATCGACCGACGACCGAGCTCCACCCCGGTCTGCGCGTAGACCGCGTCGGCGATCTCCGCCGCGGCCACCGACCCGAACAGACGACCCTCGCCACCGGTGCGGGCTTCGACCCGGATCACCGCCGGCACGAGCACCTTGGCGATCTCCTCCGCCGCCGCACGCTCACGCGCGTCGCGGACGGTCTGCGCCGCACGCATGCGCTCGGCCTGCGCCTCGTTACCCGTCGACGATCGCAGCGCGAGCCCCTGCGGGAAGAGGTAGTTGCGGGCGTACCCGTCGCTCACGTCGACGATGTCGCCCCGGCGGCCGAGGCCGCGGACGCTGTCACGCAGGATGACGCGGATCACTGCTCCTCCTCCTCCTCGAACTCGGTCTCCACAGCCTCGACCTCGGTGCCCTCGGGAACCTCGGTCAGCTCGGTCTCCGCCTCGGGACGACGACCACGGCCCTCGCCGCGCCCGCCACGCTCACCCGAACGCGAGCTGCGCTGCGTCGTGACCCGGCTGGTGTACGGCAACAGCGCCATCTCACGGGCGTTCTTGATCGCGAGAGCGATGGCCCGCTGCTGCTGCTGGTCGTTGCCCGTCACCCGGCGGGCCCGGATCTTCGCCCGGTCCGACGCGAACCGCCGGAGCAGGTTCACGTCCTTGTAGTCGACGTACTCGACCCGCTCCTGGATGAGGATCGAGATCTTCCTCTTCGCGCGCTTGGCGTTGTCCTTGTTTCTGCCGCGCTGCTTCATCTTGCCGCTGGGTGCTGCCATCAGAAGGGCTCCTCGTCGTCGGGGTAGGCGTTGGTCATCGGCTCGTTGCGGGCCGGGCGGCCACCGCCGCCACCGCCCCCGCCACCCATGCCACCGTCACGTCGTTCGTTCTTGCGGACATCGGCCGTCGCCCAACGAAGGCTCGGACCGACCTCGTCGGCGATGACCTCGATCTTCGACCGCTTGTCGCCTTCCTGGGTCTCCCAGCTGCGCTGCTCGAGCCGACCCTGCACCATCACGCGGGCGCCGCGCTGGCACGACTCCGACACGTTCTCGGCGAGCGTGCCGTAGCAGACCACGTCGAAGAACGACGTGCGCTCCTCCCATTCCTGGGTCTGGCGGTTCTGGGTCCGCCGGTTCACCGCGAGGCCGAACTGGGCGACGGCCATGCCGCCCGGTGTGAACCGGAGTTCGGGGTCGCGTGTGACGTTGCCGATCAGATCGACGTTGTTTCCGTTAGCCATGGATGCTCCAGCCGTTCGGGTCGGCTCAGGCCGACGCCTTCTGACCGAGCAGACCACGTCGGGTGGCCTCGTGCTCGGGCAGACGCAGGGTCTTGTGGCGGACGACCTGGTCCGCGATACGGAGGAAGCGATCGACGTCGTCGAGGTTCGGGCCCTCGGTGACGATCTCGAGGACCACGTAGTAGCCCTCCTGCTTGTGATTGATCTCGTAGGCGAAGCGACGCCGCCCCCAGCGGTCGGTCGTTGCGACCTTCCCGCCTCCGGCAGCGACCATGTCGTTCACCCGGTTGAGCATCTGCTGGATGCCCGAGTCGTCGACATCGCTGTCGAAGATGATCATCATCTCGTAGACCCGCATGTGCGGCTGATACCTCCCTGTGGACCCGACCTGGTCGGGGCCCCGTCGGCACGGGGCAGGGCCGTTGGAATGGACCCTGCACCATAGCGGACGGAACCACCCGGACCGCCAATCGACCCGGTGGGCGCAGTCTGCGGGGTGGGTGTGACAGCGGGGGGAGCGGGCCGTCAGAGCTCGACGTAGGGGTAGAAGTCGCGGCACAGCGAGCACCACGCCTCCGGCTCGGAGGCCGCCTCGCCCAAGCCCTCCGCGACCGCCGGGCCGTCGCCCGCCACGAGGTACACGCGACGCACCGGCGACACCGGCTCGTCGTCCCGACCACAGCTCGTGCACATCGACCCGGCCACGGCTCGAACGTACCGGATCACCCGCCACCCGTCGGCGGCGGCCCCGCTCCCGTCGTCGACGTCGGACCGGCGCCCACCGACGTCGAGGTCGACGACCCCGCCGAGGTGGAGGTCGACCCGGCGCCCACCGACGTCGAGGTCGACGGGACCGGCGTCGTGGTCGTCGTCACCAAGGCCCCCGGCGGGATCGTCGCCCCCCGCACCGCCGCGACCGTGCGCACCTCCCCCGGCAGGCGGGACGGTGTCGGCAGCGAACACTCGGGACGGGCCGCCGTGACCTCCGCCATGAACCGACCCCAGATCTCGGCGGGGAACGAACCCCCCGTCACCACCGACACCCCGCGCACGTCCCGCATCGATCCCGTCGGCTGACCCGGCAGCCCCGCGTACCCCGTCCACACTGCGGCGGTCAGGGTCGACGACGGGCCCGTGCAGGAGTACCCGACGAACCACGCGTCGCGGTAGTCCTCCGTCGTCCCCGTCTTGCCGACCGCGTCACGATCGATCGCCGCCGCCGACCCGGTGCCCCGCTCGACCACCGCCCGCAACGCCACCGTCACCGCGTCGGCGGTCGACGACCCGACCACCCGCGTCCGTGACAGCTCCGCCCGGAACCGCGTCCGACCCGACCCGTCCACCACCTTCGCCACCACGAACGGCGCCAGACGCTCACCCCGGCGGGCGAACATCGCATAGGCGTCGGCCATGTCGAGCACCGACACCTCACCCGACCCGAGCACCAGCGACGGCGCCTCCGGCAACGTCGCCTGCACGCCCGCAGCACCGGCGAGGGCCACCACGTCGGCGGCACCGAGCTGCACCATGAGCTGGGCGTACACCGTGTTCGACGACACCGCGAGGGCGTCGAGCAGGCTCCACCGACCCGTCGACGACGCCCCACCCGACACGGTCCAGTCGGACCCGCCGTCCAGACCGGCGAAGGAGATCGTCGACGGCGCCGGGAACGTCGACAACGGCGACCAGCCCGCCTCGATCGCCGTCGCCAGGGCGAACGTCTTGAACGTCGACCCGGGCTGACGACCCGAACCGCCACCGTCGACCCCCGTGGCGAGGTTCACCTGCGACTCGGCGAAGTCGCGCCCGCCCACCATCGCCCGCACCCGACCCGACTCGTCGACCGCGACCAGCGCCGCCGACGGGTCGGACCGGTCGGGCAACACCCCCTCCGGTCCGGCCGCCGCAGCGAACGCCGCCCGCTGCGCGACCGGGTCGATCGTGGTGAAGACCTGCAACCCGCCGGTGTACACCTCGTTCGCGTCGAGTCCGAGGCCCTCCGGCGACGACAACCACCGGCGCACCCAGTCCACGACGTACTCCGACCCGGCGTCCCGCACGAACCCCATGCCCGTGCGCTCGCCGCTGCGGGCCCGCACCACGTCGACGATCGGCACCGCCGCCGCCGCATCACGGTCGGCCGAGGTGATCACCTGCGTCGCCACCATCGCATCGAGCACCAGATCCCGCCGCAGCTCCGCCTCCTGCGGGTCGAGCGACGCGTCCGCCGTCTCCGGCGACCGGATCAGACCGACGAGGTAGGCGGTCCGCGCCAACGCCACGGGCCGCGACGCCGGGTCGGCTGCACCCTCCCCGAGCGCCGTCGCCTCCACCCCGAAGTACTCGCTCGACGCCGCCGCCACACCGTAGGTACCACGACCGAGGTAGATCGTGTTCAGGTAGCGGGTCAGGATCTCGTCCTTGGAGAGCTGTCGCTCCACCTTCACGGCGAGCACCGCCTCCACCACCTTGCGCCGGTACGTGCGCTCCTGGGTGAGGAACGTGTTCTTCACGTACTGCTGGGTGATCGTGGAGCCTCCCTCACCGACCCCGCCCGACCGCAGGTTGCGCACGAACGCCCGCACGATCCCGATCGGGTCGAGGCCCGAGTGCCGGTCGAAGCTCCGGTCCTCCGCAGCGATCACCGCCGACCGCACCACCGCCGGGACCTCCTCGGTCGCGATCACCTGCCGGTCCACCCCCGCCGACAGCACCGCGATCGCGTTCGTCGGGCCGCACGAGGTCGTCGACGGATCGACCGACGCATCACACACGTAGGTCGCCTGCTCGAGACCCGCCTCGGCCGGCAGATCGATCAGCACGAACGCCGCAACCACCACGACGACCACCGCGGCCACGCCCGACGCACCGACCGCGGCGAGCCGCCGCACCCACCGTCGCCGCCACCACGGCCGGCGAGCAGACCCGGAACGCCCGGTCAGCGCGCCCCCCGGTCGGCGTCGGCGAGCGGGAACACCCGTGCCAGATAGTTCCAGCTACACCCCGGGCACACCTCCACCACGTAACAGGTGAAGGTGCCCGACGAACGGCGCGCCTCCGCTGTGAAGCGCCGCAACTCCTCGAGCGACCCCACGCAACGCCCGTGCGCCGGCAGACGCGGCCCGAACACATAGGTCACGAGCGCCAGACACTCGTCCTCACAGATCGGACAGATCTCCTCGGTCGGCCGGCTGTACTCCCGCGCCGCCCGCACCAGCTCCGGGTGCGCGTCGCACACCTCGGTCTGGGAGAGCCGCCCGCGACGGAACTCGGCCAGCACCGACCGCCGGGCCAGCCGGTAGTCGACGAGCCCCGCACCTCCGGCGCCGCCGCCGGCGAGCACGTCCGGTCGGAACGTCACAGGGCGCAAGGTTAGGACGCGTACGCTCCACCTACGGCCGCGCCGTCGCCCGAGCACCCCGAGAGGAACGCCATGAGCCAGCCGCCCGCCGCATGGGGAGCGAGCACCGAGGACTGGAACGGGGTACTCCGCTACGGGCCCGTCGTCGCGGATGAGACGACGCTGCGCCTGTGCGGCCCACTCGCCGGCAAGAAGGTCCTCGTCCTCGGCTGCGGCGCCGGCCAGGCCCCCGTCGAGCTCGCCCGGGCCGGGGCACGGGTCGTCGGCGTCGAACCGTCGCCGACCCGCGTCGAAGCGGCCCGGAGCCGGTGCACGGCGGCAGAGGTCGCCGTGGAACTCCACCGCCTCGACCTCGCGGAACTCGCCTTCGTGCGGGCCGACACGATCGACCTGGCGTTCTCCGCCATGCAGCTCTGCGGCGTCGCCGACCCGACCCGGGTCTTCCGCCAGCTCCACCGGGTGCTCCGCCCCGACGCCGCGCTCGTGTGCTCGCTGCCCCACCCCGCCCTCGCCCTCACCACCGACGGACCGAAGGCGCGCTACGCACCCACCACACCGCGCCCGTGGACGAGCGGCAGCGAACGCGGCGAGGACCACGGCCACACCCTCGGCGCACTCGTCACTGCGTTCGTGCGGACCGGGTTCCGCCTCGACACGCTCCACGAGCTGCCCACCGACACCGCCGTACCCACCGTCGTCGTGCTGCGCGCCCGCAAGATCGGGGCGCTGACCGTCAACGGCTGAGGGCCACCCTCAGATCCCGTCCCCGAGGTGCAGGCGCACCGCCGCGTCAACCACGTCCGCACCCGGGCCACCTGTGCTCGGCGACTCCGGACGCACCACGGTGCCGGTCATCGCCCCGAGGCACGCCGCTGTCGAACGCGCCACCGCTACGAGGTCGTACCCGCCCTCGAGGAACACCACCCGTCGGCCCGCAGGCACGAGCGCCAACACCTCCGCCGTGAGATCGGCGAAATCGCCCGCGGTCAACGCCAGATCGGTGAGCGGATCGGCCCGGTGCGCGTCGAACCCCGCCGACAGCAGCACCCACGTCGGCGCGAACCGTTCGACCACCGGACGCACGACCCGGTCGAACCCCGCCCGGTACACGTCGCCCGTGGCGCCCGCCGGCAGCGGCAGGTTCAGCGTCGTCCCGACGCCCTCGCCGTCCCCGATGTCGCGCAGCGCCCCCGTCCCCGGGTACAGCGGGTACTGGTGGAACGACACGACCAACACCCGGGGATCGGCGTAGAACGCGTCCTGGGTGCCGTTGCCGTGGTGGGCGTCGTAGTCGAGCACCAGCACCCGTTCCCCCCGGGCAGCGAGCGCCGCCGCGGTCACCGCGATGCTGTTGAACAGGCAGAACCCCATCCCACGCGTGGGCGTGGCGTGGTGCCCCGGCGGCCGCACGGCGCAGAACGCCGCGTCGCCCTCACCCCGGTCGAGGCGTTCCACCGCATCGAGGCCCGCACCCACGGCACGCAACGCCGCATCGAAGGAGCGCGGTACCACCCCGGTGTCCGGGTCGAGCTGGCCCCCGCCCGCCGCGCAGAAACGGTCGAGCGCCTCCACGTAGGCGACCGGATGCACGAGCGTGAGCTCCTCGACCGTCGCCGGCCGGGGCTCGAACGGCACCACCGCCTCGACGAAACCGGCGTCGCGAACCCCCTGCGCCACCGCCGTCAACCGGTCCGGACGCTCGGGATGGCCGACCCCGGCGATGTGCTCGAGGTACACGGGATGGCTCGCGAACAGCACCGCCACCCCCGGAGCGTACCCCGCCGACCCCGCCCCCGATCGGCGGGTGGCCGGGAGCGGCCGACCCGGCGACCACTACGCTCGGCCGCCGATGAGCCGGAACGGGAACGGCGCCGAGGTGCTCACCGTCGACGGGCGGCGGATCCGTGTCACCCGGTGGAACGACCGGTCCGCGACCGCGTGCCTCGTCCCGCTCGAGGACGTCACCCTCCATCCCGGTCCCGAGCTCGACGCGCTCGTCGCGCGCCTCGGCACGGTCGGGTTCGACGACGTCCTCACCGCCGCGCTGCCCGAACCGCGCACCGCTCGACTCCTCGACGACGGGTTCGAGGTACGCCAACGACTGTGCCTGCTCGCCCGCGACCTCGCCGACGTCCGCCGCCTGCCCCGCACCGCCCGCCCGGTCCCCCGGCGCGCCCGACCGAGCGACCTCGACGCCGTGCTCGCTGTCGACGCCGCCGGGTTCGACGAGTTCTGGCGGTTCGACGCCGCCGCCCTCGGCGAGGCGATCGGAGCGACCGCCCGGTCGCGCTACCGGGTGGTCCGCACGGATGGAGGCCGAGATGTCGGCGGGTACGCCGTGTTCGGCGTCGCGGACGGGTGCGGGTTCCTCCAACGACTCGCCGTCGACCCGACCCGCCGCCGGTCCGGCGTCGCGACCGCCCTCCTCGACGACGGGTTCCGATGGCTCCGCCGGCGAGGCGCCCACACGGTGCTCGTCAACACCCAGGAGTCCAACTCGCAGGCGCTCGCGTTCTACCGTGCTGTCGGCTTCGTGCCGGAGTCGCACCACCTCGTCGTGCTCGGTCGTCGGACGGCCGGAGCGGGCAACCGCACCTGAACCATGTCGCCCCGTCGTACCCTCACCCGCACGCTCCTCGCCCTGTGCTGCGCGCTCACCGCCCTCGGCGGGGCCGTCACGACCGCCCCGCCGGCGGCCGGCCAGGTCGGGGTCGCGGGCACCGCCGAGATCCGACTCCTGTCGCAGTCGCCGTGGATCGCCGCCCGGGACACGTTCAGCTTCACCCTCGAGGTCGACACCGATCGACCCGGCACGATCGACGTCGTCGTCGAGGACGCGCTCGGCGACCCCGGCGCGGTCGCCGCCGATCCGGGCCGCGGTCCGACGATCGTCAGATCCCTCCCCTCCGTCCCCGTCGTCGCCGGTCGGCAGGTGCTCCGCATCGACACCCCGGTCGTCCCCACCGCAGACGGCACCCCCGGAAACCCACTCGTGCTCGCCGACGGCGTGTTCCCCGTGCAGGTCATCCTGCGCGACGACACCGGGCGCCGCACCACGCTGCGCACCCACCTCGTGCACGTCGACCCCGAGCCGGTGCGGCCCCTCGTCCTCGTCGTTCCCGTCGCACCAGCGCTGAGCAGGGACGGGACCGTCACACCGCAGGCCCGAGACGCGTTGCGGTCGGCACTCGACGTGCTGCGGTCCGCCGGCGACGTCCCGCTCGCACTGCACGTGCGCCCCGACCTGCTCGACGGCCTCGCTGCGGACACCGTCAGCGGTTCGGCCGTGCGCACCGCACTCGTCGACCTCGTCCGCGGGGGCGATGCGATCCTCGGCGCCCCCTACGTCCCCCTCGACGAGGCGTCGTGGCACGGCGTCGGTGCGTCCGACGTCGTGGGCTGGGCACGCAACGAGGGCGCCACCGTCCTCGAGGACGCCGGCATCGTCGCCGACACGGAGATGTGGCGTCTCGTCGGCCCGGGGACCGAGCAGACGTTCGTCCATTCGGCGGGGGCGGGTGCGGGAGTGCTGCTCGTCGACGCCGCAACCCTCCCCGGCGCCGGCTGGCACGTCGGCGGGGTGACCTTCGCCGGGTCCGGAACGTTGCGAGTCATCCCGGTGACCGCCGCGAGCGCTGCCGGGCCGCTCGTCGGCGACCCGGTGCTCGCGGCGCACCGCACGCTGGCCGCCCTCGCCGTCGCCGGAGGCGGTCAGCTCCTCCTCCCCGACCTGCCGACGACCGCCGCGGAGCTCGCCGACTGGACGGTCTACGTGCGCACGCTCCTCAGCCCGCTCGCCCGCACGGATCGACCCTTCACTCCGATCACCGACCTCCGTGGCGACGCCCTTCCCGTCGTCGAGGCTGCCGCCGCCGGCATCGAAGCCGCAACCCCGCCGGACCCGCCGACCGTCGACGTCTCCCGGGCCCGCGCCGCCCTCGCCGTCGCCGCCCACGTCGCCGGCGCCCTCGCCCTCGACCCGGGACCCGCCGAACGGGGCCGACGCGATGCCCTCCGCGCCCTCACCCTCGAACCCGCCGCAGCATCGGCGCTCCTGGAAGAGACCGAGGCACGGCTCCGCGCCCTCGTGCGCGACATCGACCTCCCCGCCCGCGAGACCGTCGTCGTGACGAGCCACCGGGCCGAGTTCCCCGTCGTCATCCACAACCGGTCCGAACGTCCCCTGCGGGTCCGGGTCCAGATCAGCGGGCCGGGCGTCGAGGTCGACGAGACCGGGACCTTCGACGTCGACGTGCCCCCCGGTGTCGTCGAGGTGCTCGTCCCCGTGCAGACCCGGCGATCCGGCACGTTCCGCCTGCTGGTCCGCGTCTCCACGCCGGACGGTGGCATCGAGCTCGCCCGTACCACGGTCGACCTGCGCTCCCAGACCATCTCCGGCGTCGGAGTCGCGCTCTCCGTCGGCGCCATCGCCGTGCTCGCCGCCTGGTGGATCCGCAGCGACCGGCGACGTCGGTCGGCGCTCGCCGCCGCAGCCGCCGGCACGGGTTCGACCGAACCGTGAACGGGCTCGTGGTCCTAGGATGAACCGCGCTATGGACCGCGCACCCGACGACCACGCACGCGGCGTCGCCGACCGACTCGGTGGCGACTGGCCGGCGAAGGCCGCGGAGACCATCGAGAGCGTCGTCGACGGCGTCCGCCGCAAGACCACCGGCCCGGCGATCGTCGCCTCCCGAGTGCTCGTCTACGGGATCGTCGCGGCTGTCCTCGGCGTGATCGCCCTGGTGCTCGTGCTGATCACGTCGGTCCGCCTGCTCGACACCGTGCTGCCCACGTGGGCCGTCCACCTCCTCGTCGGTGGGGTGCTCACGCTCGCCGGGGCGTTCTGCTGGACCCGGCGCAGCCCGCGCACCTGACACCGTCCCCGCACCCGAGACGAACCGGAGCGACCATGGCAACCCCCGCATCCCGTGAGGTCGTGATCATCGGATCCGGCCCCGCCGGTCTCACCGCGGCGATCTACACGGCCCGGGCCAACCTCGAGCCGCTGGTGTTCGAGGGCGAGCCGTCCTCGACGTCCGACCAGCCCGGCGGGCAGCTCATGCTGACCACCGAGGTCGAGAACTTCCCCGGGTTCCCCGAGGGGGTGATGGGGCCGCAGCTCATGGGTGACATGCGTTCCCAGGCCGCACGGTTCGGTGCCGAACTGCGCGTCGAGCGCGTGGCCCGGGTCGACCTGTCCGCCCGGCCGTTCCGGATCTGGGTGGGCGACCCCGACGCCGCCGAGCCGACCCTGACCGCCAACGCGGTGATCATCGCCACCGGTGCGCAGTCCCTCATGCTCGGCCTCCCCGACGAGAAGCGCCTGTTGGGCTACGGGGTGTCGACCTGCGCCACCTGCGACGGGTTCTTCTTCCGCGATCGCGACATCGCCGTCGTCGGCGGCGGCGACTCCGCCCTCGAGGAAGCGATGTTCCTCACGAAGTTCGCGCGCTCCGTGACCCTCGTCCACCGTCGCGACACGCTCCGCGCGTCCCGGATCATGCAGGACCGGGCGTTGCAGAACGAGAAGATCCGGTTCGCCTGGAACACCGTCGTCGAACGGATCGTCGGCGAGCAGTCCGTCGAGAAGCTCGTCGTGCGCGACACGGTCACCGACGAGGTCCGTGATCTCGAGGTCACCGGGCTGTTCGTCGCCATCGGCCACCAGCCGAACACCGGTCTGTTCGCCGGTCAGCTCGACATGGACGACGTCGGATACCTGCGCACCGAGGCCGGGTCGTCGCGCACCAACATCCCCGGCGTGTTCGCCTGCGGTGACGTGCAGGACTCGACCTACCGGCAGGCGATCACCGCGGCGGGGTCCGGCTGCATGGCGGCGATCGACACCGAGCGCTACCTCGAAGCACTGCACCACGGCGCCTGACGCCCTAGTCTCTGCTGGTCCGAACCGCCCGGAATGCCGGGACGGATCGGGGCGTTGACCGACGGTGTTCGACGGAACGTCGGGCGTCATCCCCCTGGAGGCACCATGGGTGCGAACATCAGCCACCTGTCCGGATCTACCTTCGACGAGGTCGTGAGCGGCTCGTCCGAGCCCGTGCTCGTCGACTTCTGGGCCGAGTGGTGCGGCCCGTGCAAGATGATCGCGCCGGTGCTCGAGGAACTCGCGACCGAGCTCGACGGCAAGCTCAAGATCGCCAAGGTCGACATCGACGATTCGCAGAACGCCGCCATCGCGCAGCGCTTCGGGATCATGAGCATCCCGACGTTGATCGTGTTCAAGGACGGGCAGCCGCAGAAGACGATCGTCGGAGCCAAGGGCAAGGCCGCCCTCAGCGCCGATCTCGCCGAGTTCATCTGACCGGCGGCAGACCGCCGGTCCGACCCGGGCGTCCGGCTCGTGACGAACTCCCTCCCACTGCACCTCGACAGCCGGGGCGAGTCGGTCCGCGACCTTCAACGTCGACTTCACAGTTTCGAGCTCGGCACCGACCCGGATCTCCCGGGAGACTTCGGTGCCGGGACCGAACGCGCGGTCGCGGACTTCCAGCGCCGCTACGGGATCGAACCGTCCGGGGTCTGTGACGACCACACCTGGGCGACGCTGGTCGAAGCCGGGTACCGGCTCGGCGATCGGCAGCTCTACCACCGCTCGCCGATGATGCGGGGCGACGACATCGCCGATCTGCAGCGGCGGCTCGGTGCGCTCGGGTTCGACCCTGGCCGTGTCGACGGGATCTTCGGCCCGCTCACCCGGGCGGCGCTCGCCGAGTTCCAGCGGAACGTCGGCCTGCATCCCGACGGCATCAGCGGACCCGACACGGTCGACGCGCTCCAACGCCTCGGTGCCGACCGGACCACCGCCGTGCCCGTCTCGCACGTCCGACAGGCGCAGAGGCTCCGTGAGGCCGACCCCGGGCTGCGCCGTCGACGGATCGCGGTCGCCCAGCCCGGTGGGCTCGGTGCGCTCGCGCACGAGCTCCAGCACGCCCTGCACAACGAGGGCGCCGAGGTGCTCCTCCTGCAGCATCCCGACCCTTCCGAGCAGGCACGCCGAGCGAACGCCTACCACGCCGACGTGTTCGTCGCCGTCCGGGTGACCGACGAACCACGGGCGCAGGCCGTCTTCTTCCGCGGGCTCGTCGACGAGTCGCCGGCAGGTCGTCGTCTCGCCGACCTCGTCACCGCCGCGCTCGGCACCGTCGTCCCCGACCCGCCAGGGGCGCCGACCGGGCGCCGGTCACCCGAGCTGCGTGAGACCCAGATGCCGGCCGTGCTGATCGAACTCGGCCCGACGGTCGACGTCGTGCGGCACAACGACCGCTACGTCGCGGCGATCGTCGCGGCGCTGCGGGTCTGGACCCTGCAGCCGGCTCCCTGAATCTGTCGAACCGGCGTCTGAACCTCAACCTTACACAGCCTTGTTCACAGGCTGTGGATAGCGGATTCAGCCCTCGCCGACCATCGCCCGGTAGATCCGCTCGAGGTCGTCGAGGTCCGCGAAGTCGATCGTGATCCGACCTCGCTGGCGCGACAGGCTGACCTTCACCTTCGTCTCGAAATGGTCGCCGAGGACGTGTTCGAGCTCGAGCAGACCTGCCGGGCGCAACGTAGCCGAAGGCCCCGGCGGCAGCGGTCGACCGACCGCGGTCGGGGATCGAACCGGCGCAGGCTGCTCGGCCGGGTCGTCGGCGACGGCACCGTTCCGGCGGACGAGCTCCTCGGCGTCCCGCACGGTCAGACCGTCCTCGGCGATCTGGGTCGCGAGCCGCACCTGCACCGCCGGGTCCTCGATCCCGGCCAGCGCCCGAGCGTGGCCGGCAGCGAGGCGACCCTCGACGAGCAGACGCTGGACCGGCATCGGCAACTGCAGGAGGCGCAGCGTGTTGGCGACCGCCGAACGGCTTCGACCGACCCGGGTGGCGATCTGGTCCTGGGTGAGCCCGAAGTCCTCCACGAGCTGCTGGTAGGCGGCCGCCTCCTCCAACGGGTTCAGATCGGCACGGTGGAGGTTCTCGACGAGTGCCTGCTCGAGCGCCGTCTTGTCCTCGATCGGCCGGACGACCGCCGGGATGCTCAGCAGCCCGGCACGACGTGCGGCGCGCCAGCGTCGTTCACCGGCGATCAGCTCGAACCGCTCCGCATCGTCCTCGAGAGGCCGCACGAGCACCGGCTGGAGCACGCCCAACTCGCGGATGGAGGCGGTCAGCGTGGCGAGCGCCTCCTCGTCGAAGGTCTCTCGGGGTTGGTACCGGTTCGGCTCGATCGCCTCGATCGGAAGGTCCTGGAACGTGCCGCTCCCCTGCGGCGCCACGTCGCTCGGGATCAGTGCGCCGAGGCCCCGACCGAGCCCACTACGTCGTTGCCCCACCACTGACCTCCTTGGCGAGCGTCCGGTACGCGATCGCGCCACGGCTCATCGGATCGAACACGGTGATCGGCTGCCGGAACGACGATGCCTCCGCGAGTCGGACGTTCCGGGGGATGAGCGTCCGACACACCTTGTCGCCGAAGTGAGCCCGGACCTCCTCGACGACCTGGGTCGACAGGTTCGTACGGGCGTCGTACATGACGAGCACGAGCGTGCTGACGTCGAGAACCGGGTTCAGGCTCTTCTTGACGAGGTCGACGTTCCGCAGGAGCTGCCCGAGTCCCTCGAGCGCGTAGTACTCGCACTGCACGGGAACGAGGACCTCGCCGGCGGCGGCGAGGGCGTTCACGGTGAGGAGGCCGAGCGACGGGGGGCAGTCGAGGAAGATGAACTGGTAGTCGTCCTGGATCGGTTCGATGGCCCTTCGGAGGCGCATCTCCCGACTGAACGCCGGGACGAGCTCGACCTCGGCGCCGGCGAGGTCGAGCTTCGACGGGGCAACGAACAGGTTCCGGACCGACGTGGCCTCGATGCAATCCTCGAGGGCCGCTTCGCGCAGGAGCACGTCGTACATGGAGATCTCGGCCGCCCACGGGTCGAGACCGAGCCCGGTCGTTGCGTTCCCCTGCGGATCCAGATCGATCACGAGCGTGCGGTAACCGAGATCGGCGAGCGCGGCCGAGAGGTTGACGGTCGTGGTGGTCTTCCCCACACCGCCCTTCTGGTTTGCGACGGCGATGATCCGGGGAAAGGGCTTCGGCTCCATCGTGCGCTCCGACCTCGTCGACTCTGCCCGACCGCGGTGATCGCGGTGGGACGGCGAACCTCGTGGAGCATACCGGCGCGCGCTGACGGTCCGAGGTGTTCCACGTGAAACCGTCGACCGGGCCGCGGCGATGTTCCACGTGGAACATCGCGATCGGGTCAGAAGAGCGGTCGCTTCCCGGGG
>VGBO01000047.1 GCA_016870475.1 Actinomycetota bacterium | reverse complement strand
CTCGAGGTGATCATCGTCGAGTGCACCGAACGCAACGACCGCATCGGCTACTTCGCTGCCCTCTACAACCGCGTCACCATCACGGTCCGGGACGGCATCGGACGCGGCGACTTCGAGGACAACCCGCGCATGGAGCACCTCGACGTCGTCTTCGCCAACCGGTTCATCGACGCCTACGACCGGTACCACGACGGCGAACTGCCGACCCGGTCCTGAATGCTCAAGTTCGACGAGGCCCGCAACGACAACCACTGCGTGCTCCAGCACCTGCTCCTCGGCATGAACGCCCACATCCACCTCGACCTCGGCATCGCGGCGGCCCGCACCGCCCCCGGCAGCGCGATCGAGGGACTCCGGGGCGACTTCGAGACCATCAACGCCGTGCTCGCCTCGCTGCTCCCCGAGGTCGAGTCCGAGCTCGCCGGCATCTCCCCGGCGTTCGCTACGGCCCTCGACCACGGCAAGGCGGTCGGCGAGAAGATCGTCAACGCCGCCATGACCCTCGCTCGGTCCGACGCCTGGCACTTCGCCACCACGCTCGCGCACGCGCCACGGACCGAGTGGGCGAGCCACATCGACCACCGCGACCGCAGCACCCATGAGCTCGCCGGCGGTCTCCTGCACCTCGGTCCGGTCGGTGTCCTCCTCCACCGCCACGAGTCCAAGGACGTGCGACGCAACATCGCCGCCATCGCCGACGGCGAGTTCGACCTCACGCGGATCGTCACCGACCCGGGCTGACCCGATGGGGCGCCCGGCGGGCTCAGACCCAGGCGCGCCGGAGCGCCGCCGGCAACTCCTCGGCCCACTGCACGAGATCGTGTCCGGCGACGCGTTCGGTGAAGTGGTGGCGGGCGCCGACGAGGTGCAGGAAGGCCGCCCATGCCTCCGTCGCCTGATGGAACCCGCCCTCGAGCGTGCCCGCGCACAGGTGCACGAACGGTGCGCCGTCCACGTCCCAACGAAACTGCGCCTCCGGCGGCATACCGGTGCTGCAGGCGATCACGTGCGCGAACCGGTCGCCGTGCCGCCGGGCCACGGTGAGTGCGTGCCCTCCCCCGTCGCTGCAACCGAACACGGCGCGCCGGGCCCGCTCGGCCGGCACCCCGAACGTCGACTCCGCCCATGCGACCAGTTCGTCGGTGAAGAACCGTTCGTGGGCGGCGAAACGTGCGGGGTCGAAGCCGACGAGGTACTCGAGCGCCCGCTGGTTGCCGTGCACGTGGTCGGAGGGCGCCGCGTGGGCCCCGACCAGCACGACCGGCGGGCAGTGACCGTCCTCGATCGCCGCGTCCAGCCTGCGGGCGTAGGGACCGAGCAGGTTCCCGTCGGTCGCATAGACGACCGGGGTGCCATCACCGGGCCGGTGCCCGGCCGGGCGGTACACGCTCACCGCACGATCACCGAAGGGCTCCGAGGCCACGAGGTGGTCGGTGAGCGTCCCGCGGAGCGGATCGTTCGACCGCTGCTCCGGCGGCGCGGAGGGCCCACGGAAGCGCCCGTCGTGGGCACCCCTGGTGCCCGCACGCGGCACGCCGCCGAGCGGGACGAACGTGTAGGTGACCACCGCCTCCTCGAGGCGTTCCACCCGCACCTGCAACGCATGGAGGCCGGGCTCGACCTCCCAGGACGGCAGCGGGAACGTCGGAGACGCCACGACGGGAACCGCGCTGTCGACGACGAAGGTGAGCACGTCGCCGTCGGCCCACGCGGAGGACCCTTCCGCGTCACGGCGGGCTCGTAGGTCGGCGGGGTCCGGATCGGTCCACACCCGACAGAACCGTTGGCTCCGGGGCAGCAGCCCCGGCGTCGCCGCCCGTTCACGCGCGAGCTCCCGGCTCGACCGCTCCGCCTCGGCACGGAGCTCAGCCAGCGACGGCACCCCGAGCACCCGGCGGGCGTCGTCGTCGACGCTCGGGTCGACCGGTGGCTGCACCACGTCGCCCTCGTGCTCGACGAGCACGGTCCCATAGGGCTGCGGGCGCCCGCTGTAGAGCGACACCTGGTCGACGAGGTTGGCGTGCAGGTGGCCGGCACCCGCGACCCCGTCGTCGTGCGCGACCCGGGCGAGCCGCGCCGCCTCGGGCAGGTCGGCGAGCGCGCCGGACGACCGGAGCAGGTCCGCCGCGACGTAGGCGTCGGTGCCGGACAGGCCACCGAGACCGGGATGGCCGCGCAGCCGGTCGGCGAGGTGGACGCGGGCCGCCTCGTCGGCGCCGGGTGCCACGGCGAGCAGGGTCCGGAGATCGACGTCGGTGTCCACCCCGTCATCGTGGCCCATCAGCGACCGCCCCGCCTCAGATCCCGTTCAGGTGGGCGACCTCGTTGAACGACGTGAGCGCCGTCGTCGGTGCGGTCCGCACCCGCGTGATCGTCGCCTGCGCGACGTGCATCCGCCACGTCGTGGCAGGCCCGACGCCGAGCGCCCAGGCGACCGTCGCCTTGATCGGCGACACGTGGCTGAACACCAGCACGTCCCGTTCCGCTGCGAGCGCGGCGAGATCGCGGCAGGCGTCCTCGACCCGGTGCTGCAACGCCGCGAGCGACTCCCCGCCCTCGGGCGCGAACTCGGGGTCGACCCGCCAACGGGCCCACACGTCGGCGCCGACGTCCTTGGTCGGCACCCCGTCGAGGAGCCCGTAGTCCAACTCGAGGAACCGATCGTCGATCTGCACGGGGGCTCCGAGGCGGTGCGCCACCGCATCGGCCGTCTCGCGCGCCCGCAGCAAGGGGCTCGACACGACGAGCGGGTGGGCGCATCCGACGAGCACGTCGGCGATCGCCGCAGCCTGCGCGCGGCCGACGTCGTCGAGCGGGTTGTCGACCCGACCCTGCAACAGCCCGGCGGCGTTCGCGGCGGTTCGGCCGTGACGGACGACGATCAGCATGCGCGCAGTCTCGCCGGTCGGCCCGTCATCGGGCCAGGTCCCGTCCGAGTGCACCGGTTCGCAGGAACTCCCGGCGACGGGCCGGGTCGTCGAGGCGGAACCGGCGGACCATCCAGACGAGCGCACCCGCACCGAGCAGCTCGCCGAGGACCCCGAGCCGGAGGTCGGCGAACTCCGGCAGCGGACGGTCGAGGAACGAGACGCCCGCCACCGGCCACCAGAACAGGCGGGTGTCGGTCCACGTTCCGTCGAGGACCAGGTGGCAGAACACGCCGATCGGCACGCCCAACCAGCGTCGGCGGCGCAACCGGCGACCGACGGTCACCGCCATCACCACGCCCAGCAGGACCACCGCCCCGGCCAACGTGTGCAGCACGAAGGGTCGACCGACGGCGAGGTCGACGAGCGGCAGCACCGACCCGACCATCACCAGGCGGTAGTCGATCGCCGGGCTGCGGAAGATCGCCCACACCGCGACGAAAGACACGCCGACGAACCACAGGACCACGCGACCGGCCGCCGATCAGTGCAGGACCAGCCGGCCGCATTCCTCGCACTCGTCGAGGCCTGCGGGCAGGTGACGGAGCCGGTCGACCTCCATCGCGGGCATCGCGGAGGGGCAGCCCTCGCAGCGTGATCCGACGAGGCGGACCACCGTCGCGGGAGCAAACGCGGGTCGCAACCGCTCGTAGCGGGCGACACCGTCGGCGCCGACGGCGTCGACGAGCCCCGGCCGTTCCCCCTCGAGCGCGCCGAGGTCGGCGCGACCGGCGGCCTCGGCCGCCACGAGCCGCCCCTCGGCGGCGGCGACCGCAGCGACGAGATCGGTCCTGCCCGTCGCCCGTTCGGCCGCGGCGCTCTGCAACGGTTCGAGCTCGACGAGCACGTCGAGCAGCCGGTCCTCGAGCGTGTCGACCCGGCGACGAAGCGAGGCGATCTCGTCCTGGATCGCCTGCAACTCCTTCAGAGCGGTGACGGAGCCGTCGTAGAGGCGGGCGTCCTCACGGGCGATCTTGTCGCGCAGCGACGCCACTTCGTCCTCGAGCCGCCGCTGGTCGGCCTCGAGCGCTCGCAACGGGGCGTCCGCCGCAGCGATCGCCGCGTCGAGCGCGGCGAGCTCCGCCTGCCGGGTGGTGAGCTCCGCCCGTTCGGGGAGGTTGGCGAGCCGGTGGCGTGCGGCGCCGATCCGGTTGTCGAGGTCCTGCAGATCGACGAGGCGTGCGAGATCACCCACGGCGCCGAGGGTAGTTCCCCCTAGGGTGCGGCCGTGCCGTCGTACGCGATCGTCGGATCCGGATGGGGCGGAGCGCTGTGGCGGCACGCCGTCCGGTCGTTGCCCGAGCACCGGGTCGTCGAACCGGTCGGTGAGGCCCCCTGGGGGGCCGACGTCGTCGTCGTCGCCACCCCGCCGGCGACGCATGCAGCAGTCGCTCTCGACCTCTCGGCGACCGGGGTCGCGGTGCTCGTCGAGTCGCCGCTCGCTACCACGCTCGCCGATGCCGACCGGCTCGTCGGCGCCGTCGCCGGTGGAGCCCGCATCGCCGCCACCTCGAACCTGCTCCACGCCCCGCTCGTGCGCGCGTTCCTCGCCCGGGCAGAAGAACTCGGAACGCTCGGCCACCTCGGACTCCGGGCCGTCGCCGCCGACCGCGCCACCGACGGCCCCGCCCACCCCGACCCCGCCGGCGTGCTGTGCACGGTCGGGCCGGGTGCGGTGTCGGTGGTGCTCGCGACCCTCCGTGCAGACCGACCCGTCGCGGTGCGCGCCAGTGTGCTGCGCCGTCGTGACGACGGTCGAACGAGCGCCGTGGAAGTCACCCTGGGCACCGCATCCGGCACCGTGGCGACCCTCGAGATCGACGACGCCGCGACGGCCCCGATCTGGGACCTGCAGGTCGCCTCCGCGTCGAGCGCTCTCCGACTCGAACTGCAACCCGACCCACACCTCGAGCAGCTCGGCGTCGACCTTCCCGCACCCGCCCGCCGGTATGCGGTGGAACCGGCGCAGCTCGAGACGTTCGGCTACCTCGATCAGGTGGCCGAGGCCGGCGCCGACCTGCTCGGCGGGCGACCGCCGTGGCTCACGGCGACGTTCGGACGCAACGTCCTCGAGGTGCTCTGCGCCGCCGCCGAGGCCTGCGCGTCGGGTGCTCCGGTCGAGGTCCCCTGGCGTGGCGACCGGACCCGGAGCCTCGCCGACCTCGTCGCCGGACCCGGCTGAACGGTCAGCCGAGCGCCGAGAACACCGGGGCGAGCAACGCCACCACGAGACCGATCAGGATCACCAGTGCGCCGACGCGTCCCCAGTTTCGAGCCACGGGCCCGAGCCTAGGCACCACACGTCGACCTCAGGCGTTGTAGCGGGCGACGAGCGGCGCGTACTTGTCCATCTGGGCGAGCGCCGCATCACGATCGAGCGCCGGCAGACCGAGCGCCACGAACGACGTCCCGAGATCCCGGTAGGTGTCGAGGTTCTCTGCCGTCGCCTTCGCGCCGAACACGCCGAGTGACAGCGTCGCCGGGTCGCGACCGGCGTCGGACGCCATCGCCAGCAGCTCGTTCCAGCGGTCGGCGATCGGCCAACGCCCCTCGATCGGCATCCACACGTCGCCGTACTCGACGATGTGACGGAAGTGGAGCGGGGTCGGCGACGCGCCGATCACGATCGGCGGGTGCGGCCGCTGCACCGGCTTCGGCCAGCTCCACGACGGCTCGAAGTTCACGTACTCGCCGGCGAACGACGCCTCCTCCTCGGTCCACAGCGCTCGACACGCGAGCACCTTCTCGCGCACGAGGGCACGCCGGCGACGCAGGTCGATGCCGCCGTGGTTCTCCATCTCCTCGTGGTTCCACCCGAACCCGACGCCGAACAGGAACCGACCGCCGGAGATCTGGTCGACCGTCGCGACCTCCTTCGCTAACCAGATCGGATCGCGCTGGGCGACGAGGGTGATCCCCGTGCCGAGCTTCAGCGTCGTGGTCACCGCAGCGCACGCGCCGAGGGCGACGAACTGGTCGTGGGTGCGCCAGTACTCCTCCGGAAGCGGCGGCGCCCCCTCACGACCACCCCACGGGGTGCGGCGCGACACCGGGATGTGGGAGTGCTCGGGGAACCACAACGAGTCGAAGCCGCGGCCCTCCGCCTCACGGGCGAGCTCGACGGGCTGGATGCCCTTGTCGGTCGGGAAGATCATCGCACCGATGCGCATGCGCGCACCGTAGCCGACCTAGCCGAGCAGGTCCTCTGCGATCCCCTCCCAGAGATCCACACAGAGGCCGAGCGACGCCGTGTCGATGCGTTCGTCGTGGCCGTGGAACCGGGAGGCGAACTGCTCGAAGCTCACCCCCGGCGCGAACAGGCCGGTGCCGTACGCGACCGTCCCCCGATGCCGGAAGAATCGGCTGTCGGTCGCCCCGACGATCAGCTCGGGCAGCAGCGTCGCTCCCGGGTACACCCGCGCCGTCCGGCGTTCGAGCGCCTCGTACATCGGGGTGTCGGTCGGCGAGACGGTCGCCTCGTCGTCGAAGATCCGAGAGACCTCGACCCGGTCGGCGAGGTCGCCGAGGATACCCCGCAGCTCCTCGTCGACGTCGTCGCCCCGCACCCCCGGGACGGTACGGATGTCGACGTCGATGAGCACCTCGTCGGGGATGACGTTCGTTTTCACGCCGCCGTGCACCACGTTCGGGGAGAACGTCGTGTGCGTGCACGCGTGCAACAGCTTCGCCCGCGACGGCGACATCGCAGCGAGCGTGTCGATGAGCCGGGCCGGGTCGAGCAGCGCATCCCGCACCGACGCATCGACCGACAGCGACGCGACGCGCTCACGCCACAGGTCGTCGAGGTGCGCAGCCGGCCGGTGCGCGGCGATCCGCCGCACCACCTCGGCCGCGGTGACCACGGCGTTGTCGGCGCCGAACGGCATCGACCCGTGCCCCGGGGTCCCGCCGACCCGGAGGCGTCGCCAGGCGATCCCCTTCTCCCCCACCGAGATCCCGACCCGACGACCCCCGCCGTGAGGCCAACCACCCATCTCCGTGAGCACGTAGTCGCAGCGGCCCGAACGCCCGGCGAACACCTCCGCGTGGTGGTCGAGCATCCACTTCGCACCCCAGGTTCCGCCGGCCTCCTCGTCGGGGACGGCGAAGTAGACGAGCGTGCCCTTCGGCTTCCATCCACGCGCCGCGAGTCGTCGGAACGCCACCGCCATCGTCGCCGTGAGGTTCAGCATGTCGATCGCGCCGCGACCCCACACCTCCTCGACGGGTCGGCCCGCCGCATCGGTCCCGCGCACGACCTCACCGCCGAAGGGATCCCGGGACCAGCCGTCGGGCGACACCGGCACCACGTCGGTGTGGCCCATCAGCACGACCGTCGGCGCGTCGGGGTCGGACCCCTCGATGCGGGCGACGAGAGAGTCCCGACCCGGCCGCGCCGCGAACAGTTCGAGGTCCACGCCCGAACCCGACAGGTGATCCCGGAGCAGTTCGGCGTTCCGAGTCTCACCTCCCGAATCGGGGGTCCCGTCGTTCACGCACGCATTCCGGATCAGCGCCGACAGCAGCTCGGTCGCCTCACCCGTCGGATCTCCCTGCGAGGTCGTCACGGACCGGACGCTACCGGCCCCTACGCTGCCGCGTCGTGGCCCCGCCCGCACCACGCCGACGCGACGACCACCAGGCCGACGCCCGCCAGGCCCGCGCCGGGCGCGAGGCCGACGCCGCGCGCCGGGCCGCCGAAGCCCTCGCGCACTTCCGGGTGCCGGAACGGGTGCTACCCGCCGAGACCGTCGTCGCGCACCTCGGCCCGACGAACAGCGGCAAGTCCCACGACGCCCTCGCCGCCCTCGCGGCGAACGGTCGCGGCACCTTCGCCGCGCCGCTTCGCCTGCTCGCCCACGAGGCCCGGCGACGGCTGCAGACGCTCGTGCCGGCCGGGGTGACCGTCGGGCTGCGCACCGGTGAGGAACGGATCGACACCGACGCCCCGATCGTGTGCTGCACCACCGAGCTCGCACCGCTGCGCGGCGACACGCTCGTCCTCGACGAGGTGCACTGGGTCGACGACCCCGACCGAGGCTGGGCGTGGGGTCGGCTCCTCGCCGGTGCGGAGTACCGCCACCTCCACCTCGTCGGAGCCACGAACGTCGAGCCACTCCTGCGGAACGTGTTCGGCGACCAGCTCGAGGTCCGGTCCCACCGACGCCTCGTCGAGCTCCACTGGGCCGGAACCCTCGATCTCGAGGCGATCCCGGCCGGTTCGCTCGTCGTGGCGTTCTCCCGACGCGCCGTCCTCGCCCTCGCCCGCCGCGTCGCCGGCGCCACACCGAACCGCGTCGGCGTGCTCTACGGCGCGCTGCCACCCGCCGCACGCGCCCGCCAGATCGAGGCGTTCCTCGCCGGTGAGCTCGACGTGTTGTGCGTGACCGACGTGATCGGCCACGGCATCAACCTGCCGGCCCGGACCGTCGTCATGGCGGAGACCACGAAGTTCGACGGCACGCGACGCCGACCCCTCCACCTCTGGGAGCTCGCCCAGATCGTCGGACGGGCCGGCCGGTACGGGCTCGCCGAGCGCGGCGACGCGGCCGTGCTGCGCGGCGTCGCCGGACTCGAGGCGAACGCGACACTCGTCCGACGTGCGGTCGAGGCTGCCGGCGGCACCCTGGCCGCAGGCCCGGCGATCACCACCGCGCCGATCCGGCCGACCCTCGAGGACCTCGCCGCCACCGTCGGGCCGGCTACCACCTTCGACGCCCCGGCGCTCGCCGACGCCGTCGCCGCATGGCAGACCGCCGCGACCACCGGCGGGTTCGCCGGCCACCCGTGGCTGCGCCCTGCACCGCTCGACCGCGTCGCCCGCCTGTTCGGACGACTGCGCCAGGACGGCACGTTCGAGCGGATCGGTGACCCGACCACGTTGTGGCGGCTCGCCACCCTGTCCGTCGACGACGACGATTTCGTCGTCGAGCTGGCCCACGACCTCGCCGCCGGCGGCCGCCGACCGGCGCCCCCGCGACCCCCTGCCGTCGGCGACGTCGACCTCGAGACCGCCGAGCGACTCGCGTCCCGGGCTCGGGGCCTCGCCGCGACGGGCCGGGCGTTCCCCGCCCTCGCCGCCGACCCCGACGACCTGCTCGCCACCGAGGCGGCGGCGGCCGCCGCCATCAGCGCCCTGCTCCCCGCCGCCGTGCGCGACAACACCTTCGGCACGTGCGGTTCGTGCGGTCGGCCTTCGGCGCCGTGGTCGGACCGGTGCGACCGGTGCCGCGGGCCGCGTCTCCCGCCACCCCGCCGGGGCGGCCGGCGGCGCTGAGCGCGCCGGTGCCCCCGGGTCGTCAGCGCAGGCCGGCGAACAGGTCGGTCTCGAAGCCGTCGGCGTCGCGCGGACCTGTGCCGACGTGCGAACGGGCGAGCTGGTACTCCTCCCAGGGGTGGCGCTCACGCATCACCTCGGCGGGGACCTTGAACCACCAGCTGTCGGGAGCGACCTGCGTGCGGTGGGCGAGCAGGGCGTCGCGCATCACCCCGATGTGCTCACCCGCCCAGACCCGGGTCGTGACCCGGATGTCGTGGTCCTCGGCGATCTTCGACAGCCAGTCGGCGTAGGGGCTCTCCGAGCCCTGCTCGACGTACCAGTCGTGCATCGTCTGCAGGCGCCGACGGGAGAACCCGTGGGAGTAATACAGCTTCGGCACGACGAAGGCGTCACCCGTTCCCGGGTACGCGGCCGGGTCGGCGGCCGCGTCGACCGCGGCGATCGTGATGTCGTGCACCCGCAGGTGGTCCGGATGGGGGTAGCGGGACTGGTCCTCGCCGTAGGTGATCACCACGTCGGGCCGCTCGGCCCGCAGGATCGCCACCAGCCGGCCCGTGGACTCCGCGAGCGGGGTGTTCCAGAAGTTGTCGGGCCGCGCGTTCGCCTCGCTGTCGGGCATCCCCGAGTCGCGGTAGCCGAGCAGGTGGACGGTCTCGTAGCCGATGATCTTCGCTGCCTCGGCGAGCTCACCCATGCGGACTTCGTGGAGGTTCTCCTTGACCTCCGGACGGTCCATCTCCGCGTTGAGGATGTCGCCCTCCTCGCCGCCGGTCGCGCACACGAGAACCGCTCGCATCCCCTCGTCGACGTAGCGGGCCGTCGTCATCGCGCCCTTCGACGACTCGTCGTCGGGGTGGGCGTGGAGTTGCAGCAGGGTCAGACGGTCGACCATGGCGGGTGAGGCTACCGAGTCCCTCAGGAGTCCTCCGAGGCGGGCTCGGCCGGGCGGCGGATCCCCATGAGCGATGGGTCGGGCAGGATGCCCCCGATCACGTTCGTCTCGCGCAGTTCTGCGACGCGATCGGGCGCGTAACCGGCCAGCGTCGAGAGCACCTCGTCGGTGTGCTGGTCGAACAGCGGCGCCGGACGCCGGGTCGTCGTCGGCCGACCGTCGACCACGATCGGGGTGCGCAACGACGGCACGTCCCCGATGATGTCGCGCGCCACGATCTCGTACCGCCAGGACTGGCGCGGATCCGCGTAGGCGGCGAGCGGGTCGAGCACCGGCTCGGTGCGACCCTCGACCACGGCCTCCCAACCGCCTCCCGCCATCGCCCGCACCCCGGACTCCGCGACCCCGGGCTCACGGTTCCCCATCCGGCCGATGTCGGTTCCCCGCTGGCCCGCGACGACGAGCCCCTCGCCCATCTGCTGCCACATCACGTCCATGTGGGAGAAGTCGAACTCGCAGCCGACCCCGGTGCGGTCCACCCTCTCGATCCCCGCGAGGACCGCGAGCGCCGCGTGCGTCCCCGCGACAGAGTCCGGCCAGTACGTGTCGGAGACACGCGCGCCCTCGTCCTCGTAGCCCCAACGGGCGGCGAACCCGCCCATCGCCTCGACGACGAGCGCGTACCCGGCGCACTCCGAGTACGGGCCGGTCGTACCGAACGCCGGCATGCGCACGACGACGAGCTTCGGGTTGATCGCCGACAACGTCTCGAAGTCGAAGCCCAACTGCGGCATGACCCTGGCCGTGAAGTTGCACAACACCACGTCCACGGAACGGATCAGGTCGAGGAACACCTGCTTTCCCTGCTTGGTCGACAGGTCGACCGACACGCCCCGCTTGTTGCGGTTCACCGAGCAGTACATGTTCGACGCCTCGAGCCAGTCGCGACTCCCCCGCATCGCGACTACCGCGGGCGGGTCGGAGTCGCCGTGCAGTCGCATCAACCGGTACCCCTCGAAGGGGCGCACCGTCTCGAGCCGGAGCACGTCCATGCCGAGGCCACCGAGCAGGTTCCCGACGAATGGACCGGCCCACGCCACCGTGAACTCGAGCACCCGCAGACCCTCGAACGGTCGTCGGGTGACGCGGCGACGATCCCCGCCATCGAACGATGCGGCGACGGCGTCGTCGGCACCGGGGGCGCGAACCGCCTGGTCGGCGACGGGTAGTCCCGGGCCGAGGAACGGCCGGACGGGCGCCCGAACCGGACCTTCCGGTGTGTCGAGGGTGCCGATCGTGCCGCGCGCGGCGAGGTGCTCGTCGGCGAGCGCGTCGGTGCCGGTGAGCACCATGCCGACCGTCCACGGCGAGTCCAGGCAGTACTGGAAGATCTCCCGCTTCGTGTGCTCCGCGTACCACGGACGGATGAGCTCCCAGAGCTCCTCCACCCGTTCCGAACGGGCCGCACGGGAGTTGAACCGCTCATCCGTGTAGAGCTCGGGCATCCCGTAGAAGATCGACTGCATCTCCCAGTCGACGTCCCGGTAGGAACCCGGGCACACGTGCCCGTCCTTGCAGGGCAACGCCCCACCGGGGAACGCGGCCGGCGGGAACGGCCCCGACGGCTTGCGTCGCTTCCCGGCGAAGAGCCGGTCGGCGAACTCGAGCTCCATGCCGACCTGCAACGCACCGATCCACGGCACGTCGAGGTGCGCGACGCCACCGAGGCGGAGCCCGGCCACCGCGGCCACGGCCGCGGTCGCGCCCGCCTGGTACTGCCCCTGCCACCCGGGCAACCGCAACGGCTCGCGGTCGACGTTGCCGGTCACCGCGATGCAGCCCGACGCCGCCTGCACGAGCAGCTCGTCCTCGATGCTGCCTGGGGCGTCGGCCTCGAACCCCCAGGCGGACGTCGTGACGAGGAGCGGCCCACCCGAGGCGCGCAGCACCTCCGGGTCGAGCTCGGTGTCCGCCACCTGCGCCCGCACCCGGTCGGCGATCACGATGTCGGCCCACCCGAGACCCGGCGAACCCGCCGGGGTGACGTTCCGCTTCCCGGCGTTGAGGTGCAGGAACAGCGGGCTCGTCTCCCCCGGTGCGAGCGGCACGTCGTCGACCTGCTTGGTGCGGGCCGGATCCGGAGCGTCGGGGTCCTCCACCTTCACGACGGTGGCCCCGAGCATGGCGAGGAGCCGTCCGGCGTACGGACCGGCGATCCCCCCGGCGAGTTCGAGCACGTGCACGCCGACGAGCGGCGCATCCTCGGTCGTCATGGGGACGTTCCTAGCAGGTCCCGCCTACGGTGGGCCGATGCCCGACCACCCGTCCGCGGCCCCCCTCGTTCCGCCCGGCCCACTGCACGGCATCACCGTCATCGACCTCACCTCCGTCGCCCTCGGCCCCTACGCGACGCTGCAGCTCGGCGACCTCGGCGCGGACGTGATCAAGGTCGAGGCGCCGGAGGGCGACACGACCCGGCTCGGCGGACAGGCACGGCACGTGGACATGGCGTCGCTGTTCCTCACCTTCGGTCGGAACAAGCGCTCCATCGTCGTCGACCTCAAGCACCCCGACGCCGCCGACGTGCTGACCGACCTCGTCCGCACGGCGGACGTCGTCGTGCACAACGTGCGGCCGGATGCGGCGCGGCGACTCGGCATCACCTACCGAGACATCGCGGCGGTGAACCCGACGGTCGTGCACGCGACGGCCGCCGGTTTCGACCCGGAGGGCCCCTATGGGGGACGTCCGGCGTACGACGACATGATCCAGGGACTCGTCGGGATCGTGTCGCTCATGGAACGGGTCACCGGGACCCCCCGGTACTTGCCGTCGATCATGATCGACAAGACGGTCGGCATGGCGCTCGCGAACGCGATCCTCGCCGCGCTGTTCCACCGGGCCCGCACGGGTGAGGGGCAGGAGGTCGTCGTCCCGATGTTCGAGGTGATGGCCGGCTTCACCCTCCTCGAACACCTCGCCGATGCCACCTTCCTCGACGCCGGCCCGAACGGTGACGACCCACCCGGCCCGCCCGGGTACATCCGCACCCTGTCGCCGCACCGACGCCCGCTCCGGACCGCCGACGGCGTCGTGTGCGCCCTCCCCTACCAGGACAAACACTTCCGCACACTTTTCGACGCGTTCGACCGCCCGGACCTCGCCGGTGACCCGCGGCTCGCCGACATCCCGAGCCGTCTCGCCCACCTCGACCACGTGTACGGGACCCTCGAGACGCTCACCGTCGGCCGCACCACAGCCGACTCCCTCGAACGGTTCGCCCGGGCCGAGGTGCCCGCCGTGGCGATGGCGACCCTCGAGGACCTGCTCGCCGACCCGCACCTCGCCGAGGTCGGGTTCTTCGCCGAGATCGACCACCCGAGCGAGGGACGCATCCGGCAACCCCAGCTCGGCGTGCGGTTCGGCTCGACCCCCACGAGCCTTCGACGGCCGGCACCCCGTCTCGGCGAGCACAGCGTCGAGATCCTCGCCCGCCTCGGCTACGACGAGGACCGCATCGCCACGCTCCTCGCCGGTGGCGCGGTCCGCGCCCACCCCGACCACGGCTGAGCAGCGTCGGCGTCCCACTCGCCCGGCCCGACGGCGGCCTGCCAAGCTGCCCGCATGCAGGAGCCCGGCACCCCCGCCACACCGATCGAGGACGCGAAGCGCCGCGCCGGCGAAGCCGCCGCCGACATGGTCGAGGACGGCATGCGTGTCGGGCTCGGCACCGGGTCCACCGTGCACCACACGATCGTCGCCCTCGGGCGGCGAGGCGCCGACATCGTCGGGGTCGCCACGTCGCACCGCACCGCCGACCTCGCCGCCTCGCTCGGGCTCCGGATCGTCACCCCCGACGAGGCGGGGCATCTCGACATCACCATCGACGGGGCGGACGAGGTCGACCCGGCCGGCAACCTGACCAAGGGCGGTGGCGGCGCGCACACGCGGGAGAAGGTCGTCGCCGAGATGGCCGACCGGTTCGTCGTCGTCGTCGACGAGTCCAAGCTCGTCCCGCAGCTCGGCCCGTTCGGCACACCGCTCGAGGTGCTCGACTTCGCCCCCGCCGTCGTCGCGGAGCGGGTCCGGGGACTCGGGGCCCGACAGGTCGACGTCCGACCGGAGCGCAGCGACAGCGGCAACATCCTGCTCGTCGCCCGGTTCGACGCGATCCCCGACCCCGCCGACCTCGCGGGCCGGCTCGCCGCGCTGCCCGGACTCGTCGACCACGGCATCTTCCTGGCCCCGACCGTCGAACGCGTCGTGATCGCCGGGGTCGACGGGGTGCGTACGATGCTCGTCACGCCGAGAACCACCGGAGGCCCGAACGCATGAGCAGCGACCGAACCGCCGAGGACGCCGTCCGCCGTTACCTCCAGTACCTCGCCGACCCCGACAGCGCCGTCGACCAGGCCGTCGTGGCCCGCCTCGAGGCCGACGTCGCCGCAGCCACCGATGTCATCGACCGCCTGGTCGCGCTCTCGCAGCTCCGCGCCGCCCGCAACGTCGACGAGTCGACGCTCCGCGACGCGTTCGTGCGCCACGCCCGCACCTTCGCCACCGAACGTGGCGTCGACGCCGCCGCGTTCCTGACCATGGGCGTGCAGCCGCAGACCCTGCGGGAAGCCGGCTTCGACGTCGGTGGTGTCCCCACCACGCCGACCCGGACGCGACGCCCGGTGCCGACGCGCACCCGGGCCCGCCGACCGTCCGTGCAGGCGTCGCGCATCGCGGAGGGACTCGCCGGACGCACGACGGAGTTCACCCTCGGTGCGGTGATGGCCGAATTCGGGGGGACACCGGTCACTGTGCGCAAGGCGGTGGAGGGACTGGTTGAGGCGGGACGGGCGGAGCGGCTCGGGCCCGACCCCGCCCACCGGGGCCCCGGACGCGCCCCGGTCCGCTTCCGCATGGTCGCCTGAGGACACCTCGTCCCGGGGCCTCACGGACGCCGAGGTCCTCGAGCGACGTGCCACCGGTCCGACTGTGGTCGTTCGTCGCGGCTGCGGCTCCGCTGCTGTGGTTCGCCGACCGCACGGCGAAGGGGCTGACGCTCAGTGCGGAGCGGGACCGACGACGTCCTGCAGGGCCGCCATCCGCCCGAGCACGGCGGCGGCCGACCGGATGACCGGAACGGCGAGGAGTGCACCGCTCCCCTCCCCGAGCCGCATGCCGAGGTCGAGGACGGGCTCGAGTCCGAGGTGCGCGAGTGCAAGCGACGCCGCCGGTTCGGTGGAACGGTGGCCGGCGATCATCGACCCGACGACGGGGGGTGCGAGCCCTCCGGCGATGCAGGCACCCGCGAGAGCGATGACCCCGTCGACGACGACCGGTACCCGGGCGGCAGCACCGGCGAGGTAGAAGCCCGCGAGCGCGGCGATCTCGTGTCCGCCGAGCTCGGCGAGCACGTCGACCGGATCGGCCGGTGGGCCACTGCGCAGGAGCGCGTCGGCGACGACACCGATCTTGCGCTGCAGCGTGGCGTCGTCGATCCCGGTTCCCCGACCCGTCACCGCCTCCGCCGGTGCGCCGGTACACGCAGCGATCACGGCCGCCGCGGCGGTCGTGTTGCCAATGCCCATCTCGCCGCCGACGAGCAGGTCCGCGCCACCGGCGATCGTCGCCGCCGCAACGTCCGCGCCGACGAGGAGGGCGGCGATGGCGTCGGTCCTCGACATGGCCGGCCCGGTCCGCAGGTTCGCCGTCACCCCGGCGACCCGTCGGTCGTCGACGTCTGCGGGCAGGAGTGCCCGTTCTGCGACGCCGACATCGATCACGGCGACCGTTGCGCCGACCACCTCGGCGAGCGCGTTGACCGCCGCCCCGCCCGACCGGAAGGTCCGGACCATGAGTGCCGTCACCGCCTGCGGCCAGGGCGACACCCCCTCGTCGTGCACCCCGTGGTCCGCGGCGAAGACCACCACCGCCGGGCGTTCGGGCACCGGTGGCGGGACGGCACCGGCGACCGCCGCGAGCTGGGCGCCGAGGTCCTCGAGGCGGCCAAGTGACCCGGCGGGCTTCGCGAGAAGGCTGTGGCGGTCGAACGCCGCTCGCCGCGCCGCCTCGTCGGCCACGGGGATCGCACGTCGAAGGGCGAGGAGGCGATCGGCGTCGGTCACGCACCTAACCTACTCAGGTGAGCGCCGAGGCGATCATGGCGAACAGCGGGATGCCGACCACGAGGTTGAAGGGGAAGGTGACGCCGA